>CAMCMI010000059.1 GCA_945875875.1 Rhizobium sp. Q54
CATCATCGTTACCGCTGGCGCAGAGGACAAACTCGACGCCTGCGTTAAGCTGGGCGCGGATCTTGCGATCAATTACCGCATGCAAGATTTCGTCGAAGAGGTGAAGCGTTTCACCAACGGCGCGGGTGTTGACCTGATCCTTGACATGATCGGCGGACCTTACGTGCAGCGCAATCTTGAATGCGCGGCGATGGACGGTCGCATCGTGCAGATCGCTTTTCAGCAGGGCTATAAAATCGAGAACTTTGACATGCGCCCGATCTCGGCCAAGCGCATCATGTATACCGGATCGACGCTGCGCCCGCGCACGATCGAGCAGAAGGGCGCCATCGCCGAAGATCTGTTCAAGCGCGTGTGGCCACTTTTTGCGCAAGGCAAATGCAGGCCGGTGATTGATTCAACCTTTCCCCTGCGCGACGTCGCCAAAGCCCATTCGCGCATGGAGGAGGGCCATCACATCGGTAAGATCGTACTGACGATGTGAAACTGAGTCTGGACCGCGCGCGGCCTCGCGCGCTCTGTTTGCAGGCCCAAAGATGCGCGCGGTCCAAAGTTTACTCCGCCGCTTCAGCCAGTCCGCGCTTGCGCAACAGAGCGTCGGGGGTGGGCAGGCGACCACGGAAGGCGATATAGGCGTCGTCGGGTTCGCGCTTGCCGCCCGCTGAATAGATGAATTCATGTAACCGCTGCGCCACAGCCGGATCAAACGCATCGCCGGTCTCCAGAAATGCATCGAACGCGTCAGCGTCCAGCACTTCCGACCACAGATAAGAGTAATATCCAGCCGAATAGCCCTCGCCTGAAAACACATGCGCAAAGTGCGACGTGGCATGGCGCATGGCGATTTCAGCGGGCATGGAAATCGCCTCAAGGCGCTTGCGCGTGAAGGCGGCGCTGTCCACGCTGACCGGATGCGCCAGCGCGTGAAAATCCATATCCACATAGGCCGACGAACAATATTCAACCGTAGCGAAACCCTGGTTGAACGTGCGCATGGCCAGTATGCGCTCCAGCAGTTCTTCGGGCATCGCCTCGCCAGTTTTCACATGACGCGCAAAGCGGCGCAAAACGTCAGGCTGCGTCAGCCAATGCTCGAACAATTGCGAGGGCAGCTCGACAAAATCGGACGAAACGCTGGTGCCAGATATGCGCGGATAAACAACGTCCGACAACATGCCGTGCAGCGCATGGCCAAATTCGTGGAACAGCGTGCGCGCTTCATCGAGCGACAACAGCGCGGGCTCGCCCGCGCCGGGCTTTGCGACGTTAAGCACGTTGACGATGATCGGGCGCACGTCGCCATCAAGCTTTTGCTGCGAGCGGAACGCGGTCATCCAAGCGCCGCTGCGCTTGGAGGCGCGCGCAAAATCATCCGCCACGAACAAAGCCACATGCGCGCCTTGCGCATCTTTCACTTCAAATGCGCGCACGTCAGGGTGATACAGCACCAAGCCTTTGCGCTCTTCAAACGTCAGGCCGAACAGGCGGCCCGCCACGTCGAAAGCGGCGGCGCGAATGTTCTCCAGCTCGAAATAAGGCTTCACCTGCGCATCGTCGATGGCAAATTTTGCGGCTCTTACCTTTGATGAATAATAGCGCCAGTCATGGGCTGCAATTTTGAAATTGGCGCCTTCAGAATCGGCCATTTCCTGCAGATCGGCGGCCTCCTGCAATGCCCGCGCGCGGCCCTTTTCCCATACCTGATCGAGCAGGGAGCGCACGGAATCGGGCGCCTTCGCCATCGTGTCGTCGAGCTTGTAATGGGCGTAGGTTGAATAGCCGAGCAACACGGCTTTCTCGGCGCGCAAAGCCACAATCTCATTGATGATCGCGTGATTGTCGCTCAGGCCCCCGCGAGCCCCGCGCGCGACAAACGCGTTGAACAAAGTCTCACGCAGATCGCGCCGCGATGATGTTTCCAGAAACGGCTCGACATGCGAGCGCGACAGCGTGATCGCATAAGCGCACGAAAGGCCGCGCTCTTTTGCCGTGCGGGCGGCGCTGGCGCGCAGCAAATCCGGCAAGCCTGCCATGTCGGCCTCGCCAAGCTCCATCACAAAGTCGGCTTCATCGGCCAAAAGGTTCTGGCCAAATTGCGTGCCCAGCACCGCCATGCGCTCGACGATCTGCGCCATGCGCGCTTTTTGCGCCTCATTGAGCCTGGCGCCCGAGCGCACGAAATCCTTGTGGATGCGCGTCAGAACCCGCGCCTGCTCGCCGTTCAAACCTGCAGCTGGCAATCCTGCAGCTGACACGGCGTCGATGCGCCTGAACAAATCTGCGTTCATCGAAATCGCGGCGCCGTGAGCGGCCAGCTTTGGCGACATCTCGCGCTCGATGGCCTGCAATTCCGGCGTGGAATCGGTGGCGGCGAGATTGAAGAACACGCGGCCGACGCGGCGCAGGCTGCGACCGCTGCGCTCCAGCGCCTCGATGACGTTTTGGAAATTGGCGGGCTCGCGCGCGCCGGCGATGGCGGCGATCTCCGCGTCATGCTCAATCAGGGCGCGCGTAAAGGCGGGCGCAAAATGCTCCGGCGCTATTTTGTCGAAAGGCGCCAGGCCGAATGGCGTATTCCAGACTTCAAGAAAGGGATTCTGGTCTTCGGAACGATTGGCCATGAATGTCTCTTTTGCGGATTCGACGCGGAGCTGATCGGATATATAGTGCGCAAGAATGAACACGAAGCGTACCAAAGAAACCATCAGGGGGAAGCGGCATGATCGAATTGCATTACTGGCCTACGTCAAACGGGCAAAAGATCGCGATTTTCCTGGAGGAGAGCGGGATCGCCCACGAGCTTCACCCCGTCAACATCAGCAAAAAAGAGCAGTTTCGTCCGGAATTTCTGAAAATTTCGCCCAACAACCGCATTCCCGCCATTCTCGACCGTGCGCCCGCCAATGGCGGCGAGCCTGCGGGCGTGTTCGAATCCGGCGCGATCCTGTTTTATCTGGCTGACAAAACCGGGCAGTTCTTGCCCAGGGATCCAGTCGCCCGCATTCGCGCCATGGAATGGGTGTTCTGGCAGATCGGCGGTCTTGGTCCGGCGTCCGGACAGGCAAATCTTTACACCGGCGACATGGCCGCGCAAAACCCGGGCGCTGCGGAGCGCTGCTTCAACGAGCTGGCCCGGCTTTATAAAGTGCTCGACGGCCAGCTTGGACGCGGCGCTTTTCTGGCGGGGGCGGATTATTCCATCGCCGACATCGCCTGCTATCCCGCCATCGCCAATCATGAGCGCCACAAGGTGAATATGGCTGATTATCCCAATGTGAAACGCTGGTTTGAGGCCATCAAGGCGCGCCCCGCCGTGCTGCGGGCTTACGAGAAGGGCGATGCGATCCGCAAAGCCGCCGGCTGAGGGCCAAGCGCTGGCTTGACGAGAAGCGCAGCGCACAAACGATTGCGTTGCGCCCCGGTCGCGACTATACATGCGGCATCCCCGTCATGGATGATCGCTGTTGAGGTAAGCCTCGACCGGACCGGAGCCTGAGTTCCGGAGCCTGATCAGCCTTGCCGATTTTTCGTTCGCTGCACGGCGCCAGATACGCCGCAAGGAGCATGTCATGAGCAACGCACCGCTGATGCCCAAGGCGACCGCCGTCTGGCTCGTGGAGAACACGTCCCTGACGTTCGACCAGATCGCCGATTTCTGCAAGCTGCACCCGCTTGAGGTGAAGGGCATCGCCGACGGCGAAGTGGCGACCGGCATCAAGGGTCAGGATCCCGTCACGTCGAACCAGCTAACCCGCGACGAGATAGCGCGCGGCGAGCAGAGCGGCGATTACAAGCTCCAGCTTGCGGTCTCCAAAGTGCGCCTGCCGGAAGCCAAGAAGGGCCGCGGCGCCCGTTACACCCCGCTGTCGCGCCGTCAGGATCGCCCGAACGCGATTTTGTGGCTGATCCGCAATCATCCCGAGCTGAAGGACGCGCAGATCATGCGCCTCGTCGGCACCACCAAGACCACTTTGCAGGGCATTCGCGACCGCACCCACTGGAATTCGGCCTCGCTGGCCCCAATGGACCCGGTGACGCTGGGCCTTTGCTCGCAGCTCGATCTCGATTTTGAAGTCGCGCGCGCCAACAAGGATCGCCCGCAAGCGCCCGACGCCGGACAGATGCTCGCGCCCGCCGAAATCACGACCGGCCCGCGCGCCTGGGAAGCCGAGCCCGAGGCGCCGACGCGCGAGAGCGTGTTCTCTACGCCCTCCGCAGCTCCGCAGGCGGACGAGAAAGACGAGATCGACGTCGATTCCGTGTTCGCCAAGCTGAAAGATTTGAAGACCAAAGAATAATCGGCGCCGGTTGGCGGCAATGGAAGGTTCGCAGAACATGGCGGTCGCCGAAACGCTGGTCGATGTGTTCGAGACCGGCGCCGCCGCTTTTGCGGATCGCATCGCCTTTGAGAGCTTTGGCGCCCGCCTGAGCTATTCCTCGATCGCCGACCATGCCCGCGCCATAGCCTCGGGCCTGCAAAGGCTGGGTCTGCAAAAGGGCGATTGCGTCGCGATCATGGCCCCCAACGTCATGGCCTGCGCGCCAGTCCTGTTTGGCGTCATAGCAGGCGGCTTCGTGCTTGCGCCCGTTGATCCTGACGCAAGCCCGCAAGACCTTGCTGCGCAATTGAACGCGTCCGGCGCCCGCGTGATGTTTGTGCTGGAAACCAACGCGCATATTTTATGCGACGCGGTTGAAAACCTTGAGACGCTGGAGCGGGCGATCATCATGGCGCCGGGCGATCTCATTGGCTGGCGCGGTTTTTTCGCCAATGTGACGGTGCGCCGCCTGCGCCGCCGGGTGAAGCCCTATACTTTGTTCGCCACTTTACCCTTTGGAAGTTTCACGGAATGGGGCGCAGGCGAGCCGCCAAAACCCGTCGATCACACGCCCGACGACGTGGCGATGTGGCGCTATGCAGGCGCCGGGCAGGGCGGCGTGAGACTGGCCCATCGGGCTCTGCTGGCGGAAATCGCGCAGGCTGGAAGCTGGCTCCATGAGCCCGGGATTGGCGAGCTTGCAACGACCTCGCCTGCGTTGGCGCACGATCAGCCGGTTTCAAACCCTGTAGCGCTGATCCTGTGCTGGCTGTCTATGTGGCGCATCGGCGCAAAACAAGTTTTACTGATGGACGCGCGCGATCCCGGTGACGCCATCAAAGCGTTCAGAAAATCGCCGCCCGACCTGCTGGCGCTGAGCCCGGCGCTTTATGGCGCGCTCGCCGATTGCAAAGCGCTTTCGAGTGTCGATCTGTCGCGGCTGAAAGCATGCGCCAGCCTAAGCACAGGAATGACGGCGAACATTGCAGAGCGGTGGAAGGCGGCGACCGGGGTCGATATTGCGCCCGTCGACAGCGGAGCAAAAGGCTTGCCAGATTAGCTGCGCGACTAGCCGCGCAGCGGCTCGACCTTGAGCGCGGCGCGCACGAAATAATACAGGCCCGTGACGCCAAGGCAGCCGCCGACGATCTCGAACGCGCGGCGGAACAGCGGCGGCAAATCGAGCAATCCGCCGATAGCCCAGCCTGCGGCCCACGTCATGCCGATCAATTCAGTTCCGACGAGGATCGCCACGCTGAAAATCGTGATGACGTTGCGCCAGTTGATCTGCTTCTTCTGCGTCAAGGCCCGCTCCTCGTCAGGGGCGCTCACGCCCTGCTCGCTTATCAAGTATAACACCCCGGTTTACCTCGCAAGCGGTCCATCAAAACCATATGCCCCACGCTCCTGAATTTTCCGGCGCCGCCATCAGCGCGCCCCATGCCGCCGCCGCCCGCACCGGGCGCAACATGCTGGCGCTCGGGGCCAACGCAATAGAGGCCGCAGTCGCGATGGCGGCCACGCTTTGTGTGATAACCCCGCACGCCAATTCGCTGTGCGGCGACGCTTTCTGGCTGGTGCGCGAGCCCAAGGGGCGCGTGCATTATCTGCAAGCCTGCGGCTTTGCAGGCGCTGGCGCGACGATTAAATTCTATCGCGGGCTCGGCTACGATCATGCCCCGCCTGCGCGCGGACCTTTGGGCGCACTGGCGACCCCGGGGCTGGTTGACGGCTGGCGGTGCGTGCTGGAGCTGGCCAAAGCGCTCGGCGGGCGCCTGCCTTTGGCTGATTTGCTGTCTGACGCTCATGGCTATGCGCGCGAGGGTTATTGCGTGAGCCCGGTTGAGGCGCGTTTGCGTCCGCCTGATTTTGAGGCGCTGCAAAACGCGCCGGGCTTTGCAGGCGCCTTCCTCGAAAAGGGCGAGGGCGTCCATGTGCGCGCTGCAGAGGGCGATCTACGTGCAGCGTCCAGAATCGCGATCATCCTTGAGCAATTGGGCCATGCGGGCCTGCGCGATTTTTATCGCGGCGATATTGGCCGCGAGCTGGCCGCCGATCTGACCGACATCGAGGCGCCCATCACGCGGGCCGATATTGAGCGCACGGAGGCGCGCTGGCGGGCGCCGCTCAATCTGGCTATTCCCGGCGCAATGACGTGGGGCGCGCCGCCGCCCACACAGGGGCTGGCTGGCCTTGTGCTGCAAGGGATATTGCAGCGGCTGGAGACTGCGCACAAAGCCGGCTTCGAGCATATCCACGCCATTGTTGAGGCGAGCAAGCGCGCGGCTGATATTCGTGATCGCGTCTGCGGCGATTTCGATCGCAGCTTTGAGGACCCCGCGCAATTTCTGACGCGGGCAGCGCTTGATCGCGAGGCGGCTGCGATATCCCTATCGCGTGCGGCGCCTTTTGCGGGGGCTCCGGAAAGCCCGCAGGGTTCGACATGGCTTGGCGCGATTGACGCCTCGGGGCTCGCGGTATCCTGCGTCCAGTCCATTGGCTCAGAATTTGGTTCTGGCTGCGTGCTGAAGACCACCGGCCTTTTGATGCAGGATCGCGCGGCGGGCTTTTGCCTTGAGGCTGATTCCCTGCACGCGCTGGAGCCGGGGCGGCAGGCTTTTCATTCCGCGCACCCGGCGCTGGCCGCCTTCGACGATGGCCGCGTGGCGGTTCTGGGCGCGGGCGGAGGCGGGGGAGAAACGCTTCTGCAAGTTCAGGCGCAGATTTTCCTGGCGCTGGCTTCGGGAATGCGTTTGCAGGAAGCCCTTGAGGCGCCGCGTTTTGCATCTCGTTGCGATGGTCGGGAAGTGCGCCTGAACATGGAGGACCGCTTCGATCCCTCCGTGCTGTCGGCTTTGCGGCGGGCGGGCCAGGAGATTGAGAAAGAGATTGAGCATTCGGGAAGCTTCGGACAGGCGGGCGCGCTGATGCGCTGGCCAAGAGGCGGCGTCGACGGCGGTCACGATCCGCGCGGAGATGGCGCGGCTTTGGGGTTTTAGGGACCCCTCATCCGTCGCTTGCTGACGCAAGCGACACCTTCTCCCGCAAGGGGAGAAGGAAGAAATAGGCGCCATGGCTGATCGCGTGACGGATGAGGGGTTCTCCCTCTCCCTAACGCCCAACCATCACCGCCAGCACAAGGCTTGCGCCCAGGAACAGCACCAGCAGCGCGGCGGCCAGCTCCAGCAGGCGCACGACGATGACCCCGCCTCCCGAGCCTTGCCCGAGAAAGCGCACGGCCAGCCCCTTGGCGCCGACGGCGACAGCCGCGAGCGCGCTGGTGGTGAGCGCGGTGCCCATCGCCATGGCGAAAGCGGACGCGACGCCAGCCATGAAAATGCCCTGCGCCAGCGCAAACACCAGAACCAGAATTGCGCCCGAACAGGGACGCGCGCCAGCGGCGAACACGGTGGCGATGGCGCCGCGCCATGTGAAGCCGTCCCCCAATGTGGCTGGGGATGGCGCATGGAAATGGCCGCAATGCTCATCGTGAACATGCGCTTTGGGTTTGTGCGCATGATCGTGATCGTGATGCCCATGGTCATGGTGATGAGTCTGCTTGCCGCGCAGCTCGCCCGCCAGCGCGCGGCCTTTGCGCCAGACCAGCCAGGCGCCCAGCAGCGCGATGGCGCCATAGCTGGCCAGCTCAACAAGATTGGCGACTTCCTTCATGCGTGCAGACGTCGCGTTGAGCGCGACCGCCAGCACGGCCACGATCAGCACCGCGACCACCGCCTGCAATGCAGCGGCCATGAACGAGATCGCGATTCCACGCCGCAGCGAATTGTCGTTGGCGAACATGTAGGACGCCACCACCGCCTTGCCATGGCCCGGCCCCGCCGCGTGAAAAACGCCATAGGCGAAACTGATTCCAAGCAAGGTCCACAGCGCAGACGCATCCGCCTCGATGGCGCGCACGGCGCCGCTAAGCATGCGCTCAAAACGCATCTGCTCGGCCACAACCCATGCCGCAAAACCGCTGGTGGGCGGGCCTGAACCCTCCCTCATGCCCATGTCGAAGGGATTGCGCGCAGGCGCCAGAGCCTGCGCAAAAGCCTCATGCGCGAGCGCATCAACGGAGGCGATCAGGACGGCGCCGATCAGCGCGCAGGCAAGCAGCGCAAGCGTGCGAGGCAGGGACGGCGATGCAGACAAGAACTGCGATGCAGACATGTGTTTCACGATATCGCCTGCGTAAGATGATGGATCCAAAGACACGCGCTCACGGACACGCCACGATAACGCGGCTCGCCAGTTTAATGCCAAAATCTGCGCCGGGCGAGACGTTCGTGCCAAGGGAATCATTGAGCTTGCCTTTGTCTTCCGGCAACAGCGGCGGCGGCTCGCTGACGCTGACGTTGCAGCCGGAGGGGGCGCCGCGCAGCGACACCGGCGCTTGCTTTTCAAAATCGAACGCCACGAAATAGGTGGGATCGTACACCTGCACCGCGAACGCCTTGCCAGCGCTGGCGGGCGCCTTGAAGGGCGCAGTGAAATGCAGGGTCACGAGCTTTTTCGCGTCCAGCGTAATCGAATAATCGACCGCTGGCGCAAATTCGACCGGGCGTCCGCCCGCGCGCGCAAAGGTGAAGAACGAGGCCTCCTCCAATTGCTCGACGTTGACCTTGGCCAGTTCCTTCAGTTCGGCTTCGGTGGGCTTGCCGCCTTTGCCGCCAAGCCCCTGCGTGGCGAAGGCCGAATACATGTCGTCGAACGTCCATGAATGGCGCACGCCGGAAATCTTGCCGTCCGGCCCAAACAGCACAATCGTTTTGACCGCGACAAACACATGCGGATGGGCGCGCGCTGGCTCAAGCGCGCCAAGGCTAAGGGCGGCTGCAAAAATCAGGGCGAAGAGGACGCGTGAGATGCTCATGATTCGTTGTAACATGGCCCAATGATCCCGGCTAAAGCAAGGCGGGCCGGACGCAGTTTTGTCACGCAAACGTCGTCAGGCGCCCGGCATAGAGAGGGCCGCCGATATTGACGGGCCGGAGCGATGCTGGCACGCAGGCTTTGTCTTCAAGTCTCTCGTCTCAAGTTCTGCGTACTCAAATCCTGGTCTGCCACGGCTCTTGAGCCAGCGAGAAGAACCCATGCTGCGCATTTACGTTCGCATCAACGACCATCTTGAACCTCACGATCTCGTCGTGACGCCGGACCTGTCCGCGCCGCTGCCCGGGGGGCCGATCCTGTGGGTCGATTTGCTCAATCCAACGCCGGACGAGGATCGCTACGTTGAGCGCTTCGTCGGCGTGTCGATTCCCACGCGCGAGGAAATGCAGGAAATCGAGGTCTCCTCGCGGCTCTACAGCGAGGACGGCGGCGAGTTCATGACCATCGCCGCACTGGCCCATCTTGACGAAGAGCCTATCGTGACGCCGATCACCTTCGTCATGAAAGGCGCCACGCTCGTCACCGTGCGCTACGCCGAGCCGCGCCCGTTCACGATGTTTGCAGCCCGCGCGCAACGCCCCGGCGCCGTCGCCTGCGCCACCGGCGAGCAAATCATGCTCAGCCTGCTGGAGGCGATGATCGACCGTATCGCCGACGTGATGGAGCGCGTCGGGACCAAGATCGATTCAATCTCGCGTGAGGTATTTCACGAGGCCAACAATTCCGCCAAAACGAGAAGCCGCGATTTCAAGAACGTTTTGGTGAGCATTGGGCGCGAGGGCGATTTATTGTCGCTGGTGCGCGAAAGCCTCGTCACCATGATCCGGCTGCTGACCTATCACACGGCCATTTCGGAAGACGCGGGCAAGCGCGCCATCAAGGAAGCGCGCCAGCGCATCCGCTCAATCCAGCGCGACATCACTTCGCTCACCGATCACTCGACCTATCTTTCGAGCAAGATCACCTTCCTGCTCGACGCGACGCTCGGCCTCATCAATCTCGAACAGAACCAGATCATCAAGATCTTCTCGATCGCCTCCGTCTGCCTGATGCCGCCGACGCTGATCGCCTCCGTCTACGGCATGAATTTTCGGCATATGCCGGAGCTGGGCTGGGAATGGGGCTATCCGGCGGCGGTGGGCCTGATGTTCGTGGCGGGCGTGCTGCCGTTCATCTATTTCCGGCGCAAGGGCTGGCTTTAGACTGAAGGCGCCTCCCCTTTTTTGGAGAGGCGCCGCCATCCACTTCTTCAAGATCGGCTTGTCACTTCTTCAAGATCGGCTGCGCCTGCACCGGCGAATCGCCCGAGCGCACCAGCACGTTGCGGAACTGCCACGGATCGCTCGTATCGATGTCTTCGGGGAAGAAGCCGGGGCGGCCAACCAGTGGATGCCAATCGGTATAGGCGCCGATCACGGGGCCAAGATAAGGCGTCTGCACTTCAAGGCAGCGGCGATAATCCATCTCGTCGGCTTCCGTGATCCCGTTGTTGGGATTCTCCAGCGCCCACACCATGCCAGCCAGCACGGCGGACGTGACCTGCAATCCGGTCGCGTTCTGATAGGGCGCAATGCGGCGCGTCTCTTCAATCGAGAGCTGCGAGCCATACCAATAGGCGTTCTTGCCGTGGCCATAGAGCAGCACGCCAAGCTCGTCGATGCCGTCCACAATCTCGTCCTCGTTCAGGATGTGCTGGACTTCCTGCACGCGGCCCGCCTGCCCGAACAATTCATGCAGCGAGAGAACCGCATCGTTGCAGGGATGATAGGCGTAATGGCAGGTGGGGCGATAAACCGCTGCGCCAGAGGAATCGCGCACCGTCAGGTAATCGGCGATGGAGACCGATTCATTGTGCGTGACGAGAAAGCCGTATTGGGCCTGCGCGGTCGGCGTCCAGGAGCGCACGCGCGTATTGGCGCCGGGCTGTTGGAGATAAATGGCTGCGCCGCAGCCTTCCTTGTGCGTGCCTGCGTTGTCGGGCATCCATTTTTCATGCGTGCCCCAACCCAGTTCGGCAGGCTGCACGCCTTCCGACAAAAAGCCCTCGACCGACCACGTGTTGACGAACGCCTGCATCGGCTTGGGAGACTTGGCGCGCTGCGTGTCGCGCTCGGCGATGTGAATGCCTTTCACGCCAAGACGCTGCGCGAGCTGCGCCCAGCCGTCGCGGGTTGTGGGCTCGGGCGCCGTGTCGCCAAGGTCTTTGGCGAGATTTACGAGGCCCTGCTTGACGAACCACGACACCATGCCCGGATTGGCGCCGCAGCAGGAAACCGCCGTCGTCCCGCCTGGCGATTTGCGGCGCGCGGCCAAAAGCGATTCGCGCAGCGCATAATTGGTGCGCTGATCGACCGGCATGTCCTTGTCGAAATAAAAGCCCGGCCACGGCTCGGTCACCGTGTCGATGTAGAGCGAGCCGATTTCACGGCACAATTCCATGATCGCAACCGACGAGGTGTCGACGGAAAGATTGACGCAGAAACCCTGCCCGCCGCCTTCAGTCAGCAAGGGCGCCAGCAGCTCGCGATAATTCTCGCGCGTGACGGCCTGCTTGATGAAGCGGGCGCCGTGCTTTTCGGCGATGGCGCGGTCGGTATCATCCGGCCCGACGATGACAAAACGCGATTTGTCGAACTGGAAATGGCGCTCGATCAGCGGCAGCGTGCCTCTGCCGATGGATCCAAAGCCGATCATCACGATCGGGCCGTCGATCCGTCCGTGTACGGGCCAAGTTGTCATTTTGTACTCCTGATGAAAAAGGGCAGGCCCGGCAGGTCAAGGGCTGCAATGCTGCAGCCATCAACCAAACCGGGCCTGCCCCGTCAATGTTGACGAGAAGATTATGGTTGAAAGGCGGATTATGCCGCCTGCGCGCTTTTTGCGCGCTGGCGAATGTGCGCGCGCGGCCGCGAGCGCTCCCGAGCCCCTGTCGGGACCACCATGCCGGCGGCGCCAACCAGCGCGCCGGGCGCAAGCTCCAGCGCCAGAAAGCGCGCGCGCTCCACGGGACCGAGCAGATCGAGCTTTTGCGTCAGCTCCGGCTGGAAGCCAAAGCGCTGGTAATAGGCAGCGTCCCCCACCAGCAGGATCGCGCCATGGCCGAGCGTGCGGGCGCGCTCGATGGCCATCTGCATGAGCGCGGCGCCGATACCAAGCGAGCGATGGGCGCCGGAGACCGCCAGCGGGCCAAGCAGCAGAGCGGGCTTGCCGCCAGCGCTCACGTTCCACAGCCGCACGGTGCCGACCAGCTCGCCGCCATGCATAGCGCTCAAAGCAAGGCCGTGCGCAGGCAAGCGCCCGGCGCGAAACAGCTCGCTGGTCTTGGCGCGACGGCCAGCGCCCAGCGCCGCATCGAGCAGAAGCTCGCGCGCTGGCGCATCAGACGCGATTTGCGTGCGCAGAACGAGCGGCGCGAGTCCGCGAGCCTGCGGGAGAAACTCCGCGCAGGGAAAAAGGGCTTGTGGAACAGCGGCGCGATTGGAAAAATCGACGCGTGAAGGCGCATGCGAAAACAAGGTCATCCGACCCTCCATGAGAGGCAGTCAGCGACCCTCGCACCCACAATTCTTTGCGCAGAAGCGCCAAGGTTCGGGGCCGTTCGGGACAATTGGGGATTTGGCAGTCTGGATCGCGGACTTGTTGATCGCGGACTTGCGCCCGCGATCTCTTTAATCCGATCCGTAGATCAGATCACATGCGTCTCAAGCGGCGGAAAGCCGTTGAAGCCGACGGCCGAATAGGTCGTCGTATACGCGCCGGTGCCGTCGATCAGGACTTTGGCGCCCACTTCAAGGCTGACGGGAAGGAAATAAGGCTCCTTCTCGTACAACACGTCCACCGAATCGCAGGTCGGGCCTGCGATCACGCACGCTTCCGTCTCGTCGCCGTCGAAATCGGTGCGGATCGGATAGCGGATCATCTCGTCCATGGTTTCGGCCAGTCCATTGAACTTGCCGATGTCGAGATAGACCCATTTCACCGTATCGTCCGCAGACTTCTTCGACACCAGCACCACTTCGGCTTCAATCACGCCCGCGTTGCCGACCATGCCGCGACCCGGCTCGATGATCGTCTCGGGGATCCGGTTGCCGAAATGCTTGCGCAGCGAGCGGAAGATCGCCTGTCCGTAGGCTTTCACCGCCGGCACGTCCTTCAGATACTTCGTCGGGAACCCGCCGCCCAGATTCACCATCTGGAGGTGGATGCCGCGCTCGGCCAGCTCACGGAAGATCGTCGACGATGCGGCCAGAGCCGAATCCCACATGCGCGGGTTGCGCTGTTGGGAACCAACGTGGAACGACACGCCGTAGGCCTGCAGGCCCAGACGATGGGCGTGCTCAAGAACGCTCGTGGCCATTTCCGGCACGCAGCCGAACTTGCGCGAGAGCGGCCATTCGGCGCCCGCGCCGTCGCACAGGATGCGGCAGAACACTTTCGAGCCGGGAGCGGCGCGCGCGATCTTCTCGACCTCGGCCTCGCAATCGACCGCAAACAGCCGGACGCCAAGCGCATAGGCGCGCGCGATGTCCCGCTCCTTCTTGATCGTGTTGCCGTAGCTCAGGCGCTCGGGCGGGCAGCCGGTGGCCAGAACCTGCTCGATCTCGACGACGGAAGCCGTGTCGAAGCAGGATCCAAGGCGCGCCAACAGGTCGAGCACTTCAGGCTGCGGGTTCGCCTTCACGGCGTAAAATACGCGCGTGTCCGGCAGAGCCTTCGCGAAAGAGGTGTAATTGTCGCGAACGACGTCGAGGTCGACGACAAGGCACGGACCATTGTCGCG
>CAMCMI010000060.1 GCA_945875875.1 Rhizobium sp. Q54
TCAGGCGATGCTTACGTTCATGTCGCCGATCTTCTCGATCCATGCGTGCATCACGTCGCCGGACTTCACTTCGCCCACGCCGTCGGGCGTGCCGGTCATGATGACGTCGCCGGGATGCAGCGCATAGACGCGCGAGGCGCGCACGATCAGGTCGCGGCAATCGCAGATCAGCGACGCGGTGTTCGAGCGCTGGCGCACCTCGCCATTGACCTCCATGCCGAAATCCAGCGCATCGGGATCGGCGATCTCGTCGGCCGTCACCAGCCACGGCCCCAGCACCGAATAGGTGTCGGCGGCCTTGCGGAAGCTGCGATCCTCGGTGCCGCGCACGGTCATGTCGAGGCCGATGCAATAGCCCGCGACATGGTTCAGCGCGTCTTCGCGCGCAATGTTCTTGCCGCCGCGCCCGATCACCATCGTCAGCTCAACCTCGTGATCGTTGCGCCGTCCGTCCCAGTGCAGAACCACTTTCTGGCCAGCGCCGATCACGCCGGTCTGTGACTTCAGGAACAATCCGTATTTATCAATGGGCGTTTTAAACCCGTCATGGGCGGGCATATGCACGCCATGATTGATGGCGGGATTTGCGGCCTCCTGCACATGCAGCGGATAATTGAGCGGCGCCGCGATCACGCGGGCGGGATTGGCGACCGGGGTCTCAAGGCTCACCTGCGACAAAGGGAATGCTGGCGCGGTCTTTGCGGCCTCGCGCAGTTTGGGGATCATCATGTCGAGATGGGCGATGAAATGGTCGCCAAACGGCGCAGGCCAGCGCAGCGGCGGCAAAGCCTCAAGCGCAGACGTGACGTCCTTCACCTGATCGCCCTCGACGATCCCGACGCGACCCTTATCAAAGCGGCAAATTTTCATGGCGTTCCCTGCGGCGTTTTTATCTGCATGTGCGCCTAAACGATGCGGCGCACATGCGCAAGTAGCCGCTTTTGCAAGGGTCTTAATGCGCCATCAGCACCGGCAGCGTCATCGAGCGCAGCATGTCGCGCGTGGCGCCGCCGAGCATGAACTGGCGAAAGCGCGAATGGCCGTAGGCGCCCATCACCAGATAATCAGCGCCCGTTTCCGCCGCATGTGAGAGCAAAGCTGCGGCCACATCGTCGGCGGGCGCCAATTGCCGTAATTCAACGGGCACCCCGTGGCGCGCAAGATGGCGCGTGATGTTGAAGCCGGGCAGCTCATCTACCGGCGCATCGGACGGCGCAATCGTGACGACCTCCACGCGGCGCGCGCGCTCCAGCAGAGGCATGGCAGCCGCCAATGCGCGCGCCGCCACCAATCCGCCGTCCCACGCCACAATGGCGTGATCGAGCTTTGCCGGGCCTTGATGGATATAGGGCGTTATGAACACCGGACGGCCCGAGCCAAACAGAGTCGCGACGATGAAGCCGTTGTCGTCGCCCGTGGAGCTGTCCTCCTCCTGTCCGATCACGGTCATATCGAAATGGCGAGCGAGTTCGCCAAGCCGCGCATTGGCCAGACCCGACACGGCTTCGATCACAAGGAAGTCGCTCGGCGCATCTTCAGGCGCATAGGCCCGCACGCGGGCGTAGTTTTCCTCCAGCGCGTTGCGCGTTTGCTCCATCGCCTGCGCCATTAAATCGTAGGGATATTCCCCGCCGAATGAGACCGGCGCGACATATTGCACGGCCAGTCCCGCAAAGGTGAGATGGGCCTGCGCTTGTTGCGCCAGCGACAAAGCAAAGCGATGCGCCGGCGCCTGTTTGTCCTCGACATCGAGCACGACGAGCAGATCCTTGATGGACATAAAAAACTCCTTTTGATTTCAGCGCGCGCGTTTCAACGATAGATGAGAACCGGAATCTTGCTGAGCGCCAGCACTTTTGCGGCCTGGCTGCCGATCAGCAATTGACTGAGCCCGCTGCGTCCGTGCGAGCCCATGACGATCAGATCGCAGCCATGCGCTTGCGCTGCGTCAACTATGGCTTGCGCGGGTTGCTGATCTGCGGCGTGGATTGTTTCGCAGGAAACCCCGCGAGCTTTGGCGCGCGCAGCAACGTCGTCGAGAACCGAGCGCGCGGCTTTGGCCATCGCCTGTTCATAGCGCTCCAGCGGATTGACCACGCCCGCTTCAGCCTTGTGCGCCATTTCAAACACCGACCACGTATCGGTGGCCGCCAGGACGCTGACGCGCGCACCGAGCCCCGCCGCCAGATCAAGCCCGTAATCGGCGGCCTTTTGTGCAAGGTCCGATCCATCGGTCGCAATCAGAATATGCTTGTGCATGTTTGACTTCCTTATTTGCTGCGCAGGCTGAGAATGTAGGCGGCCAGCGCGTTAACCTCGCTTTGCGCGAGCATGATGTTGGGCATGCTTGCGTGCGGCGTTTGCAGAAAGACCTTGATCGCAAGCTCGGTGATCGACGGCATGGCCGCAATGTCGGCAAACGAGGGCGCCGCGCTAACGGTGTTTTTATCCGGCCCGGCGTCGATCGCATGACAGGAGGCGCAGGACCCGCGTGCGATGCGCGCGCCCGTCTCAACGAGCGCCGTCTCTTGCGCGTCTGCGACGCCAAGGCTCGCCGCAATAAGCCCGGCAGCAATCACGAAACGTGCGCCCATCATCTGCTCCGTCTCAGGCTTCAGCAAAGCCTACGCTACGCTCTCTGCGTCCACGCGCCTTGATCCAAATCATCCGCCCAATGCGCGCCATAGGCAAGCTTGTGCTGCACTGCGACGCCGTTGCGCTTGCGGTGCGCGTCACAACGGGCTTTAAGAGGGGAAGCGGGATTACACGCAGACATCGCAGAGACATTCGGAGGAGAAGTCATGGGTCAGTTCGGGATCGGTCAGCCTGTCCGGCGCAAGGAAGACACGCGGCTTCTCACCGGGCGCGGCCAGTTTACTGACGACATGAATTTCGAGGGCCAGGTTTTCGCCGCCTTCACCCGCTCGCCCCACGCCAACGCGAAAATTCTGGGCGTTGACCTCTCGGCCGCGCTGGAAATGCCCGGCGTGATCGCAATCTACACCGGCGCCGACCTTGAGGCCGCCGGCATGGGACATCTGCTCAACGACGCGACCTACGTCAGCCGCGACGGCGCGCCGATGCACAAGACCAACCGCCTCGTCATGCCGACGGAACAGACCCGCTTTGTCGGCGAGTGCCTCGCCATGGTCGTGGCCAACACGCACCACGAAGCGCGCGACGCCGCCGAGGCTGTGCTGTTTGATTTCGAGCCCCTGCCCGCCATCGCCAACACCTCAAAGGCTCTGGACCCCAGCGCCCCGATCGTGTGGCCGGAGTTTGGCACCAACGTGGTCGTGCATTGGGAATACGGCGATCAGGCCATCATCGAGGACAAGCTTGCCAAGGCGCACACGCGCGTCAGCGTCGATCTCGTCAACAACCGCCTGATCGTGAGCCCGATGGAGCCGCGCGTCGTCACGGCCCTGTGGGATAAGGAGTCTCAGTCTCTGACCGTCTACACGCCAAGCCAGGGCGGTCGCCGCCTGCAAGTGGCGTTGGCGCAGAACCTTCTGAACCTGCCGCAAGACAATGTGCGTATCATTTCCATCGACACCGGCGGCGGCTTTGGCATCCGCAGCAAGATGTATCCCGAGACCGCCGTGGTCTCGTTTGCAGCGCGCGCGCTGGGCGTGCCGGTGAAATGGCGCGGCGACCGCTCGGAGACCTTCGTGTCCGATTATCATGGCCGCGATCAGGTCAACCACGCTGAAATGGGGCTGGATGCAAACGGCAAGATCGTCGCGTTGAAAGTCGAGACGCTCGTCAACGTCGGCGCCTATCTGTCGGAGAACGGCGTGCGCCTGCCGATGGAAGGCGGCGGACGCATCATTCCGTGCGGCTATCACGTCACGGACTTCTATTTCTCCGTGAAGCCCGTGTTCACCAACACGATCTGCACCGACACCTATCGCGGCGCGGGCCGCCCGGAAGCCAATTTCATCATGGAGCGGCTGATGGACGCCGCCGCTGAAGCCACCGGCCTGACGCGCGAGGACGTGCGCCGTCGCAATTTCATCACGCCCGAACAAATGCCCTACAAGACGCATCTGGGCTTCACGCTCGACTCAGGCGATTTTGCCGGCACGATGGACATGGCGCTGAAAGCGGCTGACTGGAGCGGCTTTGAAGCGCGCCGCGCGCAATCAGCAGCGCACGGCAAGAAGCGCGGCATCGGCCTCTCTGTGTTCATCGAGGGCGCAGGTTCACGTCCCACGGAAGGCATGCGCCTGCGCTTTGAAGACAATGGCGACGTGACCGTGCTGGCTGGCACATATTCGCACGGACAGGGCCATGCAACGGTCTATTCGCAGCTCGTGCATGAATTTCTCGGCGTCGATTACGACAAGGTGAAACTCATTAACGGCGATTCGAAACTCGCGCCCGAAATGTCGGTCGGCACTTTTGGTTCGCGCTCGTCAATGGTCGGCGGCATGGGCATCAAGACGGCCAGCGGCAAGATCATCGAGAAGGGCCGCAAGATCGCCGCCCATCTGTTGCAGACGCAGGACGAGAAGGTGACGTTTGAAGCGGGCGTGTTCCGCACCCAGACCGCCAGCGTGACGATGCAGGAAGTGGCTGCGGCGGCGCGCGATTCCGCCAAACTGCCCGAAGGCATGGCGCCGAGCCTCGACGAGACCGTGACGTGGAGCGGGACCAGCGAGAACTTCCCCAACGGCGCGCATATCTGCGAGGTGGAGATTGATCCCGACACCGGCGTGCTGGAAATCCTGAACTATGTGGCGGTGGACGATTGCGGCGTGGTGCTCAATCCGTTCATCGTGCATGGGCAGGTCTATGGCGGCGTGGCGCAGGGCGTTGGCCAGGCGATCATTGAAAACGTCGTCTATGACGACGAGGGCCAGCTCATCACCGCGTCCTATATGGATTACGGTATGCCGCGCGCGCACCATCTGCCAAGCATCGAGGCTTTGTTCAACGTCGTGCCGAGCAAGTCCAACGAGCTGGGCGTGAAGGGCGCAGGCGAGGCTGGCGCAACCGGCGCGCCGCCTGCGGTGCTGTCGGCTGTGGCCGATGCGCTGAAGGAATATGGCGTGCGCCATATCGACATGCCGCTGACGCCTGAGCGCGTCTGGCGCGCGATAAACGCCTGAAGTAAAACTGGCGAGTTGGGCCTTTGCTCAACTCGCCAAAAGTCTCAGCGCCCCAGCACTTCTTTCACCGCTTCCACGAGCCTGTCTTCGCTGGCTGCAAATTGCGCGCGCTGGCGCAGCTCCAGATAATCGGCGCGGTCTTTTGTTGAGGCGGCGAGCTCCGCCCCCAGCGCCAGATCGCGGATCATGACCTCGCCCTTGTCGCGCTCGTTCGAGCCTTGAATGACCGCGCACGGGCTGTTGCGACGGTCCGCATATTTCAATTGCGCGTTCATGCCAGCCGCGCCCAGATAGAGTTCTGCGCGAACGCCCGCTGCGCGCAGCTGCGCGACAAAGCCCTGATAGCGAGCGATTTGATCGCGATCCATCACCAGCACGACGACGGGGCCGCGCAATTTATCAACGTCGAGGATCGGCGATTTGATCGCCTGCAAAGCGGCCAGAAGACGCGACACGCCGATGGAAAAACCCGTGGCTGGCACGGGCTCGCCGCGAAAGCGCGCGACCAATCCGTCATAGCGTCCGCCGCCGCCAACCGAGCCAAAGCGCATCGGGCGCCCGTGTTCGTCTTTGGCCTCAAACAGAAGTTCGGCCTCGTAGACGGGGCCGGTATAGTATTCAAGCCCGCGCACGACGGCGGGATCAATCACAACGCGCCCGTCGCCATAGCCGCCTGCGTCGCACAATTGCGCCATTTCGGCCAATTCCTGAACGCCCTCAAGGCCGCGCGCTGAGGCGCCCACAGCCGCCTCAAGCTTGGCGAGCGTCTCGTTGTTATTGGCGCCGCGCGCATCGGTGAAGGCCAGAATGCGCTCGATGGCGGAGGTCGCCAAATCCGCGCCCTTGGTGAAATCACCCGATTCGTCCTTTCGGCCAGGCCCGAGCAACATGCGCACGCCGTCCGTGCCAAGCCGGTCCAGTTTGTCGATGGCGCGCAGCACGATCAGCTTTTGCGCGGCGCGGCCCTCGCCCTCAAGTCCGGCGGCCTCAAGCACGCCGTCGAGCACTTTGCGGTTGTTGACCTTGACAACATATTCGCCGCGCTTGACGCCAAGGCGCTCCAGCGTATCGGCGGCCATCATGCAGATTTCAGCATCCGCCGCCACGCTTGCCGAGCCCACGGTGTCGGCGTCAAATTGCATGAATTGCCGGAAGCGTCCGGGACCGGGCTTCTCGTTGCGAAACACATAGCCCGCGCGGTAGGAGCGATAGGGCTTGGCGATGCGGTCGTAATTTTCAGCGACGTAGCGCGCGAGCGGCGCGGTGAGGTCGTAGCGCAAAGACAGCCATTGATCGTCGTCGTCCTGAAACGAGAACACGCCTTCGTTGGGGCGATCCTGATCGGGCAGAAACTTGCCGAGCGTTTCGGTGTATTCGATGAAAGGCGTCTCGACCGCGTCAAAGCCGTAAAGCTCATAGGTTTCGCGGATCGCCTGCGTCATGCGATTGGTCGCGGCGATTTCGGCGGGGCCGCGATCGGCCAGCCCGCGCGGCAGGCGCGCCTTAACGGACGGCTTCTTGTCTTTTGCGTCTTGGAAATCAGTCATCAATTTGCGCCCTGCTATTCGCGCCTTGATAGGCGGGCGGGGCGCAGGCGGCAAGAACGGGCGGGAAGAAAAAGCGTTGGCGACGATTTACCGCCCGCCGACCGAGCAGGCCGAGCCCGCCTTGCGGACCTTCTCGCAGACCTGATCTGCGGCTTCCTGCGTGAGGCCGCTGGCGCGCATCAGCCAGTTCTCGCCCTTGCGGGTGTAGGTGAGGCGCCGCCCGCCCAGATGGGGGCTATATTTGCCCTGCAAAGCGTTGATCTGCGCGGCGGCGGCGCGCTGATCGGGGAAGCTGTCGAAATAGACAGACCACGTGGCCCCCTCGCCGCCCTTGCGCAGCGCGCTCTCGGGCGGCGGCGGCTCGGCTTTGGCTATTTGCGTGCGCGCAACCTCGGCGCTTTTGACCTCGGGTTTGGCCTCGACTTCCGGTTTGCGGGGAGGCGCTCTTGTCGGCTGCTCAGCGGCCCGATCATTGACCACACTGGGAGCGGCGGGCGGCGGATCGGGCGCGAAGGCGACGCCGGGCGGCTGGGCGGCGATGGGCGCAGCGGCGACGATGGCCGGCTCGCGGGCCACGCGCCCCGGCGCAAGTGCGTCTGCGGGCAATACGGGCGCAGCGGAGGCAGGGAGACCGGAAGCAGGGGAATTGGAGGCAGAGAGACTGGAGGCGGGCGCAGGCGAGGCGGGCGGGTTGGACCCCACGGAAGCAATGTTGCGCACAATCTCGTTTTGACTGCGCACGATCTCGGTCTGCTTTACGGCGGCCGACGCCGGCTTTGACGGCGCCAGCTGAAGATTGGCGCCAAGATTCTGCTTGGGCGCGGGCAATGCGCTGGCTGGATCAGCAGGGCCAAACCGCACGATCATCGCCGCCAGCCCCAGCATGATGAAAACCGCCGACGAGAGCACAACCACCAAAAAATCGCCCCCCTTGCCGCGCACCCGCGCGCGGGGCAGCCAGTCCACCGCTTCATGCTTGGCAGTTTTTTGCTTCCTGTCCGTCGGTATAGCCATGACGCCTCCTCAACTTCGCAACGTCGGAACGATCCTGGCAGCGCGCAGACTTTCGCGATTGCAAGAACCCTTCATCGTCGCAGAATATGGCGAGCGCTAGGCGGTGGGGGCTTCTGGAGAAAAAAAGCCGACAGCGCTCAATGCGCTGGCAGCTTGGGGGGCGACAACGGCCAGGACGTGATCTCGATCTGCGCAATGCCGGCCTTGACCGCCGCCTGCACTTTTTCGAACGCCCGCACTTCGATCTGGCGCACGCGTTCGCGGGAGACGCCGAATTCTTCCGACAATTGCTCCAGCGTCATGGGCTCGTCGGCCAGACGCCGCGCCTCAAAAATGCGGCGCTCGCGCTCGTTGAGCACGCCAAGGGCTTGCTGCAAAGCAGTCAACCGGTTGTCGGTCTCCTCGCGCTGCACAAGCAGGGTCTCCTGACTGGTGGAATCGTCCACCAGCCAATCCTGCCATTCCCCCTCGCCCTCCTGACGGATCGGCGCGTTCAGCGACGCATCCCCGCTCAGGCGGCGGTTCATGTCCACGACTTCTTTTTCGCTCACGCCGAGGCGGGTGGCGATGATCTTCACCTGTTCGGGCCGAAGATCGCCCTCCTCAAGCGCCGAAATCTGGCTTTTGGCCTTGCGCAGGTTAAAGAACAGCTTCTTCTGGTTGGCCGTCGTGCCCATTTTCACGAGCGACCACGAGCGCAAAATATATTCCTGAATGGACGCCCTGATCCACCACATGGCGTAGGTGGCGAGGCGGAAGCCTTTCTCAGGCTCGAACCGCTTCACGGCCTGCATCAGGCCGACGTTGCCTTCCGAGATAACCTCGCCGATCGGCAGGCCATAGCCGCGATAGCCCATGGAAATCTTGGCCACGAGGCGAAGGTGGGACGTGATCAGTTTCTGTGCGGCCTGACGGTCTCCATGCTCACGCCAACTCTTGGCGAGCATGTACTCTTCTTCAGGCTGCAACATCGGAAACCGGCGGATTTCCGACAGATAGCGGGATAGCCCACTGTCAGCGGATATGGCCGGAAGCGCAGCGCTCATCTATTCCTCCTTAGGTTCCCGAAAGGGCTAACCTGATGCGGCCGCATGACGCCGACCGCCGCGTAATGATATAGGGAGCCTGAACCGTGGCTGAAAGAGGGCGAGTTACATATATTACGAAACAGGCGTCCAGCCAGATCTCAGCCTCCTCAAGAACACGCGAAGGCGCCCGGCGTTCCACACGCTTGCCCGCCGCCTAACTGCAAGGTTACGCTTGCGGCCGCAAAAAATGCCCTCGCCCAACCTCAAGGGGAAGCGCCTAATCCCTTGACAAAGAGAGCCCTGCGGAGCTTTTTCGTACGATTGGCCTTCACGCAGACAGGAGGAGCACGTGACGTCCGCCGTCCCTTCCAGTTTCGTCGCAACGCTTGCTGCGGCGGCGCTTCTGGCGTTTTCCGCAACGATCTCATTGGCGCAAATTGGAGTGGGCCAAAATCCATCGGCGCAAGTCGCAGGCGATCCGCTGCCTGGAGAAGGCCCGGCGCAGGCGCGCGTTCGCGTCGGCCTGTCGGTCTCCGACAATTCCGTTTTCGCGCCCGTGGCGGCCGCCGCCGAGCTGGGGTTTTATGCAGAAGCAGGCCTTTCGGTGCGCATCGTGCCGCTGCGCGGAGTGGCGGCGGCTGAAGAGGCGCTGGCCGCCGGTCATGTCGATGTGATTGACCACACCGTCGCTTATGCGGCGCGCGCTATCGCCGCCGGATCGCAATTGAAAATCGTGGCCGTTGCGACAAACGGGTTTTACGGCTGGAGCCTGATCGTGCGCACCGACAGCCCGACAAAATCGTTGCGTGATCTTGTCGGCGCCAAAATCGGCGTGGGGCCGCGCCTGAGCGTGGCCGACATGGCGGCGCGCAGGCTGGCCGATCTCAGCAGTGCAAGTTTTCAGTTTACGCCAACCGGCCCCGGCGCGCTGGCGCCTGCCCTGCGCACCGGCGAGCTTGACGCAGTTTTGTATTCGGCGACTGTGGCGCAGCGGGAAGTGACCAGCGGCAACGCCCGCACCATTCTCGACCTGACCGATCCCGCAGACCGCACAGCCCTCTACGGCTATTCCGCCTCGCGTGGAATGCGCGAGGCGCGCGGTGACGATTTGCGCGCCTTTCTGGGCGCCGTCCACAGGGCCGCAGCGCATATGAAAAACGACAAGGCGTGGTCGCTGCGCTTCCTGCGCACGTTCACCAGCGTCAACGATCCAGCGCTTGCCGAGATTTTGTTCGAGCGCGTGGTGCGCTACCTGTCAACGGACGGCGCCAGCCAGCCCGAAGACGTGGCGCGCGGTCTGGCGTTGGCGGCGCGCGCATGGAACGCACCGGTGCTGGCGGACCTTGATCCGGCGATGATCGTCACCAACGTGTTTGCATCGCCCGATCCGTGACGTTTTAACGCCTATTTCTTTTTCGGCTTCACCGGATCAAAGCCGTAATCGAACGTCAGTTCCTCGCCCTTCCTGATGGCGCGCAGGGTGTGAAACCATACGCCGCCGCGATGAAACAACGCTTCAAGATTGGGCTTCTTTGAATGATTGATATAAATGGAATCATTGCCGCCGATGAGCCCGTCGACGTAATGATCCTCCATGTCGAACAAGAGCGAATAGCCGATGGAGCGATAAAAACGCTCGCGGCGGTCGCCTTCTTTCCGGCTCACCTTCTGACCCGTGTATTGCATCACCCATTTGCCTACCGCGATCTTTTCCAGCGCGAACAGGCCACGTCCCTGAATGGGCGATTTCTGAATCTCGACTTCGGGAAGTTTTTTGGCGGCAAGCTTTTTGGGAGCAGTCTTTTTCACTGAAAGGCTTCTTTTCGTTGGGATGCTGCTTCGCTTCTACCTGGCCGGGCTCGCGCGCAGGCCTGTCGCACGCTGCTAAAGGATCGTCGCCGATGTTGCAACCAGTGTCCGCGTTTTAGGGCGTGCGCGACCATCCAACGCTTTTGCATAGAATCTTGAGTACGCAGCCGCTCGTCGTCATGCGGCTTTCGGAATAGGTGATGCGGCTTGCGAAACTCAAATTGCGCTGCGGATCAAAAGCCGTGCCCTCATAGACGCCCGGACCCGCCGGCTTCACGTTGAGGACAAGCCGGTCGCCCACTTTTTCGTCGCCGGGCTCGCGAATCCAGACATTGATGGCGCACAGGGCGTCGCCGCATGGCGCCACTCGCACGCGCGCATTGCCGTCTTCGCGATGCCAGATGCCCTTGGTGATGTCAGCCTGCGCGGGCGCGCCGGAAGCAAGCGTGACGAGGGCTGCGAAAGCGACGATGCTGGGTAGACCGTTCATCCAAAACTCCGGGCTGCGAACTGCGACCAGAGCATGACACAGGCCACGTTCCGGTCAAGTAAAGAGCTGCGCTTGTTCTTGCTCGAGGCCAGCTCCAGCGGCAGACTGCGCAGGTTACACGAAGGGAAACACGAAAATGCGCCGCGCTTACTGGATGCTCCTCGCCGCGCTTGCAAGCCTGGCCGCGCTTGCAAGCCTGGCCGCGCTTGCAGGCCTCGCCACGGTTGCAAGCCTGGCCGCGCCCGCCTTCGCGCAGCAGCGCCCGTCCTGCGAGCAGCGCGCACGCGATTACGCCAACATCGTCGCTCCACGCACCGGCGTAGCGCTGGTGGGGTCCGTGCAGGGCGCGCCAGTCGCGGGGCGACGCCCAGCCGCCCCGGCGGGCGATCAAACGGGCTGGGGCCAGATGGCGCCCAACCAGAACGCCTGGCGCATGGCCTATGAAGCCTGCATGGCGCGCGGACGCTAACCCTGCGCGATAACAACGTCGATGCGGTCAAGGTCTTCGCGCCGCGCGCTGGCGCCGACGTGAAACTGGATCGCGCCATCGTCAAGGCGCGGCTTGCGGTCTTCGTCGAGATAGCAAAGGTCGCGAACCTTCACCACGAAAACGACCGTGCGCGTCTCCCCCTGCCGCAGAGCGATTTTCGTGAAATCGCGCAATTCCAGCATCGGCCGCGTGACCTGCGCCACAGGATCGCGGGAGAACAGAAAGATGGTCTCCACGCCCTCCCACGTCCCGATATTGGTGACGTCCACGCTGACGCTCACCAGATCGTCGAGATCGAGCGTGTCGCGGTCCACCCGCAGATTGGCGCGGGCAAATCGCGTGTAGGACAAGCCCTGGCCAAAGCTCCAGCACGGATCGAACGGGCAATCGTAATAGCCGGTCGTCCACGTGTTTTGCGGATCGTGGGGGCGCCCGGAGGGACGCAGGCCGTAGAACAGCGGCATCTGGCCCGTCGTGCGCGGCCATGTGATCGCAAGCTTTGCCGATGGATTGCAGGCGCCTGATAAAATCGCCGCCAGAGCAGGCCCGGCTTCCGTGCCTGCATGCCAGGCGGCCAGAATTGCGTGCGCGCCCTCAACCAGCCAGTCGGGCAGGACAAGCGGGCGCCCGCTGTTGATCGCCAGCACCACGGGCGCACCCGATTCCAGCGCCATGCGCGCAAGTTCAAGCTGTCCCGCAGGGACTTCCGGCTTCGTTCGCGACAGGGCCTCGCCGCTCATCATGCGCGATTCGCCGATGCACAGGATGATCGAGTCCACCCCCGCCACAGCTTTGCGCGCAGCTTCAAGCTCGTCCTCGTCGCGTCCTTCGAACGGGGCGCCCTTTGCAAAGCGCATTTCGGCGCCCGCAAACATCTCGCGCAAGCCTGCAAGGATTGTGACGGCGTCCTGGCCATCGCCAGCCGACGCCCATGGACCAAGCTGATCGTTGGGCGCATCCGCCAGCGGTCCCAGCACGGCCAGACTGCGCGGCGCCTTCAACGGCAGCAGGGCGCCTTCGTTTTTCAGCAAAACGATGGAGCGCTGCGCCGCCTGCCGGGAAAGCGCGCGACGCTCCGGCGCAAGGGTTTTTGGAATTTCTTCTTTTGAGGCTGACGGCGCCATGTTGCGATAGGGATCGTCGAACAATCCGATCTGCTCTTTGAAATTGAGCACGCGGCGCACCGCCATGTCGATTTCATCCATGCTCACAAGCCCGCGCTCCAGCGCGATCGGCAGGCCGTTGAAATAGGCGTCAGACATCATGTCGATATCGACGCCTGCGTTCAGCGCCAAAGCCGCCGCCTCCGCTGGATCGGCGGCCACGCCATGGTTGATGAGTTCGGCGATGGCGTTGTAGTCGCTGACAATCAATCCATCAAAGCGCCAGCGGGCGCGCAGCATGTCGCGCAGCAGGCGCTTGTGCGCAGTCATCGCCATGCCCGCCACGTCGATGAAGGCGGGCATGATCGCGGCCACGCCCTCATCCACGCAGGCGCGGAATGGAGGCAGGTAAATCTCTTCAAGCGCGCGCCACGACACGTCGGCCTCGGCGTAATCGCGGCCCGACACAACGGCGCCATAAGCGCAGAAATGCTTGGCGCATGCCGCCAAACGCATGATCCCCTTCTCGTCGGGCGCCTGATAGCCGCGCACCCGGGCGCGGCCAAATTCTGCATTAACCAAAGGATCTTCGCCCGCCGTCTCGACGATGCGGCCCCAGCGGGCGTCGCGCGCCACGTCGATCATCGGCGCAAATGTCATGTGAACGCCGTCGGCCATCGCCTCAATGGCGGAATCGCGTGCGGTCGCTTCCCACAACTGGCGGTCGAAGGAGCCCGCTTCCGCAATCGGCACGGGGTGGATCGACTTGTGGCCATGCACCACATCGAGGCCAAAGAACAGCGGCACGCCAAGCCGGCTTTCCTCCACCGCCCTGCGCTGCGCCTCACGCACCAGATGGGCGCCCCAGACGTTGAGCAGGCTGCCGACGCGGCCATCCACGATCATGTTGAAAGGATTGTGCGGGCCGGGCGGGCCTGTCTCCACCAGCCCGTCGGCAAGCATGGAGATTTGTCCCAGCTTCTCGCCAAGGCTCATTTGCGCCATCAACGCATTGACGCGCGCGCTTCCCCCACTCAGTTTCATTTTCTTGGCCGCCCCGCTTAACCAACGCGAGGCTTGTGGCTCCTGAAACGTAATCACGCAAGAGGCGTGTTCAGCGGCTGGCGGGCATGCCGGAAAATCAGCGGAGCAGCGTGGCCTTCGCCCACCATTCCGGGTGGTGACGGCGGATCGCTTTGGCGGTGCGCGCGGCAGCCCGGCAATCGGCAAACAAAGCAAAGCATGTGGCGCCCGAGCCTGACATGCGGGCGAGCGCAGCGCCGGGAGCCGCCCCCAGCACGGACAG
>CAMCMI010000061.1 GCA_945875875.1 Rhizobium sp. Q54
AACACCGTGCGACCTCACGGATCCCTAGGCTACAAGCCCCCGGCTCCAGAGGTCTTTGTGCCAGCCTTGGCCGAGCGGTCGGCTCCGCAACCCAAACCAGCTACGCCGACCGCGCTAGCGTTAAGGCCGAACTTGAACTAAGTTTGAAAATGGACCCGTCGATGGGGGCCAATCACTGGCTCCCGACGCCATTCCAGCAAAACTTCCTCTCGCTTCTCAAAACCGAGCTGAAAGACTGGAACCTTTCAACAGCCTAATACAGGTCCGCTCTGAATAATGAGTCAGCCCAAATACTTTTATACAGCGACCGCAGGAGGGTGAGCGGTGGGCATCTGTCTGTCGGAAGCCCGCATCGCGCGCCATAGATCTGGCCGTCGCCGGCCTCTCGATGGACACTAGCCTGGACTCTGGAAGCCAGCGCGGCATCCGCTCAGGGGCAAAGGAACGAGTAGCGCTGAAACGCAAAACGCCCGCAGGGACGCTGCGGGCGCAATTCCAAGACTGGAGTGTTGGAGTTCTATGCTCACGCGCCGAGGCATGTCGCGTTGCAGGCGTCACATGACTGACGGAAGGATTCTGTGCCACCAAACTCTGGCCTCAGATCCCTCTGCTGGCGCGCTTCAGCTCTTCCAAAGATGGCGGAACCGCTCGGCTACGATATCTTCCAGAGCCAGCAGCTTGTCGATCAACCCGTTTGCCATTGCGAACTTGTTCAATCCATCCACGACCTCGGGCGAGATGGCGGCATCATAGAACGGAGCGTCGCGGCCGATCAGGATTGGCATGACCTCCGCCTCTTCTTCACCGGGAAACAGCTCATCGCAGACTTTCTTCGCCAGAGACGGATCGGCCTGAAGCGCCTTCTGCGTCGCGACGATCGCGCGCACGGCCGCTGCCGCGACTTCGGGCTCCTTTTCAATCAAGGCGTCGGTGACCGTCAGCGCCGCGAAATTGTAGCGATGCGCGCCCGGCGGCCCGTCGCCCCGGCGAAGGTCGAGATGTAACTTCGCGACGCCCGCCCTTTCGGCGAGCGCCAGCCGCATGCCGTTGCCCCAGAAACCATCGGCATGGTTCTGCTGGATCGCCGACACGCCATCACGGCTGTGCCACTCGGAAGTCGTCGGCAAGCTCTCGACGATGCGCACTTCGTCATGGTCCATGTCGAGGCCGGCCTCCACGAGCATGTGGCGCAGCGCCGTGCGCGGAAACGCGAAGGACGAGGAGATGCGCAAACCCTTCAGCGCCTTGATGTCGCCGCGCGGAATGTCGAGGTCATTGCGCACGCCCATGAACCAATAAGAGTTCTGCGATAGCGCGCAGAGCAGTTTGGCGCCCTTCCAGGCCGGGAAGGCGCGCGTCGCTGCAAACGCCGGCCCACCAAAGAAATGAATGCCGCCGTCGCGCAGCTGCTCGGGCCCATGCTTGGCGCCATATTCAGGCACGAATTCGACGTCGACGCCCTGCTGCTTGAAGAAACCGAGCTTGACCGCCGTCGTCGCCACGAAATACGAGGGCGAGTCGACGTCCGCAACCATGAGCCGATATATAGGCATTTCTTTCCTTACTGTACTGTTCACAAGGTCCGAGCGAATGACATCCCATTCAATCTACAACAGATTATCAGTGTACGCTTAAAATAACAGAGGCAGGCGGCAGCTATAAACAGCGGAGGCAAAGTGTACCGGATCGCGACCAGCAAGAAGGCGCAACGCCGACAAACTCACGCGGTATACACCTGACGCCACAATGGTTTGCCCGCCTCCTGCAACATTGACTGGGGCAGTTAGGCCGCTTGAAATCATCATCTGGCTCGACCCGCGACATCGCCTGATTTATGGTGTTGGGATGAGAAAAGTCAGGAAAGCCATGTTGATCGGGCTGGGCATCATCGGCGGGTTGGCTGTGGTTGCAATCGGAGCCTGGGCCTACGTCGTGAGCAATGTCAAACAACCGAGCTACGTCAGCGTTACGCTGGACGGCGTCATTGAGGTCCGCGATTACCCGGCGCTCGTCGTCGCTGAAGTAACTCGGCGGGGCGACAGGAACAGTGCCGTGCGTGCCGGGTTCTCGCCTCTGGCCAGCTATATCTTTGCCAAGAATCGAAGCGGTGACAGCATCAGCATGACAGCGCCCGTGACCCAAACCCGCGAGACCATCGCCATGACGGCGCCGGTTACCCAGACGCCATCGGCAGATGGGGCGTGGCTTGTTCGTTTCATCATGCCCGAGACATACACGCTGGAGACCTTGCCTCGGGCGGGCAGCGATGATGTCCGCCTGTTGCAGGTGCCACCTACCCGTCGCGCTGCGATCCGGTTTTCAGGCGTCGGAACCGATGCGTCGATAGCCGCTCATGAAAAGACACTGCGCGAGTGGCTGGCTGCCCGGAACATCGTGGTCGTTGGTGTGCCGACTTATGCCTATTACAACGATCCGCTCACGCCGGGGCCGTTGCGTCGAAATGAGGTCTTGTTCGACGTCGCGATGCAATAGCTGCAAGTAGCGACCTTCATTGTTCCATCTGGCTCACGCCAGTCGGGCAGGAACAGCCGCGCCTGCCACCAATTGAGCCAAGTTGAGCGCCTAAGCGGTCTGACCCAGTGCAGGCGGCGCTGACCGCTGTCAGCTTGGACCTAATTAAAAACGCACGCTCGATAGCGCGCTGCGTCGGCTCAAGCATCGCCTTGGTTTCAACTGGTCAGCGGCGCGTGAAGCGCCACTAAATATATATGCTGCCGATCTGAGCTGCGGGATAGCGCAAGCCCGAGGCGGCGCCCGGCGGGATGAGCGCCTCGATCTCTGCTATATCTTCCTTGGATAGAGAAATGCGCAGCGCGCCTGCATTCTCAATCAGGTTTGCAATCCGGGTGGTTCCCGGGATCGCAATCACATCGTCACCCTGGGCCAAAAGCCACGCGAGCGCGAGTTGACTGACGCAGCACCTCTTCCGCTCTGCAATTGCCGCCAGCGACTGCGAAAGAGCGAGATTGCGCTCAATGTTCTCGTCCTGAAATCGTGGATGTCGTTTGCGGGAGTCCGTGGCATCGATTTGCCGCAATCGCTCAGGGGCGGCGGTGAACAGACCGCGCCCCAGCGGTGAGTAAGCGACAAAGGCAATGCCCAGTTCACGCGTGAGTTTCCGCGTTTCTTCAGCCTGTTCACGGTAAAGCAGCGAATACTCGCTCTGAATGGCTGCGATCGGATGCGTTGCATGCGCACGGCGTATGGTCGCTGGAGAGGCCTCACTCAATCCGAGGGCTCTGACTTTGCCCTGCTGGACGAGCATGGCCATCGCTCCCACGGTGTCTTCAATCGGCACCTCAGGGTCGACTCTATGCTGATAATAAAGATCGATGACTTCCACTCCAAGCCGCTTCAGGCTCGCTTCACAGGAAGCAATCACGAAGTCTGGCCGCCCATCGGCAAATTTCCCGCCTCTACCGCCAAGGTTCCCGAACTTTGTCGCCAGGCTCACCTCATTGCGTCGATGCTTGATGGCGCGGCCGACAAGTTCCTCATTATGGCCAGCGCCGTAGGCGTCAGCCGTGTCGAGGAAGGTCACGCCGTTGTCGAGTGCTGCATGGATTATCGCCTCACCCTGCTCGTCGCTGATCTTGTTGTATACGCCAGAGAGAGACATGCAGCCGAGACCGATTGGAGGGACGACCATAGTCGAATGGCCAATTTGGCGCGGTGGAGCGAGCTGAATGCTCATTATAAAGGTCCCCAAGGTTCTGACAGTCATAGGAAAAGATGTGATTGCCCACTCTCAATCTCTACAAGCGTTTCTCATACTTTGCACCATTGGCGATGGTGTAAATGACCGTATCCCAGAGACCGTGGCTGAGTGCGCGTGAAAACGGAGCCTACCTTGCCAAAACATAGCTATATTGAACTGAGAGATCTGCAACTTGCAGCGCGCATCGGGACATACGGCCCCAAAGACGTCGTTCCCGACGTGCATCTGTTTGACCTGACCATGACCATCGCGCCGGACCTCGTCCTTATTGCACAAGATGGTATGGCGCATGTTTTCGACTACGATCCGTTGATCAGCCAGATCGATGCTCTGGCGCGCGACGGGCATTATGAAACGCAAGAGCGGCTGATCACGCTTATCGCGGAGGCTTGCGCTGCCTACCCTGCGATCAAGGCGCTGGATATCTGCCTGCGCAAGCGGCCCGTTCTGTCGGGCTCTGGCACTCTCGGCGTGCGCCTCGTGCTCGATGAGGAGAATCTGGCGATGCTGCGCTACGCGCTCTGATTGACCCGTTCCCGGCGCCTGACGCGCCTTGCATCAGGCACATCAGGACGCAAGCAGCGCCCCGGCACAATCGTCATCGCAGTCAAAACGGGCATGGCGATGGTCGGGGTCCAGATACTGGGCGTCAATCGACTTGCACAGTCAGCTGTAAGACAAAATGTCCAGTTTTGTGGCGTCCTTGAGCCATGCAAACTAATTATTAAGTTTCATATATCGTAGGCAATAAAGCTGAACTAACGTGCGCGAAAAAATAACTCTTCGGAGGCCGATCTGCCCTTTTTTATCAATGAGGACTGCACGCTTTTAACCCGCTGTCTGACGCAATTTTTCGTCGTCATTCCAAGGAGTTCAGAATTTTCTAGCCACCCCTTTGCCCAGAGTGGATAATAATTGTAAGCATGGCATTAAGTAACGGCCAAGTGGAGCGAATCGTCTCCGAGCGCTTGGGATACAATGCCTGCGATGACCGACGCTTTTTCTCTGACACGCCGCGGTTTCATACTGACCGCCGCGGGCCTCGCTTCGGGCTGCGCAACGGCGCGCGAACTGATCGGGCCACCGGCGACCAATGCTCGCAAACAGGCGGCGCGCGAGCTCGCTGTGTCCGAACTCGAAGACTGGCTGATCGGATTCCAGCCAGACGAGCCCTTCGATATACCATTGATCGACCTGACGAAGCTGTCCCGTCGCTTTCGCAGAACTGAAGAGGCTCACGAAGGTCGGGAGCCCCCGGGCACAATCATTATCGATCTCGACACGAAACATGCCCGGCTGGTGCTCAAGAATGGCTCCGCGATCCGCTACGGCGTCGCGGTCGGCGAGGATGGCAAGGGCTGGACCGGCCCCGCCGCCGTCGGCCGCAAGGCGATCTGGCCGAGCTGGACACCGACCGCGCGCATGCGCGTCGAGGATCCAAGCCTTCCCGCCTTCATGCCCGGCGGGGTCACAAATCCCATGGGCGCGCGCGCCCTCTACGTCACGCAGCGCGGGCATGAGACGCTGTACCGCCTGCACGGCACCGATGAACCGTGGACGATCGGCGAGGAGGACAGCAACGGTTGCATCCGTTTCCTCAACGAGGACATCCTCGACCTCTACGGTCGCGTGCCGACTGGCGCACCCATCATCGTGAGACGCAACGGGCAGCCCGTCTGATCCCGCTTTTGGCCAGAGCCCATGATGTATTTTGATAACCACGGCAGCTGATGATTTGATTTGTGTGAATTCCTCATGCGAGTTCGACGTTGCAGATTTTGAATTGCTCTTTTTTATCAGATGCTCCCGATTGATGGACGGGCTGCTGATCTGAATCAGTGGATGGATCTGTGGTGGGAGCCATATGTGGCTTTAACTTGAGACCGGCATGTCCAGCCCGAGCCAGCCTGCCTGATTGCGCCTGATCGCATTAGGCTTAGTCCACAGCTCGAAGGTCTGGACGGTGTATTGAATGCGGTCGATACGCGCTATATTCCACGGACCAGCTGATGACGTGGCTGCTGCAAGCCTCGATTGCCAGAAGCGAGAAGTCGCGAACTCGAAAGACCCATGGGAGTTCCACGATGTGCAACCGCACCCGAAGCCTCAGCATGATTGGGGCATTGCTAGCCGCCTTGCTCGCTGCGCCCACTCCAACGCTCGCGCAAGAGATGGCGGACGTAGCAGTCGGCCGCTTCTCGATGGGCGACTTGCAGGGTTGGGAGAACCGCTCATTCAAGGGAGAGACTGAGTATCGCATCGTCAGTGATGGTGGCGTTCGTGTGCTTTCCGCGCGTACGGACGGAGGCGCCTCCGGCCGGTTTCGCAAGGTTAAGATCAACCTGACGCAGACACCATTCATCAACTTCTCGTGGAAGGTAAGCGGCGTCTACAAAGACATCAATGAGGCGACGAAATCAGGCGACGATTTTCCGGCGCGCGTCTATGTCGTACGCGAACGCGGCTTAATGGGTATGAACTCAATCTCGCTGAACTATGTGTGGTCGAGCGCTCGCCCTGTCGGAAGCCGATGGGCGAGCCCCTATACATCTCAAGTGAAATTGCTGGCGCTCAACTCGGGCAGGGAAAAGGTGAGCCAATGGGCAAAGCACAAACGCAATGTCCGCGAAGACCTTCGCCGTGCATTTGGTGAGGACATCACAGAAATAGACGCCGTAGCGCTAATGAGCGATGCAGACAATTTCGGAGGAAATGTCGAAGCTGCTTATGGCGATATCTGGTTTAGCGCGCGTTGATTAAAGCGAGGCGTATGTTCAACATGCAGAGTGCGAATTCCGCTGTCTGCATAAAGAGGCCGATCAAGCTGTTCTATATACGAAGACAACGACGTGCATGATAACTGACCAAGTTCATCGCTCACGCAATGAACTGATTGTGAAGTTTTCTACACCCCACAGCTTATAGTTCACCCGCTTCCAGAAATGCCTTGCATCCTCTGCAGCATCGGCCATCTGAAATTCACGCTTGATGGGATCAGAGCTTGGTACGATGTGAGTTATTGGCTAATACTCATATGCAATATCGTGATTTATCAGAATGTCTTTTTGAAACGGCTCTGGCTTTGGATATCACTGAAAACCAATATCACTTCAGCTGTCAAAAGCCCAGCTGGTTCAGCGCAACCAAAGGCTCGTCTCGTCCTATCAGCACGCAGGCCTTGGTCACATTGGCCATAAATATCGAGTTGCGTATGGATCAAGAGCGTTATCGAGCTACCCAAAAACAAGTGCAGTAATCCCACAAAATAGCCTGGCAGGCGCTGATTGTATGCGTGCGTGGCGAAGCGAGTTTAGGCTGATTTTCAGGGTACAATGGGGGTCGAGAAATCAGCCACGAATTCTCATAGTAACATAAAGCTACAATCCTTATTGTGCGTCTGCTGCATATTGCATCAACCGATATCCTTTCGGTTGACAGATGATTACAGACCAAATTTGGCTGGACGCTCGGCTTTTGCTTATCTACCTCTTCTATACCGCCGTGCGGGTCATCGGAATTGAACCAAGAAAGCTCATCTTGCCAATATCGACGCCGCAATGACGCAGGATTGCGTACGCCGTGGTGAAGTGGAAGTAGAAATTCGCAATCATGAAATGCGTGACGTAGTCGTCACCTTTCATCTCGCCTTTGTACAATTTTCCCAGGGGGAAAACGACCTGCTTGTCGGCTCCGACATTGAATGCATTTTCGTCAATGGTTTCGAGAAATGTAATTGTTTCTTTGATCCTCGTCTTCAGCTCCGCAAAGCTCGCTTCTTTGTCCGCGTGCTTGGGCGCCTCGACGCCAGAGACTCTTGCCGAACCGTTCTTGGCTGAATCCGTCATAATTTGAATCTGCCTAACCAGCGGAAACTGATCCGGCGAAAGGCGCATTGGCAGAAGAACGGCTTCATCGATCTTTTTTGCTGCTGAAAATTCAATCGCTTTGTCGAGAATACCCGAGAGGGCGTTTAGTCCATTGACGAACACCGGCAAAGCAGATTGTGACATTGTAAAAGGCATTTATCTACCTCAGCTTATGTTGCGGCGAAGTTTGCACAGATCGAACCCGATCAATAACGTAACCGACGCCTACGGAACGCGCATTCCCAGACGCGCGAGTCGAGGCAACAATTCCTGTGCGAGGAAAGGCAATTCCTTGACGTAGTTTACGAGCGAGAACGCGATGCCCGAAATCCCTGCGTCGTGAATGCGCTTTAATTTTTCCGCGACATCGTCCGGCGTCCCGATGAGCGGATAGCCAATATTGCTGAGCGGGACAGCTTTTACCCGAGCGTCATAATCCGGCGTGTTCTCAGGCGTGACGTTTTTTAAGCGCAAAATCTGCTCAATGGCTTCAAAGTCAGCGCCCTCAGTTGTAAAATAGTGGAAATAATCCTCCGCTTCCTGACGTGTGGGGCGGCAAACAATATGTCCTTGCGTATACACGTCGATCTCTCGGCCGATTTCTTGTGCCTGCGTTTTGATGCTGCTGACCGCGCCGGTAGCCTTCTGCACATCGAACTCACGGAAGCTTGTAAAAAAGCCGTGACAATGTCGCAACGCGAAATCGCGGCCGACGTCTGAAGCTGCTGCGTTCATGAGAAGCGGCGCCGTTCCATTGAACGGCTTTGGCTCCGATACGACGTTCTTCAGGTGAAGAAACTTTCCGTCGAAATCAAACGCATCCCGCTGGGTCCACATTTCCTTGATCGCCGAGATCCATTCATCAGCATATTGATAGCGAGTCTCGTGTGGTCGTTGCTGTTCTCCAAACATATCAAATTCCGGCTCGTTCCAGCCAACCACTATATTTAGAGCGAAACGTCCTTTGCCAACATGGTCGGCTGTCACCATCTGCTTTGCCGCCACAAGCGGATTGAACATCGGCGCATGAACGGTTCCAAAAATGGTAATACGGCTTGTCTGCGCCAAAAGCCCGGTCGCCCATGTAACCGTTTCATAGGTCGTGCCCTGAAAATTAGTTGGACCTCCATACCCCTTCCAGCGTCCAATCGGCAGGATGAAATCAATACCCGCATCGTCTGCCAGTCTGGCCATTGTCGAGCAGCTGTCCCAATCAGCAAGCCAGCGTTCCGGCAGCTTGTTGATAGCCCGTCCCGACGAGCAATTGGCGCCGAAGAGACCGAGCTTGAACTTGTTCTCGTTATACATCTGGTAGCGGCCTGCAGACATAGCTCGCGACTCCGTCTGTTGCGCTTATTGCGCGTTAAGAATGCGGCGCTGGCGCACCCTCGATCTTAAGCATCTCGCCATCATAATAAGCGGAGAGCGGCTGCCCGCTCCCCTCCATATGTCACTTTCTGGCGATGAGCTCTTTTTGCTTGCTATCATGCTTGTCGGTCCAAACGCCCTTCTCGCGATAATAACGAATGGCCCCTTCATGGTAAGGCGCATTCATGATCTGGACGGCGCGCTTGATTGTCCATTGATTTGCGAGCGGATGAGCCTTGCGCCATTCGTCATGGTGCTCGAAGATTGTCTTCGTTACCAGATACACCACGTCGGGGCTTGTCTGGGCCCCGGCAGCCAGCCCACACATGATCTCGATCGTGGGCGTGTCCGTCTCGGGACGAAGTGGAGGGGCGCCAGCCTTGATGACAGTGCGGCCCCAAACAGGCTCCACCTTGACGACGGCCTCCTGCACGTCGTCAGACAGCGGCACTGTGTGCAGGCCCTTCGACTGGTGAACCTCGGCGAGGCCAGGGATGAGGCCGAAGAAAAAGCCGTCTCCACGCCCCGTCAGCATTCCCTGGATCGCCACCTGCGGCGAACGCACCGGAATGACGCGCAGGTCGCGACCGAGTTGCAGGCCGGCCGCCTTTGCGACGACTTCGGTCGCCATCTTATGGTCCTCATGCGCCGTCATCTCGAAGACCGTTTTGCCCTTGAGATCCTGAATGGTACGAACCTTCGGATCCATGACGCTCATGGAAAATGGCAGCCCGTGGCCCGTGATCATGTTGAGGACGTTCTTCTGCGGCCCTAGCCGCTCGAACGGCCCTTTGCCGTAGTAAGCTTCTTAAACCAGCTTGAAGCCGCAATGGGACCCGAAGTTCGTTTCGCCGGTTTGCATGCGGGCGGGCCACCCAGCAGCGCCCCCGAAGGTCTGCAAGGTGATACGTTCGATGGGCGTACGTTCTGTCACGACCTTTGCGATTGCAGCCGTTAGCACATAGCCGGTGCTGCCTTCGGGCGGCACTGCGGCGGTCATGATCTTTGGCGTCTGCGCAAACGCGCCTGTCGCCAAGAGCCCGCCGACGAAGAGTGCAAGCGTGCCCGCCGTGCGCACGAAAAATTTGGCATGCGCGTACTTCATTTCGGTTTCCTCCGCTCTGCACCCCGGCCCTGCGGCCGGCGGCGATCTTCAAAATTAAGGCCCCGCCACCATTCTCTTGCGCTGGAGCGCCAGCAGCGTCATCACGGCGACGGGTGAAATCAAGACGAGGCCCCACAGATCGGTTGTGGGTTCAGGTGAAAACAGCATGAGGCCACCGACGCCGAGCAGAGCGCATTCCCACCACGCTAACCGACAAATGAAGAAATAGCGCGTCAGAGCGCCGCTCAACGCTATAACGCCAACGACCGCCGAGGCGAACGCGCGAAGGAGATCTGTGCGCTCACCCTCAAACAGAAGAACCGGTTTGTAGACAAAGAAGAACGGGATCACGTAGGCGACAATGGCGAGGCGGCATGCGTCGATCGATGTTCTCCAGAAATCTGCGCCGGCCACGCGCGCCGCGATCATCGAACACAGAGCCACAGGCGGCGTAAGCATCGAAAGAAGGCCATAGTAGAAGATAAACATGTACGCAGCCATTCGCGGCACGCCCGCTTCGATAATGGCCGGCGCTACGGTCGTCGCAAGCAGCACGTAGACGAGTACTGGCGGCGCGCCCATACCAAGGATGATCGCCGACACCGCCGACAAGATCAGCAACAACAGCAGGCTGTCGCCGGCGAGCGATTGCAACGCCTGCGGCAGCACTGCGCCAAGGCCGGTCAACGCGAAGCCGCCCGTGATGATGCCGACGGCGGCGCCGGTGACGCCAAGCGCGCCCATGAGCTTGCCGGCCTCCTCCAGCGCGGCCATCGAGCCGCGCAGGCGTAAGCCTCCGGGACGGGCTGCGGCGAGAATGACGAGAACCGCTAAACCAACGAACGCGGCCTGATCAACAGGCAAACCCAGCCAGCCCATGGCGAGCAGCAGCGCGCCGATCGCGACGAACAGGAACCAGCCATTCCGCAGGGTCTTTCCCGCCGGAGGTATCTCCTCGACAGGTACGCCTCGCAGGCCGTCGCGCGCGCCTTCGAAGTCGACCATCATGAACACGGCGAGAAAGTAAAGTATCGCAGGGATCAGCGCCGCCAACGCGACGTGCATATATGGCACGCCTAGCACGTCGGCCATCAGGAAGGCGGCCGCTCCCATTACAGGGGGCATCAACAGCCCGCCGGTTGACCCTGCGGCCTCGACGGCGCCAGCAAGCGCCGGCCGGTAACCTAGCCGCTTCATGGCCGGGATGGTGAAACTGCCAGTAACGAGGACGTTGGCCGCGCCGACCCCGCTTATCGTGCCAAACAGCGCGCTGGCGATGACGGCTACCTTCGCCATGCCGGCGCGATACCGACCCGCGAGCGCGAGCGATGAGTCAAGAAATATTTGGCCGGCGCCGGTCACGGTGAGAAAGCTGCCGAAAATGAGGAAGATCGCCACGGTGGTGGTGAATATCTCCATCGGCGCGCCGAAGATGCCGTTACTCGTGCCCGCAAAGTAGAAGTTCTGGACGATGGCCGAGAACGTATTTGGCTGCGTACGGAGCACGCCTGGCAGCAAGTGCCCAACCATCGGATACACAACAAAGGCCGCCACGACAAGCGTGAAACCAAGCCCTAACGAGCGGCGCGACGCTTCAAGCGAAACGAGAACGAGCGCTGCACCGAGTATCTCTTCAGTTCTAGTCGGGATGCCAACACCGAAAAGCCACGCGTCCCATGAAACGAACGCATAAAGCGAACTCGCAGCGCCAACTACCGCCAGTACCAAATCATACCACGGAACGTATGTGCGCGACCGTCCCGGACGGGCCGGATAATAGAGGAACACAAGAATGATGATGAAGGAATAGGTGAGCGCACGATGCGAGCCGTAAAGCGTCACGTCGATGAGACGCAACGCCGTCGAAATATAGAGGAGTACGTAAATAGACAGGCACACAGCGAGTGCGTGCGCAAGGAAGCCCACCGATCCCGACAGTGTACGCGTGACAGCCTCGCCGACGGACGCAGCGCCCGCCTCGCTATTGTTCGAGATCATTCCGGCCTTTCCTCCACGAATCCCAGTGGCACCTTGAATCGGCGCTCATTTGTGAACGGGACGTCGCAGATTGAGCTTCCCCATGCACGCTCCAACTGCAAGCGATTGACCGGGTCATCACATATTAGCCCGAGCAAGAATATGACGGGCGTCGCCATGGGTGTGAGAAATGGCTGCCTCTGTGACAGGCTGCGCTATGCGGCGGTTTAGTGATTGGTGCGCCTCATTTCCCTTCAATACTCACTGGGCAGATGGATCACCCAGTCCAAGTAATACAAGCGGATACCCGGCTCGGGAAAGTCCGTGAACGGCATAGGCTTTGAGTAAACTTCCCGCCCATTACCGTCACCACAGGTCAGCACGCCCGCCTGAGCAACATGGACTTTGAGATCCCAGACCTGAAAGTCTTCCCTCTTGACCGGGATGATGTGTCGCTGCGCGAGGGCTATCTCGTCCAGCAACCAATATGCGCCTGCGTTATCGCCGACATATTCCACGCCTTCGGTATAAAGCACCTCACGGACAAGGCCATGTCGGTAGAAGTTCTGTGAGTCCGTGAATTGGGCGAGCATGAGGCGATCGAGCGCGGGACGCTTCGACATTGAACTCTCCATCGGGCAGCTCTTCCCGCTTGTTGACCTGAATGGCGTAATGCCCGGCTTCAGTTCCAGCATCTTGCTGCCGTACCAAACTGAGAAGTAGCAGCCCCCTGCCCCGCTCATCCAGTACCAGGGGCGGGTGCGCTTGACCCGGTCCACCAGCACCCGTTCGCCCGTTTCATCCGTACGCCAAATGCGACGCATGCGGGTAAACCTAGGCGATGTTACCAAACAAAATCAACGCAGACTGCCCGGTGTTTATATAGGCCGTGTCTAAAAGCGTCTGTTGACCGCTTTACGACCGTCAAGAAACGACGCACACTGAAGTAATGGTCAGCCACGAAGAAGCTGGTCCATGAAGGAGGGAAGGCCCATGGCCAAAATAGCACTCAATGTTGACGGCAAATCGCATACGATTGAAGCCGATAACGACATGCCGTTGCTCTACGCGTTGCGCGACGACCTTGGCCTCAGAAACCCGAAATTTGGCTGCGGCCTCGCCCAGTGCGGCGCCTGCACCGTGATCATCGATGGTGTGGCTGTGCGCTCGTGCGTCACGCCGGTCGATTCGGTGCAGAACACAAAGATCACGACTCTCGCCGGACTTGGCGGCGGCAAGGCCCACGCGTTGCAGGAAGCCTTCATCGCCGAGCAGGTGCCGCAATGCGGCTTTTGCATCAACGGCTGGGTGATGACCGCAGCCGCCTTCCTTGAGAAGACCCCCAAGCCAACCGAAGCCCAGATGAAAGAAGCGTTGTCGGGGATCAAGTGCCGGTGCGGTACGCACATGGCGATTTTGCGCGCTGTCATGCGCGTCGCGCAGGCTTGAGGGAGGCTTTCATGAACCATCAGATCAATCGCCGTAACCTTCTCGTGGGCGCCGGCGCGCTCACCGTTTCCGTCCTCCTGCCCGGCGTCAAGGCGCAGGCGTTCGTGCCCACCGCTGGCGTGTCGCTACGGCCCGCGCTCGATCCGCGCCGTCTGGCGTCCTACATCTCCGTTAATTCCGACGGCACCGTGACCGCCTGGTTCGGGAAACCTGACATGGGACAGGGCACGGACGTTGGCGTGGCGCAGATGGTGGCTGA
>CAMCMI010000062.1 GCA_945875875.1 Rhizobium sp. Q54
ATAGGTGTCAATCCACGCCTGATACGGATTGTTAGGGGATGCTTGCTTATGAATTTTCCGGCCTACTTCTCGATAGATTGAACGCCACGCCGATCTCGGTGAGGCTCTGGCCCGACGCCCGGCAGGAAAGCGAGAAGCGTACGCGAGGACGTCGCTCCGATCCCATCGGGATCATGCCAGAGATAGCCGGTCGATGTGTCGTACGCGAAGGTTGCAGTCTGCGCTACGGCCGAGGCATTGTCCTTCGCCTCGATTAGTTCAGACTGAATATGCCGTCTTGCTCAGGCAAGCGACTCACCATCAGAAGAGACCCTCGACCTGTCCTTGCGCATTCAGCCCGATGCGCTCGGCCGCGGGCTCTCGCGGCAATCCCGGCATGGTGCGGATATCGCCGCAGATGGCAACGACGAACCCCGCCCCCGCAGAAAGCCGCGCCTCGCGCACATTGATAACATGGCCTGTGGGCGCGCCACGCAGATTGGCGTCGGTCGAAAAAGAATACTGCGTCTTGGCGATGCACACCGGCAGATGGCCGAAGCCGCGCGCGGTGAAATCGGCCAGTTCGGCAGCGGCGCCCGCCTCCAACGATATATCGGCAGCGCCGTAAGTTTTTTGCGCCACGGTTCTGATCTTGACCACGAGCGTAGCATCGTCGGGATACAGCAGCGCGAAGTCTTTCGCCCCCCCGGCGGGTCCGGCATCGGCAATCTTGGCCACCGCGTGCGCCAGAGATTCGATGCCTGCAGAACCATCCGCGAAATGCGTGCAAACATGCACATCTACCTTTTCGCGCGCGCAGAGCGCTTGAAGCTTTGCACGCTCGCCATCCGTATCCTGCGAAAAACTGTTGATCGCCACGACGACCGGCAAACCATAGCCGCGCAGATTGGCGAGATGGCGCTCGAGATTGGCGAATCCGCTTTCCAGCGCTGCGACATCTTCGCGCCCGAGCGCATCACGCGCCACGCCGCCGTGCATTTTCAATGCGCGGATTGAGGCGACGAGTACTACGGCTGAAGGCTTGAGGCCCGTCTGGCGGCACTTGATATCGAGAAATTTTTCCGCGCCGAGATCCGCGCCGAAACCCGCTTCGGTCACGACATAATCGGCGAGCTTCAGGCCGGCGCGCGTCGCGATGGCTGAATTGCATCCATGCGCGATATTGGCGAAAGGTCCACCGTGGACAAGCGCGGGATTGCCTTCGAGCGTTTGCACGAGATTGGGCTGCAGCGCGTCCTTCAGCAAAACGGTCATGGCGCGGTGGGCTTTGAGATGGCGCGCCGTCACCGCCTCGCGCTTGCGTGTATAGGCGACGATGATGCGCCCGAGCCGGTCCTCGAGATCGGCGAGATCGCGCGCAAGGCAAAAGGCCGCCATGATTTCGGATGCGACTGTGATGTCGAACCCGTCCTCGCGCGGATAGCCGTTCGAGGGGCCGCCGAGCGAAGACACGATCGAGCGCAGCGCGCGGTCGTTCATGTCCAGTGCGCGCTTCCAGACGATGCGGCGTGTGTCGATATTGAGCGCGTTACCCCAGTAAATATGATTATCGAGCATGGCCGCGAGCAGATTATGCGCGGCGCCGATGGCGTGAAAATCGCCGGTGAAATGCAGGTTGATCGCTTCCATCGGCACGATCTGCGCGTAGCCTCCTCCGGCCGCCCCGCCCTTCTGCCCGAAACAGGGCCCGAGCGACGGCTCGCGCAGGCAGATCATCGTCTTCTTGCCGATGCGGTTCAGACCGTCGCCAAGGCCGACCGTCGTCGTGGTCTTGCCCTCGCCAGCAGGCGTCGGTGAAATCGCAGTAACGAGAATCATGCGGCCATTCGGACGCGGCTCGATCTCGCGCAGAAAGGCGCTGTCGATTTTTGCGATATGGCGGCCGTAGTGATGCAAAGCGCTGTCGGGAATGTTCAGGCCCGCCGCAACTTCGCCGATCGGTTTCAGCCGCGCCGCCTGCGCAATTTCAATGTCCGGCTTCATCCGATGCTCCCCCGAAATCAGATGCTCTTTTGACCGACATTCTTCATATGGGCAACCGGTATGAGGCCAAGTCTGCTGCGACGACTGGATTTGGGCAAGCTTGGACCGATGCCACTTGCCTGCGCCCGCTATGCGGACGCGAACTCAGCGATTATGAATGGACCGCGATCAAGCCGATCCTGCCCAACAAGCCGCGCGGCGGTCGGCGAGTCGCAACCCGATACGACTAACTCGCGGCCAACTATCTGGCGTTCGTCAAGCTCGCATCAATCCGCATTTGGCTACGCGCTAATGAGTCCGCGGCCTAGCAGCATCCACGATAGCGCCACGCCGCCCGCCTACTTGAATGGTGATGATAGAAACGCCGAGGGTCGCAGAGATTGATCAATCCTCATCGTCGCTTGTGATCACAGGTTCAGACGCAGCCATCATGGCCGCCGTCGGAGGAGCCAGATCAGGCCGCCGCTTCTGCTTCTTGCGTCGCGCCGTCTCATGTTCAATGCCCACCAGCACCTTGGTCTGCCCGTAATGGCGCTCAATCATCTGCACCGACGTGCCCATGTTCTGTTTGAGCCAGGAGCCTTGCGTTAACAAAACGGAAAGAAGATTACTCGTGCTGCTCATGCATCTGGTGAGGTGACGCCGCGCGGCTGTGCAGGGGCTGTAAAAACATGCAGCCTTTTTCAGCGTCTTCCTACCGTTAGATTTTAGTTCCCTCTTTGTTCTGTACAACATGTGGGCAACAAAAAAGCCACCTTTTGAGGTCGCTTTTGTCGTTGATTTTGTTTAGTTTTCTGCGTTTTTTACGTGCAGAAAAGTCTAACGCTTCGCATACCGTAAGCTGTGCAAAGCATTGAATTGGTTGGGTTTTAATCACTTAAACACCGCTGTACAACACTTGTACAACAGGAATATGTTCCTAATGTGCATAGAGCTCAACTTCTGCTCAGTCTTCCAAAACACCTGACCTGAAATCGCCAGCAATCAGCTCAGCTGCTTGTACAACAGACTACGTGATTTTTGTCCAAGCAGATCAAGGTCGCGCCACATTGGCAGCGTGTAATTAACACGCTCCATGCTGTTAAGGCCGCAACGGTCAAAAGATACAACTAATCACTGATGTCATCCCCACGCTCAGTCTGATACGCAGGTGAACTTTACGCATTTTTTCGCTGGTCGTTTAGTCTAGATTTTGAATTAGCCTTCAATAACAAAGTCTACGATTAAATGCATAGCGTACCTCTTTGATGCACACCTACAGCACCCGGACTCTGTAGGATTAAGGAGTTGCGCGTCAGGGGGCAGCCTGGGCCGGCGATTTGAGGATCGAGCCATGCTCGAGGATGCGAACGTAGGACTCATGGCGGAACAAGAAGTCCGAGCCGACCAACCGTTGACGGATACCTTGGTCGCCGAGCCGTATATCGAGGAATCCAACCTCGCGCAGACCCCACATTTTCACGTCGGGCGGATGGTTGACTGCGCCTGTTGACGGGGCCCAGAGGTGGATCACCCCATCGAGGCCGAACGAGCGGTACTGATGCTTGTGACCGCAAGCGACGAGCCGAAGCGATTTTCCGGCAAACGGTGCTATCAGCGCCTCGCGGGCTTCAAGTTCCAGACAACTGGCTTGAACTACAGTCTCCGACGGATGGTCCATGAATAGCGGCTTATGCACAAAGAGACCTATTGGCCGGTCGTCTGGCACGTCCTGCAACGTTTTGACGAGCCATTGCGCCTGCTCACCTTCAGCCGCGAGTCCCTGAGAATTGAGGATCTGCGTGTTGACGCCAATCAGCGTCCAGCTGCCTTGGTCTTCGCGCCAATAATCTAGGCCAAAGATATCGAGCCACCGCTGCCGGCGGTCGGCATTAACGCGCTTAGACATAGAACCGGAAACGACGTTGTCGCCAATGTCGTGATTACCCGGAATCGCCCGCCAAGGCACGGTGATCCGTTCGAGCTGGCGCCGAGCAAACGCCAAATCCTCCCAGAGGTCCGGATCGCTAAGCGCGACGTCTCCGCTCACAACAACGAAATCGGGCTGTTTCGCCTCAATCCACTCAAGGACCATTTCCCAATTGTCCTGATAATAGGCTCGAGTTGCGCTCAAGTGCAGGTCGGAGACCTGCAGGATGCGGCGATCCTTGCTTGCGGCTAGGGTCATAGAGGCTCCACTATGTCAATTGATCGATGGTTTTGATGCTTGCGAGATCGGCAATGGTCCAGCCAATGTTCGATCTGAAGAAGTGCAGAGGCGCGGCGTTGCGCACGCCATCGGCGGGGAGTTCCGCCTGAAGAAGGCGCGCAACAACACGCAACACCCCCCCGTGCGCAATTATCAACACACCCGGCCCATTAATGTGGCGGGCGAACGCGCAGCCAATTCTTGCGGCAAAGTCCTCCAGCGTCTCCATGCCATCGGCTGTGCGTCCCCAGAGGTCCGGTTCTGCCGGATGCCCTTCAAAGGGACCAAAGCAGCGCTCCCGCAAATCGGCGTCAAAGTCAGGCAACAGGCCTAGACGCGCGCCAATCCGTTCCGCGGTTTCGCGCGCTCGGGCCAAATCGCTCGACACGATGCGGCTGATGGCACCGCCGACGAGCAATTCAGCGGTCGCCGACGCCTGCGCGCGGCCGATATCGTCGAGGGCAATATCCAGATGCCCCTGCGCAATTTGGCGCAAGTTATGATCGGTCTGCCCATGGCGCACGAAGTGAAAGGCGTCGCCTGCAAGTGGTTCCGGCATTGGCCGGACGCTCTCAAGGTATAACGATATAGACATCAAGCACTCAGCCTCAGGTTTTGCCCCATACGCCGCCCGCTGGATGCGTCGAACAAATGAATCTCATCATCGGGCCAGGCGAGGCCGACCGTTTCGTCGATGCGCGGCGCAAGAGGCCGTACCACGCGCGCAATGATGCGCTCTGCCCCGATCTCTGCGTGCACCAGACATTCAGTCCCGATCATTTCGATCTGCACGACACGGGCGATTGTGGCGGCCGACGACACTGAGACAAACGAGACATGTTCAGGCCGAATGCCTATCATTGTTTCGCTCTGATCAACGCCAGCAAGCTGCGGAGACAAGCCAGCAGCTTTGCCCAGCGCGGCGAGGGGTAAGATATTCATCGGCGGGTTGCCTATAAAACCCGCGACGAAGGTGTTTGCGGGCCGCTCGAATATCTCGACGGGCGTTCCGATCTGCTGAACTTTGCCGTCGCGCATGATTACGATGCGGTCAGCCATCGTCATCGCCTCGATCTGATCGTGCGTGACATAGACCGAGGTGACGCCAAGTCGCCGTTGCAGAGCCCGTATCTCGCCACGCGCGCTCGTCCGCAATTGCGGATCAAGGTTAGACAGCGGCTCATCAAACAAGAAAACTTTGGGATTGCGGACAATCGCCCGGCAGACGGCCACACGTTGGCGCTGGCCGCCGGACAGTTCTTTCGGACGGCGCTGCAGGAGATGGGCAATGTCGAGCATTTCAGCCGCGCGGCTGACCTGCTCGGCGACCTCCGCCCGTCCAAGCCGACGCAACTTCAGCGCGAAACCGATGTTCTCGGCGACCGTCATGTGCGGATAGAGCGCATAGTTTTGGAACACCATGGCCATGTCGCGTGCTTTTGGCTGCTCGTGCGTGACATCCCGCTCATCAATAAAGATACGCCCGCTCGTCACTTCGTCCAGGCCCGCCAGCATACGAAGCGATGTGGTCTTGCCGCAGCCAGAGGGACCAACGAACACGGTGAACTCGCCGTCGGCGATCGTTAAGTCGAGCCGGTCAACCGCAGTAACTTCGCCGAACGTCTTGCAAACTTGAGAAAAGTGTATCGTGGCCACGGCGCTATCCTTTAATACCGACGGAGACGAACGTCTGGATGATTTGGCGCTGGCAGGCGAAGAACACAGCGAGCGCCGGCAGGCTGATGAGCGTCACCGCAGCCATCAAGGGCCCGAGGTCGTCGCCGCGCTCCGCGTCGAGGAAACGGCGGATGCCTATCTGGACGGTCATGGCGTGGTCGGTTTCCGTGATGACCAAAGGCCAGAAATATTCATTCCAGCAATCGACAAAAAGGACGACTGTCAGCGCCGCCATGACAGGCTTGATGTTTGGCAGTACGACCGACCAAAGAATTCGCAGCTCGTTTGCGCCATCCATCGCCGCAGCGTCGTAAAGTTCTTTAGGGAAAGCCAACAGATGCTGGCGCAAAAGGAATACTGCGAGCGGCATCGCTAGGTTAGGTACGATCAGCCCTGCCCAAGTATCGAACCAGCCCAGCTTATTGATCAGTAAATAAATCGGTAAAAAGGTGAGTTGCGGCGGGATCATCATCGCCCCAAGCACCAGTGCAAACAAAAGCCCGCGCCCTGGAAAATTATAGCGCGCGAAAGCGTAGGCCGCGAAAAGTGCGATTAATAGCTGGCCGCCCACACGAAGCGTCGTCGTGGCTAAACTATTCCAGAGATAGCGTCCGAACGGCAGTTTCTCGAACACGTCATAATAGTTTTGCAACGTAAACTTGCGCGGCCATGGTAGCCCGCCGTAGATTTCATTCGCTGGTTTGAACGAGGTGCCAAGCACAAGGATGAGCGGTGCGATAATAGACAGCGCAGTCACCAGCAGGATGATATGTCCAACCAGCATCAAAGGGCGGGAAAGCTTGAGCATGCTCGGCGCCATCAGGAGTAATGCACGAGCTTCTCGAACCAGATCATCTTGGCGGCGATGATAAGTCCAAGGAGCAGAAAGATAAGAAGCGCGCCGGCGGCGGAGTAGCCGACATTAAAGCTTTCGAACATGTACTGATAAACGAGGTAAAACAGGTTTGTTGTTGAATTGAGCGGACCGCCCTGTGTCATCACATCGATCGGCGTAAAAACCTGCTGGATGGTGAACACAACAGTTGAGATTGCTACGAACAAAATCGTTGGCGAAAGAAGCGGCACGATCAGCCGACGCAGGACGACCCAGTCTCCGGCGCCGTCAAGTCGCATAGCCTCTACATAGTCACGGCTGATGGCCGAAAGGCCGGCAAGATAGAGAAGGATGTTGAAGCCGATGAGCTTCCAGGCGCCAACCCCGATGATGACGTAGATGGCTGACGCTACGTCCGACAATAGTGATGGCATTTGCAGCCCGAGTGGCCCGATTACCGATTGGAACAGGCCCATTACGGGATTGAGCATCCATATCCAGACTATCGAGACCACCACAAAGCTAAGCAAAGTCGGCAGGAAGAGTGCAGCCTTGTAGAAATTCCCGAGTTTCGCCCCCATCGTCCAGATGAAAACTGCGAGAGGAATTGGCAGAAAGACCTTGAATGGTATCGACAGAAAAATGTAGATCAACGAATTATAAGCGGCGTCGTGGAACTGCGCATTGTCGAGGACGCCGAGAAAATTATCGGCACCGATGAACCGATCTGGTCCAGAGCGATTAAGCTTGAATAAGCTCAGATAGACAAGCTGAATGAGTGGCCAATAAGTAAATAGCGCAACCAGCACGACAAAGGGCGCAAGAAAGACGGCCGGACGCAGATCTATTTTTCGTCTTGCCGCCGTCCGCTCGATTCGAGTCGTGGCGACAAGTTCCAGCGTCTGAGTCATAAAAGTCTTTCAGTCGAAGCGGCTGTTGTCGACATGCGGCCACAGCCCTTCTCGGCTAGATGGAGAGGCTTAGTTCGCGCCGGCTGCAATCAGGCGGGTAATTTCTTTTTCGGCCGCGGGGACGAGCGTCGCCGCCCTGCCTTTGCCCTGCCAAAGGGCGGAAACCATGTTCTCCAGGACTATTTGGATTTCGACTACCCGAGTGCCCGGCCAACGTGCGGTAGAGACTAGATCGTCCATCTGCGCCACTGCAACGCCCCAGCGCAGCTCTTCAGCAACGTAGGCGCGGACAATGTCGGCATTCTTCGCGCCGGGCGCTATAGGCAGATAACCCGATTGCACGGCCCAGCGATTAGTAACCTCCGGCTTCATCATGTAAGCGAGGAAGCGGAAGGCAGCATCGCGGCGTTGCGGGGCCTCTGAGAAAATCATGAGCGATGCACCAGAATTGGGCACGCGGCGTGGCTTCTCGCCCCAGGTCGGATAATGTGCCACGCCCATATCGAACACGCCCTTAGCGGAGCGCTGGGCACCCTGAAAGCTGGCAATCGAAGTCACCATCATGCCGATCTGGCCGGCCATAAAAAGCGAGTAGTTTTCACGCTCCGTAAACACCGCCACCGACTTGTCGACGACAGCCATATCCTGCCACAATTGCATGGCGGCAATAGCATCGGGCGTCGCGAAGGTGGCGCGGCTGAAATCTTCCGAAAGCATATTGGCGCCTGCATTGACAAGCATCTGTTGGGGGCCGACGTCGCGACCGCCATTGGATACGAACATCGCGTGCTTGCCGGTCTTTTGCTTGATCTGCAGTCCCTGCTCGCGCAGCTCCTGCCATGTGCGCGGCGGCTTATCTGGGTCGAGGCCGGCTGCGCGGAATAGATCTCTGTTAATATAAACAACAGGTGTACCAAAGGAATGCGGCACAGCGTAGGTGCTGCCTTTGTAAGCGCCCGTTGCGAGGAAATTTGACGCTACATTGGCAAGAAAGGCTCCCTTGTCGGGACCGCGTTCCAGTGGGACAGGATTGGAAGTTTCGACCATGCCAATGGTCAAGCGCGCAAGCACTTGAGCGACATCGGGCGCGCGGCCCACCATGCGCGCAGCCTGTATCTCAGTTGCGAGGTTGGTCAGATCCTTGAAAAGCTCCTGCACTTTTACGCCCGGATTTGCAGCTTCGAACTCCTTAATAGTCTGCGTCAACACTTCACGATTCGAATTTTGATAGTGCCAAAAATTAATTGTGACAGGATCAGCAGCATTAACCGGAGCTGAAAGAATACTGGACGCCAAAATTACAGCACTTAATAAAAATTTGCTCATGACGCACCCCACACTGGATGTGTTGGCTGGTAGCGACGAAATATGACTTCCGTATAACGAATTTATTCAAGAGCCGTCATCTTGCATAGTTCAGCAACTCTTCCCGCTTGTTGACCTGAATGGCCGTCGGGCCCCGCTTCGGATCCAACAATTGGCTGCTATACCGTGCAGAGAAGTAGCAGCCCCCGCCCCGCTCATCCAATACCAGGGGCGACTGCGCTTAGCCGGCCTACGAGGAGCCACTGGCTTTTCGCATCGGTCCTGCCAACGCACCGCATGCGAGTGGTAGCCGATCCTCCTGCGGCCCCATGCGTGGAGCGCGAAGCGTAATCAGCGCCATCTTGCAGCTAGACCATGGAAACTTCTCGCCCAACTCAGAATGATTGTCATTTGCTTGTCAAACAACGCCGGTAAACGAAGAAGTCGAACAAAAGCGCCACTTGTTTGGTGCAGCCGAACATTCGTGCCGATACCGGAGAGATCAAATGCTTTCAGTTCAGAATGTAGAAGTGATCTACCCGAATGGCTTTACGGGACTGCAACAAACAAGCGTCCGTTTCGACCGAGGTCAATTCATTGTGCTCCTCGGCACATCTGGTGCGGGCAAGTCCACTTTGCTGCGCACGCTCAATGGCCTCGTAAAACCGACGCGAGGCGATGTCGCTATTGATGGCCAGGGCTCGATCTTTTCAAGCGGATCTGCTCTGCGTCGCCATCGCCAGCGTACGGGAATGGTGTTCCAGCAGCACCATTTGATTGGCCGCCTCACTGCGCTCGAAAACGTGCTGATCGGTCGGCTCGCCGCCTATTCTACGATCAGAACAATGGCGCCCCTGCCTCGCAAGGATCGCATTCTGGCGCTTGAGGCACTCGACCGCGTCGGGCTGGCAGATCGCGCGCTTCATCGCGCCGATCAGCTCTCCGGTGGCCAGCAGCAGCGTGTTGGCATCGCCAGGGCGAAGGCACAAGAGCCAGAACTCATTCTCGCTGATGAGCCTGTTGCAAGCCTCGATCCGGAGACCGCAGTGCATGTGCTCGGCGATCTTCATCGCATTTGCCGCGAAGACGGCATCACCGCAATCGTGAGCTTGCATCAAGTTGATCTTGCCCGGCGCTTCGCCGATCGCATCATCGGCCTCGCGCAAGGACGCGTTGTTTTCGAAGGGGCGCCCGCGGAATTCGGAACGTTCGCTCTCGACACAAACTACAAGGCCAGCAGCCCTGTGCTCTTTGAAGCTGCCGAGTAGAAAATTCAACCGAAGAAGAGGATCACATCATGAACCGTCGCAGTCTTCTAACAGCGGCTCTCGTGGCCGGCGCGATGATCTCGGCTGGACCCGCCCTGGCCGACAAGACAAACCCCGACAAGCTGCGCGTGGCCTTACTGCCTGATGAGAACGCATCCACGCTCATCCAGAACGCGCAGCCGTTGAAGAAGTATCTTGAGCAGACGCTCAAGAAGGAAATCGAGATTATCGTCACGACGGACTATTCGTCGATGATTGAGGCCATGCGCTTTGGGCGCATCGAAGTCGCTTACTTTGGCCCCTTCTCTTACGTTCTTGCGAAATCAAGGGCGCCAGAAATAGAGCCTTTCGCTGTCGGCGTCGAAAAAGGCAAACCAGACTATCAATCGATCCTGATCGCCACGGCAAATGGCCCGGTAAAAGAGCTGAAGGATATTAAAGGTCGTCCGTTCGCTTTTGGCGATCAGGCATCTACATCAAGCCATCTTGCCCCTCGCGCGCATCTCGCCAAAATCGGGCTGATCGGTGACACCGATTACAAGGTTGTGCACCTTGGCAAGCACGACGCCGTCGCACGTGCCGTGGCGAACGGCCAAATTCCTGCCGGTGCATTGTCGGAGCCGATCTTTCGTTCACTCGTAGAGACCAACAGGATTGATCCCACCAAAGTCAGGCAACTTGCGCTGTCCGACAACATTCCCAATTATCCGATGACGGTTCAAGGTTATTTGAAGCCCGAGGTCAAGGACGCGATCAAGAAGGCATTTCTGGAACTCAAGGACCCCGAAATCCTGAAGCTGTTCCGGATCGACGGCCTCGCTCCTGCGACCGACAAGAACTACGACATACTTCGCGATATGGCGAAGATCCTGAACCTCGACATTGCAAAACTCTGAGGCTGACCTGATGGCGTCGAAATCCTTTGATGGAATCCTCGCCGACGAGCGTCGCTCCGCTCTGCGCGGGGCGGGGCTTGTCGGGTCGATTATATGCGTGTGCTTGTTTGCTTTGTGGCTGACAGGTTTTTTCGACGCCAGGCGATTTATTGAAAGCGGCCCGGCCATTCAGCAGCTGAGCTCCGAAATGGTTCCGCCGGACTTCGGCAGATGGCGGACGTGGCTGAAGCCCTTGCTCGACACGCTTGCAATGTCCATTGCGGGGACGGCTTTGGCGGTCGTCTTTTCTCTACCCTTGGCGCTGCTTGCGGCTCCCAATACCAGTCCGCACCGAACCGTCTACTTTGCGGTGCGCACACTCCTCGCTTTCCTGCGCTCGGTGCCCGAAATCATTCTCGGCGTGCTCTTTGTTGCAGCCGTCGGATTTGGCGCTCTCCCCGGTGTTCTTGCGCTTGCGCTGCATTCTGTGGGCATGGTTGGAAAATTCTACTCAGAGGCGATCGAGCACGTCGATCCCAAACCCCTGGAGGCGGCGAGAGCGGCTGGCGCCACACAAATGCAGGTGATCGTGCATGCCGTTCTACCACAGGTTCTGCCGCAGCTCACTGACGTCACAATCTATCGTTGGGAGTATCATTTCCGCGCCTCTGCCGTGCTCGGTATTGTCGGCGCGGGAGGCATCGGCTTCGAGCTGATGGCGGCCCTGCGCTTGCTCAACTATGATCAGGTTTCTGCTATTTTGCTTTCGATTCTGGCCTGCGTGGTCGTGGTCGACAGCATCGGCGCTTATTTGCGCAGGACACTCAAATAGATGTCGCGGCCTCAAGAGAAACAATCGATGATGGATCTACCGCTTGTGGTTCTCACGAACCGTACCTTCCCTGAAACGCGCATATTGTTTGACGGCGTCGCGCGAGTCATCGCAAACGATGGCGAGGAGCCGTGGCCCAGAGACGTTCTGCTGGCACATTGCCGCGATGCAGCCGGGATCATGGCGTTCATGCCCGATCAGATCGACGACGAATTTCTCGACAATTGTTCGAAGCTGACGATCATTGGCGCCGCGCTCAAGGGCTTTGACAACATAGATGTCGAGGCGGCATCAAAGCGAGGTGTTTGGGTGACCATCTGCCCCGACCTCCTGACCATACCAACCGCAGAGCTGGCTATCGGCCTGATGCTTGCGCTGGGTCGCAACATGCTGACAGGCGACCGCGAAATTCGTCAGCAGGGTTTTCATGGCTGGCGCCCGCGCCATTATGGAGCTGGTATCGATGGGTCTGTTGTTGGCATCCTGGGCTTTGGCAAAGTAGGCCAGGCGATAGCCGCGCGACTTTGCGGGTTCGGCTGCCAAATTCTGGCGCACGATTCCGAGCTGGCTTCCATACCGGCTCACTTGAGCGACAACGTAAAGCTGGCGACCAGGGAAGAACTCCTGAACACATCCGACTTCGTGGTCCTTGCGCTGCCGCTTCTGGCGTCGACAAAATACATCATCGACGCCGGGGCCGTTGCGGCTATGAAGAGAGGCGCGCTTCTGGTCAATCCGGCGCGAGGTTCGCTGGTTGACGAGTCTGCGGTGGCTGACGCGATTTTGAGCGGACATCTGGGCGGCTATGCGGCAGATGTCTTCGAGTGCGAGGACTGGGCGCGCCCAGACAGGCCCGCGGTCATCGACGAGCGGTTGATGGCGGCTGTCGAGAAGACGGTGCTGACGCCGCATATCGGCTCTGCAGTGGTCGATGTCAGACGTGAAATCGAGGCGTCCGCAGCCCGCAGCATCGTCGAAGCACTGCAAGGTCGTGTCCCAACTTTCGCCATAAATTTTCCGCGCGATTGAGCATATAGCGATGACCAAGGCGGATACATCGGCGATGCTCAACCTGACGCATGTTCGCAGCTTCCTTGCCGTACTGGACACGCACGGCGTGAGGTCCGCAGCAAAGGTGCTGGAGCTTTCGCCTTCAACGATCGTCGAGCACGTCAGTCAGCTAGAAGAACACCTCGCGGCGCCATTGCTAGAGCGTAAAAACAGGAGCGTAAAACCATCAAAATACGGCTTGCGTTTTTTGCCCTATGCGAGGGCCTTGATCGCAACGGCTGCTCGCGCCAGAGAGCTGATTAATGAGCCCCGTCTGCGCGTGGCGGCCGCAAGCAATATTGGTGTTTACCTTCTTCAGCCGTCAATTGCAGCGTTTCGGCGACAGATGGGTATAGAGGTCGAAATGTGGATAGCTCCCAATCGGCAAGTGGCTGAGCGGCTGGAGCGCGGCGAGGCTGATATCGCAGCGATGGAATGGTGGGATAATCGGCCCGGTTTTTCTGCCACCAACTGGAAGCGTGAACCTTTGGTTGTTATTGTAGCGCCAGATCACGAATGGGCGCAGCGCGACGCGAT
>CAMCMI010000063.1 GCA_945875875.1 Rhizobium sp. Q54
CTAATGGTTGCGGTCAAGAAATCAAACAATCCCATGCTCTATCCGCTGATCGGTTTTCTGCTGCTAACGGGTGCCAGAAAGTCTGAAGCCCTTAACCTGAAATGGGAGCATCTAGACGCAGGAAAACGCCTTTGGACGGTGCCGCTGTCAAAGTCAGGTAAGCCAAGGCATATCCCGCTGTCGGATGGCGCAGCAAAGTTTTTAGAGCTGGCGAGGGACACCATCGGCTCGCGCCAGCTCGAAAGCCCTTACGCCTTTCCCAGCCTAGGAACCGGTGAGCGCCTCAGAGACGTCAGCTATGCTTGGGATAAGGCCCGCAGAGCTGCGGGACTCCGAAACGTGCGGCTTCATGATCTACGTCACTCCTTTGCCTCGGCGCTGGTTAATGAAGGTCGGTCCATTTATGAGGTCCAGAAACTTCTAGGCCACGCTAACGTCGCCACAACGGAGCGATACGCCCATCTGTCGCAGGCGATGCTGGCTGAGGGCGCGGCGAAGGTGGAGGAACATTTTCGAGTTTCCTGAAAGCAGAACGTCCAGAATCGAAAGTCGACCGTTAGAATCAGATTCTGAGCTTGATTCAGCATGTAAGGCTATATATTTCAGATACTTATTATATAAGCGGTTGAATACGTGAAGGTCTGCTCCGCCTACGGCGCCGGCTTCTTCTTCATCCCCGGCTCCGGCACCTGCCTGAAAATCGGCGGCCGTGTTCGTGCTGACTACGCTTACGTCACCGCCAAGGACGTCGTTAACGCCGCTGGCGCTGTCACGACCTCCAAGAAGGCTGTGAACACGATCGGTTACGAAGCTCGCGGCCGCATCGAGTTCGACGCTCGCACCAACACTGCTTGGGGCACAGTTCAGACCGCGGCTGCCCTTCGCATGGCCCGCACGACTGGCGTTCTCGATGTAGCTGCTGCCGGGTCCTCGTCCAGCGCTGGTGTGACCCTTGAAAATGCCTTCGTCCGCTTTGCTGGCTTCACTGCCGGCGCTTCGCGCGACAATTTCGCCTTCATGCCCAGCCTGACCTACGGCGCTGGACATTGGGGTTCGTTCGCTAACGGCGCCAAGCAGCTCGCCTACACCGCCACGTTCGGCGGCGGCGTTTCCGCTACGATCGCCGTGCAGGACATGGTTGACACCACGATCCGTCAAACCAATGTTTCCAGCTACTCTGCATACAACGTGGCTCCGCAGGTCAACGCCAATGTGCGTATCGACCAGTCCTGGGGTGCTATTCAGCTGATGGGCGCTTACGGCTCCATCTCGGAAGTGACCGCGACCAATTCCTATAACGACACTCAAGGCGTTTACGCCATCGGCGCCGGCGCCAAGATCAACCTGCCGATGCTGGCCAAGGGCGACGCGCTCTATCTGACCGCGAACTACGCCAATGGCATGACCGAGTACACCACGAACTGGACCTCGTTCAAGTCGTCCGCCTATCGTCGCGACGTCGGTGGTTATGTCATGAACCACCCGAGCTACGTTGCTTACGGCACCGGCATCGAGACTGTAAAGTCTTGGGGCATCGCCGCCTTGCTCGAACATTACTGGACCCCCCAGTACCGTTCGGTCCTTTTCGGCACCTACGGCCAGCTTGACGCCCCGGCTTCCGCCAAGGCTGCTACCTGGAACGGCACGACCGGCTTCGGCGACGCCACGGTTTGGAACATCGGCACCAACTTCGCCTGGCTTCCGGTTCGCAACTTCGAAATCGGCGTGGAAGTTATCTACGCTCGCGTGAACCAGGACGTTCGCAATACGGTCGGAACTGCTGCTGGCAGCGTTCTCAGCAAGTCCGACAGCAACGTGACTGGCCGTCTGCGCGTCGAGCGCACGTTCTAATCCACACCTTCGATCCGGCTTGTCCGGGTTGGAATTTGAGGGGGCGGCCTTCGGGTCGCCCCCTTTTTTGTGTGCGGCTGCCTGCAAACAGCGGTTAAATACCTGCGCGTCAGGTGGAAAACACAGCGCTGCGATTTACTTGTGCCGATCGGGCCATTAAGACTTGGGCCCGAAAGTATATAGACGTTTGAGGGGGGTCGGCGTCTTATGACCGATGCAATTTGGACCGGGCTTATCAATCTGGTAGGTAACCCGCATACGATGGGCCTGATGCTCATTGCGGTGATGATCGGCATTATCGTTGGCGCGACGCCGGGCATCGGCGGGCGGCTTTCGATTGCTCTCGCGATTCCCTTCGTTTTCGGCATGGACATGACGCAGGGCGCGGTGTTCCTGCTCACCATGCATGCGGTCAATGGCACCAGCGGCCAGATTTCCAGCATCATGTTCGGCGTTCCCGGAGACGGCGACGACGCGGCCACCACGATTGACGGCTATCCCATGGCCAAGAAGGGCGAGGCGGGGCGCGCGCTTGGCGCCAGCATCACCGCCTCGGGCGTGGGCGGCATCATCGGCGCAGGCGTGTTTGCGGTCATGATTCCGCTGCTGGAGCCGGTCGTGCTGGCGTTCAGCCCGGCGGAATTCTTCCTGCTGGCGATTCTCGGCATCACCTTCATCGCCTTCCTTGCGGGCAAGGGCCAGATCTTCAAGGGCATCATCGTTGGCCTGTTTGGCATGATGCTGGCCACCGTCGGCATGGACCCGCAGACGGGCACGGCGCGCTACGCTGGCGATTACCTGTTCCTGTGGGACGGGGTGAGCATCGTCACCTGCGTGCTGGCGGTTTTCGCCGTGCCGGAAATGATTGCGCTGGCCTCGCGCGGCGGCTCAATCTCGTCGCTGTCGCCAGAGCTGGCGCGCTTCTCCTACAGGCAATTGTTCCAGGGCGTGATGGACGTGCCGCGCCACTGGTTCCTCGTCATCCGCACCTCGATCATCGGGGCGGTGATCGGCATGATTCCCGGACTTGGCGGCTCTGCTGCGGCGTGGATGTGCTACGGCCATGCGGTGCAATCCTCCAAAACGCCGGAGCGTTTTGGCAAGGGCGCGGTTGAGGGCGTGATTGCGCCGGAAACCGCAAGCAACGCCAAGGAAGGCGGCTCGTTGCTGCCGACATTGTTCTTCGGCATTCCCGGATCTTCGGGCATGGCCGTGATGATGGGCGCGTTCCTGATCCTTGGCATCCAGCCCGGCCCCGCGATGATGACCCAGAACCTTGATCTGGTCTGGACGCTGATCTGGGCGCTGGTGGTGGGCAATATCATCGCCGTCTCGTTCCTGCTGTTCGTCACGCGCTGGGTGGCGCTGCTGACCTTCGTCAACGGGGCGGTCATCGTTCCCTTCATTCTTGTTCTGGTGTCCGTTGGCGCCTACGCCAATGAAGGCCAGTGGGAGAACCTCGTTATCCTGATGATTATCAGCTTCATCGGCTGGGGGTTGATGCGCTACGACTGGCCGCGCGCGCCGTTCGTCATCGGACTGGTGCTGGGCAAGATCGCGGAAGAATCCCTGCACAAGGCGCTCGGCCTTTGGGGGACGAGCTTCTTCACGCGGCCGTTGTCGCTGGTGCTGATTGCGCTGATCGCGGCGACCATCGGCCTCGCCCTTTACAATAATCTGCGTGGCAAGAATGCGATGCCGGTGGGAGCAGGCTCATGAGCAAGTTGTCTGGATTAACCCAAAATCCGATGACGTATTTCATGATCGCCATCTTTGGAATCATGCTCTACGTCGCCTCGACCTATCCCGCCGAAGCCCGGTTCATGCCGTTCGTCGTCGGCATCCCGGCGCTGCTATTGTGCTTTCTGCAATTGTTTCTCGATCTGCGCGCTACGGATGCGAAGACGCGGGATGATCGCAGCGAGATGGAGAAAGCCGAGGCGCGCGTGTCGCAGATGACAGGCCGCCAGATGGAATTCGAAGCTGCCGATATTGCGCCTGCGTTTACGGTGTCGGAAAATCCGACCGCCGTGGTCAGGAGCCGCGAGCTTTTGATCTGGGGCTATTTGCTGCTCTTTATTGGCGGAATTCTGGTTTTTGGCTTCTACGTCTCTGTTCCCGTGTTCCTGCTGGTCTATCTATACAAAGAGGCCGGATTCAAACTGGCCCGCGCCGCCCTGTTTTCTGTCGTCGGCTCAGGCATCATGCTGGGCGCGCTGACGTGGGGGTTGAAACTTCAGCTCCATTCAGGTTTCGTCACGAGCATTTTGCTCGAAAAGCTTTAGGCGCGCGCTGCGAGCGCGTCATACCTACAAGGCAAAGAGGGAGAAATAACCATGAATTTGTTGAGCAAGAGCGCACTGGGTTTCGTGGCTTTAGCAGCCGCAACCGGCGCCGCACAGGCGCAGGACGGCACCGCGTTCTATAACGGCAAGACCGTCAATTATATCGTCGCCACAGCTCCGGGCGGCGGCTACGACACCTATGGCCGTCTGGTCGCAGAATATATGCAGAAATATCTGCCGGGCTCGACCTTCGTCGTGCGCAATATGCCGGGCGCCGGCCATCTCATCGGCACCAACGCCATTTACGCCGCCAAACCCGACGGACTGACGCTGGGCACGTTCAACACCGGCCTCGTCTACAATCAGATCGTGGGCAACGAGGGCATCAAGTTCGACCTCAACAAGTTCTCATGGGTCGGCAAGGCCGCGGCAGACCCGCGCGTGTTCATGGTCGCAGCGCAATCGCCGATCAAGTCGTGGGCTGATCTTGCGGCGAGCAAAGAGCCGCTCAATTTCTCCACGGCGGGCGTTGGCAGCGCCTCCTATGTCGAGACGGTTATCCTGACGAGGACGCTGAAGCTGCCGATCAGAATGCAGACCGGTTACAACGGCTCTGACGATCAGCTTGCCATGCGTCGCGGCGAGATTACCGGCACGATCGCCTCGCGCTCGTCCATCGACCAGTTCGTGAAGAACGGCTACGGTCGCATGATCGCCCAGATCGGCGGGACCGAGAAGGACGTGCCCCAGTTGAAGACGCTGGTGAAGGCTGGTTCGGGTCAGGAATTGCTGGACCTGATTGAAAGCCAGAGCGAGATTGCGCGCCTCACCGCCGCCTCGCCCGGCGTTCCCGCCCCGCAATTGAAGGCGCTTCGCGACGCCTATCGCAAGTCGATGGAAGACAAGGACCTTCAGGCGCGCGCTGAAAAGCTCGGTCTGCCGGTCGAGCCGGCCTATGGCGAAGAAATCGCCAAGATGATCGCCACCGCGCTGAAGCAGACGCCAGAGACCGCGGCGCTGCTGAAGGAAGCGATGGAAAAGCCCAAGAAGTAACAAAAAGCAAGACGTTCGGCGCCGCATGCACAAGCTGCGGCGCCGATCAATTCTGAAGAGTTCGGCCTGACGGACGCGTCACAAAATCACAATAACCTGCGAGGAAAGCATGTCATCCCCTGAAGACAATACCGCTGAGCACCCGGGTCGTTTTCTCAACGATCCTTATCTGAGCTGGGCTGAAGGGGAGGGCATTCCGATCCATCTGAATTTCGGCCACGACCTGTTGTCGCTGGAGACGCAGCGCTGGGATCGCTACGGCGCCAAGGGCTGCTTTGCCCATACGCACGGGCGCGGCGACTTCATGGCTAATTATATTATCGAGGTCGAGCCGGGCAAAAGCACGATTCCGGTAACGCATCTTTATGAAGCGTTCTGCTACGTGCTTGAAGGCTATGGCGTCACCAAGCTGTGGCTGCCCAACGGCCAGGAGCAGAGCTTTGAATGGGGTCCGAAATCCCTGTTCGCGATCCCGCTCAATTGCAAATACCAGATATTCAACGGCTCGGGCCGCGAGAGCGTGCGCATCTCCGTCACCAACGACGCGCCGTTGACGCTGAACCTCTATCACAACGTCGATTTCGTCTTTAACAACCCGTGCCAATTCCCCGAGCGCATCGGCGAGCCCAACCAGTTCACGGGCGAGGGCGAATTGGTGACGATCAAACGCGGCGCCGGCGTCGCCCAGCTCAACATCTGGGAGACGAATTTCGTCCCCGATCTGACGGGGTTCAAGCTCTATGAGCTGAACGAGCGCGGCAAGGGTTCGCTCAACGTCTCCTTCGTGCTGGCTGACGGCACGATGCATGCGCACGTATCGCAAATTCCCAAGGGCCGTTACAAGAAAGCCCACCGCCATGCGGCTGGAACGCATGTGCACGCCATCGACGGCGAAGGCTATTCGCTGCTGTGGCATGAGGGCGATTCCGAGTTCAAGGAATTCCCCTGGAAGCACGGCTTCATGTATACGCCGCCGTTCTGGATGTTCCATCAGCACTTCAACACCTGCGACCGGCCCGCGCGCTATCTGGCGTGCAGCCTTGGCAGCCGCCGTTATCCGTTCATCTCGCTGCGCAAGAAGAGCGCTGAAGGCGGCGGCTCGACGTCGATTCAAAATGGCGGACGCCAGATTGAATACGAGGATCAGGATCCCCGTATCCATCGCAAGTGGCTGGAGGCCATGATGGCCAACGGCGTTCCTTCCGACATGAGCGACACGTTCGACGAGCCCGCGATTCTGGCTCTGCCGCAGGAGAAACTTACCGGCGTGATCCAGCAGCCGCGCTCCATCGGCCCCGCGGTCTAACGCTTCAAAAACTCCGCCTCCGGGCGGAGTTTCCACATCCGCCCCAACAAGAAACCGCAACAGCGCCCGGGAGGCGACATGACGCTTATCATTAACAACGACGTTATTTCCCGCGTGCTCACCATGGCCGAGACGGTGGAAGTTCTCGAACAGGCTTACGCTGATCTTGTGGTCGGAGAAGCAGTTTGCCGCCCGCGCATCGACATTCGCATTCCCACGCAAGACCCCGGCAAGAACTATCAATGGGGTTCGATGGAGGGCGGCTCAACGCGCGGCTATTTCGCGGTTCGCATGAAGTCCGACATCATCTACGAGACGCAATATAACGGCGCCACTACGCAGGAAAAATATTGCGTCCAGCCGGGCACGTTCTGCGGGCTGATCTTGCTCACCTCGATCAAGAACGGCGAGCCGCTGGCGTTCATCAATGACGGCGTGTTGCAGCACATGCGGGTTGGCGCGGACGGCGGCATCGGCGTCAAGCACATGTCCGTTCCCGATGCGGAAGTCATCGGCATGCTGGGCTCTGGCGGCATGGCGCGCACGCATATGCAATCGTTCACGCTGGTGCGCAACATCCGCAAGCTGAAAGTGTTCTCGCCCACGCCCGCCAATCGCGAGTCGTTCGCCGCCGAAATGCGCGCGACTTATGGGATTGAGGTTGAAACCTGCGACCGGCCCGAGCTCGTCTATCGCGGCGCGCACATCATTGCCGGCCTCACCGATTCCTCCGTGCCCGTGCTCGACGGCGCCTGCCTTGAGCCGGGTCAGCACGTCGTCAATATCGGCGGCAGCGGCGTGCCCGACAAAGCCACCATGGACCGGGTCGATGTCTACCTGCGCTTTGGCAATGCGCCCGCGCCAACAGGGCGCCCAGAGATGGGCGTCGACGACGAATACATCGCTTACGAGGCGCGCCCTGATCGCCAGAAGTTCGGCGACGGCAAGCGCAAGCGCGGACACGGCGCGATGTTGCCCGAGAAGATGGTGACGCTGGCCGACATTCTGGGCGGCAAGAAGGGCCGCACCGATTCAAGCCAGATCACATGGTCCGAGCGCGGCAATCTGCAAGGCGCGCAATTCTTCGCGGTTGCTGGCCGCGCCTATGAACGCGCGCGCGAACAGGGACTGGGCCATGAAGTGCCCACCGAATGGTTCACGCAGAACATTCGCAATTGAGGCGCGACGCGCTCGCTTGTGCGGCGGCGCCATTCGACTAGACTACGCGACAACGTTGGCTCCAGGCCGACGAGAAACGGGGAGGATACATGTCGCGTAATCTGTTACGTGCGGGAGCGGCGCTGTTGGCGTTCGCAAGTTCGCAGGCCGCCTTCGCCCAGAGCGAGGCCGAGAGCTTCTATGCCGAAAAGGCGCTCACAATGGTGGTCGGCTACGGACCCGGCGGCGGCTATGACGTCTACGCACGCTTGGTGGCGCGCCATCTCAGCCGGTACATCCCCGGCGGCAAGGCGATCACCGTGCAGAATATGCCCGGCGCAGGCAGCTTGCGCGCCGCTACCTTTCTCTACACGACCGCCCCCAAGGACGGCACGGTCGTTGGCACGTTCTCACGCGAAATGCCGCTTGCGGCTATGCTGGGCGGCAATCCCAACATCAATTTCGATCCGCGCAAGTTCACATGGCTGGGCTCGCCGTCGAGCTTTGCGACCGACGCCTACATTCTGTGGGTGCGCAAGGATTCTGCGATCAAATCCATCGAACAGGCGCGCGGGCCGGGCGCTGGCGAGCTGATTCTGGGCGGCACGGCGGAAGGCGCCAGCGGCAACGACACCGCTGTTTTGTTGCGCGACGTTTTGAAGCTGCGCATGAAAATCATCACCGGCTACCCCGATAGCAATGCGCTGTTTCTGGCCACCGACCGCAAGGAGATTGAGGGCCGCTTTGTGGGCTTGTCGGCGGTCGCGTCTTCCAAGCCGGACTGGTTGAAGCCCGACAGCGTTGTGCAGCCGCTGCTGCAATTTGGCCGCGAGCGACGCCATCCCGATTTTGCCAATGTGCCGACTGCGCGTGAACTGGCTGGCGACGCGCGCGCGCGCTTGCTCATCGAGTTTGCGGAATTGCCGTATCTGCTTTCGCGCCCCTTCGTCGCGCCTCCCGGCGTTCCGGCAGACCGCGCAAAGCTGCTGCAAAAAGCCTTTATGGACGCCACGAAAGACAAGATGTTTCTGGAAGAATCCGAGAGGGTGAAGGTTGAAGTGAGCCCCGTTGGCGCCGATGAAGCGGTCGCCATGCTCGAAAAAGTCGCCGCTGCGCCCGAAGACGTGAAAGCGGCTGTGCGCGCTTTGTCGGGCCATAAATAACTGTCTCATAATAGCGGTTTTCCGCTTAAGTATAAAAGGAGCCTGCCCCTATGCCGCACGATGAATCGCTATCACACTGGCACGAGCCCAATTCCACGCAGAAGGCGGGCTTTGGCAAGTTCGGGCGCCCGGCCATGCCCTATGACAGCTTCATGGAGGCGGAGGGGATTCCGATCTATCGCGACATCGGCGTGCGGCAGGTGCAGAACCTGCCGATGGCGCCATGGAAGCGGCTTGGCGGACGCGGCTCCTACATTCAGCTCTTTGGCACTGAAGGCCTGTGGGGCATGTATATTGTTGAAGTGCCCGCTGGCGGCGCGCTCAACATTGAGCGCCATATTTACGAGAAGATGGTGCTCGTGATTGAAGGGCGCGGCTCGACGGAAGTCTGGCAAGAAGGGCAGGTTCATCCGCAGACGTTTGAATGGCAGAAGGGCTCGATGTATTCGATCCCGCTGAACGCCTTCCATCGCTTCGTCAACGCCACCAATTCCCCCGCGCTGCTGCTCTGCGGCACGTCGGCGCCCAATATGTTCAACCTGCTCGACAACACGCATTTTATCTTCAATTGCCCGTATAATTTCAACGACCGTTACAACGGCACGTCGGATTATTTTCAGGCCAAAGAAGACGTGCTGCCCGATCCCGTGCGCGGGCTGGCCATGCGCCGCACCAATTTCCTGCCCGACGTCATTTCCTGCGAATTGCCGCTCGATAACCGTCGCTCGCCCGGCTATCGCCGCGTCGAGCCGCACATGGCCGGCAATCGCTTCTATCAATGGATCGGCCAGCACGAGACGGGCCGCTATTCCAAGGCCCACAAGCACGCGTCCGCCGCGGTGCTGATCTGCCTGAAGGGGAAGGGCTACACCTACACATGGCCCGAGGCTCTGGGCTCGCGCCCGTGGGAGGCGGGCAAGGCTGAATTCGTGAAGCGGCAAGACTACGAGTTCGGCGGCATGGTGACGGCGGCGCCGATGACAGGTGACTGGTTCCACCAGCACTTTGGCGTCAGCAAAGACCCGCTGCGCCTGACCGCGTGGTTCGGCCCCAACAATTCGCGCGCCCGCAAACCCGGCGTGCCCGGAGAGGCGATCATGGATCGCGGCGCCATCGACATCAAAAAAGGCGGCGACGCCATCCCCTATTGCGAGGAAGATCCCTACCTCCTGAAAGAGTTCAAGGAAGCGCTTGCAAAGGAAGGCGCAGTCAGCCGCATGGACCCGCTCTGGTACGATCCAAATACGGCTGAGGACAGCCAGCCGAAGGATTTGTTTTGAGGGGGTGTGGGCAGTAGGCAGTAGGCAGTAGGCAGTAGGGAGTAGGGAGTAGGGAGTAGGGAGTAGGGGAGGGAGTGCGCTCTTTCCTTTCCTTCTCCCGCAGGCGGGAGAAGGTGGGTTTTGCGTCAGCAAAATCCGGATGAGGGGTTCTTCTACTCTATGAGCGCGCTTCTTTGCCCGCCCGGAAAGGACCGGGCGTTCCTTTGGGATTCCGATATGCGCGGCTTTGGCGCGGTCGCTCGCCAAGATTATGCTTGGCCAAGTGGAAGGCGGCGCTGACCCTGTGGAGGAACGCCGGGCCGCGCGCCAAGTGCGACGCAGGCCCTACGCCGCGCGGCGCAGGGCGAAGCTCTTGCCGTCGGCGGAATGGATATGGCCCAGCCGCGCCAGCGCCGCGAGAACGCGCAAGACGGCGGGCTCGGCCCGGGCGCCTTGCCGATACATGCGGGCGATGCTGGCTGCGTCCAGCGGCGTTACAGCCATCGCCAGCGCGGCGAAGACAGCCGCCGTGCGCTCCACCTCGCTTGAGGGGAACGAAGGCTTCTGCGTCTTGCCTGTTTCGAGAACCAGCGGCGCGGCGATCTGGGCACCGGATTCGGCGGCGGCTTGCGCATCGGCGATTCCGGCGCGGGCGCGTTGATAGTCCGGGCGAAGCCAGCGCACGAGGCCGCGCTTTTCCTCCGCCGCGCGCTGCGCGTTGAGGGCGACAAGCCGCGCCAGAATGTCTTCGTCGGAAAGGTCGGCAGGCCAGCCATAGGCTTGCGCCACAAGCGCGTCGATCTTGTCGTGCAACTCGTTGACGATGAGCACGAGGCCTTTGGTCTTGATGGCCTCTTCGGCGGCGGTCAACGGCTCGCCCGCTCGCAACGTCAGCCGCGTCCTCTCCCATGGGCCAAACGGGAAGCAAAAAACTGAAAAAACTGGTGCCGGCTAGAGGAGTCGAACCCCTGACCTACTGATTACAAATCAGTGCACAAATCTTTTAGGCGCGGCGATCATGACGCCCCGGAAAGGCCCATTCCAATAGGCTAAAATCCAAAACTAATCAAATAAATCAGGCTTAAATCGTCCCTACGTTACAACAGACCGTTGCGCTGGCTTGTTCTCTTATGTATTTCTAAGTGCGCCGTTGTGCCTCTCAGTGTCACCAATCCGTGACACTGAACGTGACACTGGAGAAGGCCGCTGGAGGACTGGAATGGATCTGAGCCGAGCCGACCGCACGCTGCGGAACCTGAAGCCCCGGCCCAAATCCTATGCTGTTGCCTTGGGCAATGGCGTCTCATGCCGCGTTGCGCCCAGCGGACTTCGCACTCTCGAGCTCCGGGCCCGCCTCCACGGCGTGACGCAGCGCCTGCAGCTCGGGTTCTATCCAGCCACGACGATCGCCGAGGCCGCAGCGAAAGCCGCCGAGTTCCGCGCTAAGTTAAAGCAGGGCTTGAACCCGAAGGTGGAGATAAGGCGCGCCGCCAGCGCAGACATCCCGCGTAATGTGGCGGAAGCAGCCGCCCGCTTCATAGACGGCCATCTCTCCATCAAGACGCGCGAGCGCTGGGCGAAAGAAGCCACGCGCATTATCAAAAGCGACATCATGCCCGTCATCGGGTGCTATCCCCTCGCGCAGATCCAGCGCAGTGACTTGACGAGCTTCATTGAGGCGAAGGCCCGTGCCCTTCGCGCCAAGGGCGGCAAGGGCACGATGGCCAACCGCGTCGTCGCCGTCGTCTCGAAGATGTTTGGCTGGTGCGCGCAGCAGGGTTGGCTCTCTGCTGAACTGGCGCGGAATTTACCCAAGCCCGCCGTTGAGACAGCCAAGGACCGCGTACTCTCCGCCACCCCAGAGCTTAATGAGGCGGGCGCCTTGTGGAACATGCTTGCGCGACGCGTTCGCAGCGACACTGGCCCCATACCGCTCGTTCACGCCCGCGTGTTGCAGCTTCTGGCGATCACCGGATGCCGCTGCAGCGAGATCACCAACCTCACCATCGCCGCCGTCAATCTGAATAGCGGGGTCGTCACGATCGCCAACGGCAAGACGCAGGCCAGCAACCGCAGCCTGCCGCTCACGCCCGCCATGCGCGCCATCTTCGAGGCCGCGCTGTCTGAGCCACGTGAGCAGAGACAGCAGCTGCTTTTCCCGAGCCCTCGCGCCGGCAAGGTGATCCCCTCGAATGAAATCAGCCGCTCGGCCCGCGATCTGGTGAAAGAATTGGAACACGCCCCATGGACCCCCCACGACCTACGCCGCACCGCCATCTCCATCATGGCGGAGGCTGGAGTAGACGGTGACATCCGCCGCCGCATCACCGGCCACCAGGCGCCCGACATTCACGGCCGCGTTTATGACCGCGCCCAGCGCCTTGATGACATGCGCGCTGCATTGCTGGTGATCGAGGTTGCCTACGCCACCGCGGCGACCGCCAAAGCCGACAACGTGTCGACCCTGAAGGACAGGATTTCCAAATGAGTGTGCTCTGGAACCTGTCGCAGGCCATTACGTGGATCTCCACACGCAGCAACGACGCCGTGACCGAAGCCCCGGACGAGGTCCTAATTCTTAAGCTGATCGGTCTGAACAACAGCGCTATTCCAGACGCAGAGCGCGAACTGTGGCGCGCGCTACAAACTGGCGAGTTGCAGGCCACGGGCATATGCAATGATGGCGAGCGCCGCGTGATACCTTCGGAACGCTGGCGGGATCTGCGGCCGATATTGCACGGCAGCTACGAGGCGCTGGAGCCAAGGCCTTATGCGGGGAAGAGCTTCCTTGATGTGGTGGTGCTATCCGCCGTTGTGCGAAAGCAATGGCCTGCGTCGCCGCCCAAAGGCAAACGAGGCCCAAAGCCGAAAGTAGATTTTGATGAATTTGAGCTCGAGGTGCACAGGTGGCTGACCGAGAACGGAATGCCTGACCCGCAGCTCGATCCAAACTCGAGGCAGGCCGACCTCGAGCGCCACATGTCGGAGTTCCACAATGACACGATCGGCGAGAGCCGAAACCGCGTGTTGGTGACCGACGCCATAGCCTCCTACATGAGTAGGTACAAAGGCCTGTAATTCCGGATTTTGAATTACAGGCCTCTGCAGGCTTTACCGTCCGACTAACCGCGCACAAACGCGCACATTCAGGCCCGTCGCCCTTAGCCGCGACTGAAAGGAGCCTGAATTGATCGATCCAGACAAACTGTACGACATCGCTGAGGCGTCGCCCTACACGGGCAAGGGCCGCAGCGCGACCTATCGGGCCATTCGCAATGGCCAGTTGCGCGCTGTGAAGACTGGCCGACGCACCAAGCTGCTGGGCCGCGACATCATCGCCGCCCGTGACGCCCTGCCGGCGCTGCCCACCCGCGCGCACCCTCCC
>CAMCMI010000064.1 GCA_945875875.1 Rhizobium sp. Q54
GATGAACATCGTATCGGCGATCGCCGTCTTGCCGGCCAGATCAATCGAGATGATCTCCTCGGCCTTGGAATCGTCGAGGGCCGTCAGGATGTCGGCGGTGAGTTTTGCCACCAGCTTGTCCTGCGCCGCGTTCGCCTCATCTTGCGCCAAATCCTTTGCCATATCCTTGGCGCCGCGATCAGCGACGACGGCTTTTTTGCCTTTGGGGGCGCGAGCCTTGGGAAGCGGCGAAGCCGCCGCTTCAGATCGAACCGTAGTTCTCGGTGTCCCGCTCAGTGTCTCGTTCTCCTGTGGCCCGCCGCGATCAGGTCGCTTGCGGATAAATTTTATGATGGCCCTTATCGGCATATTTTTCAATTGCTATTCGAGCGCATCTGCGCGCCTGCGCCGCCAAAACCCGATTAATGACGATCCTGGAGCTGTTTGGGGCTGTTTTACCCAGCGGCCTCCGCGTTTGCGGTTTGCACTTTGGCGAAGCCTGCGGCATCGTCGGTCAAAATAATTTGGGGAAGAGACAATGGACCTGATCGAGCGCGCCCGGCGCGACGTCGTGATCGCAAACCGCATTCTGGCGCATCAAAAAGTGCTCGACGCCTATGGCCATGTCAGCCTGCGCCACCCAACGGACCCTGCAAAATTTCTTCTCGCCGTCTCATGCAGCCCCGGCCTGGTGGGGACAGGCGACGTTATCGCCCACAATATGGATGGATCGCCCGCGCAGCCCGAGACGCGCCCGCTCTATCTGGAGCGCTTCATCCACGGCGGAATCTACGAAAAGCGTCCTGACGTGATGGCGGTGCTTCACTCGCACGCCGACGATTTGCTGCCGTTCTCGATCTCCAAAACCACGCGCTTTCGGCCCGTAATCCACAACGTCGGAGACATTGGCCATGAGGTTCCGGTGTGGGACATCGCCGACAAGTTCGGCGACAACACCAATCTGCTCGTCACCAACGTCGATCACGGGCGCGACCTGGCGCAATGCCTTGGCTGCAACCGCATGGCGCTGATGCGCGCACACGGCTTCGTGCTGGCGGGCCTGTCGGCGTCAGACCTTGTGCGTCTGGCGGTTTATATCCCCCGCAACGCCCGCACCTTGATGCAGGCGATGCAGATGGGCGAATACAAGGAGCTGTCGCGCGGCGAAATCGAGGCGCGCCTTGCGCTCGACATTCATTCTCCCGCGCTGAAACGGGGGTGGGAATTCTGGGCGCGCGAAGTCGGCTGCGAAGATTTGCTCGCTGATTGATCCGCGCGCTCCTCTAGCCCCAGAGCGCAAAGCCCATCCCGCAGCCGGTGCCCGCCAGCGAGCGATAGCAGGGCACGTATTCCTGCCATTGCGTTTCAAGATGCTCGCAGGCGCCCGCGACCGTCAGCCAATTGCGCACTTCCGACGTGCCCGAGTTCAGGCGATTGGGGGCTATGCCACGCAAAGCCTGCGCATCCTTGTTGCGCAGGGCCTCCAGCACCATGCGGTCAAGCTCTTCGTCGATGGTGAAATGGCTCAGGCCGCCGGAGGCCAGAATGCCAAAGCGCGCGTCGCCGGGATAAGTCTTCACGGCCTGCGCGATGGCGCGGCCAAGATCGTAGCAGCGCGCGGGGCGCGGCTGGTTGGGCGCAAAATAAGTGTTGATGGCGACCGGCACGATGGGCGTGACGGTCTGGCTCATGAGGCGTTGATGCACGAAGCCGAACGCGTGGCCCTCGCCATGATCGCGCCCGAGGCGCTTTGAAAAGCTGACGTCGAATTCATGGTCCATGAAATGATCGACGAGGTGGCGCGCCAGCGCCGCGTCAACGGGATATTCGCGCGGCTGGTCTGAATGATATTGCGAACGTGCGCGCCGCCACCATTGCGGCGCCTCGTCGGGCATGTTGAGCGGATTGTTGAGAATGGTCTGGCCGCCGTAAATCAGAAAGGCTGGAACATTGTCGTCGAAATATTGCTCGTTCTGATCGTCGCCAATGATGATCAGCGCATCAAGGCACGCGTCCGTTATCGCGCTTTCAAGACGCTCGATATGGGCGGTGCAGAGGCTCGCGCGCTGGGCCAGAACGTCAGGCGTGATCTGTTGCGCGATGGCGGGATCGGCGGCGGCGACCAATTCTCCGAACGTGCGCGGATTGCCCTCGCGATCAAGCAATTTGCGCCCGCTCGCGTCAATCTCGGCGTGCTTTGGATAATCCTCGGGAGGGCTGTTAAGGAGCGGCGAATGGGAGCTGCCAATTCCAAGAACAAGTTTCGCCATGCGCATCCCTCCAGAACGATTGCTGAATGTTTGCGCGCACCATAGCGAAGCCGCGAGCCTGCACAAGAGGCGCAGCGCTTCAGGCTTGAGCTTCAAACATGCGCCCGATGTCGCGCACGATCTGCTCCCGCGCGTAGGGCTTGTCGATGAAGCGTCCGTCCCGCGGCATCGCGCGCTGGCCGGGCGCCCTCTTCCCGGAGGTGACGAGAATGCGCAGCTCCGGCCAAAGCTTGCGGGCTTTGTGCGCAAGTTCAAGTCCGTCGATGCTGCCTGGCATGTCGATGTCGGTAAACAATACGCGCACGTCGCTGCGTGCGTGCAAAATTAATAAAGCCGAATCTGCGTCGCCTGCCTCGATGACGCAGAAACCCTCTTCGCAGAGCATGTCCGAGCTGGCCCAGCGAATGATGGGGTCGTCTTCGACAAGAAGTATAAGCAATTTTCCGATTGCGCGTGCGTTTGTGTGTGCGTCCGTGTGAGCGTCCATGAACGTTAACTCGCTTTGCGAGCCGCTGTTCTTGCCTGACATAAAAAGATATGCGGCGAGGCTTGGCGAAATAAAAGTTACGTCTGCACTGCAACGGTAAAAGCAATTCTTGTGTTCAAGGCCCGGCTTTCGCTTCATGCTTCGGCTTGTGCGCTGAATGTGCAACGCATTGTGAAAATGAGCGAATTTTCGATTCGCTGATTCCCGCCTCGCTTGCGCGCCTCATGCAGTCAATTCCATGATTCGACAATCGAATCATGGGAGGCGCCTGATGTCGACGAAAGCTGCGAATGATCCTGTGGCGAGCGATCAAGCGATTGAGTCCAAACGTGAGGGGCCATTTTCGCGCGGCTTCTGGAGACGCGAAAAAGCGCCTGACGACGGGCTCAAATTCATTCTGCTCGAAGATGCGCGCGTGCCTGTGGCGCTGCCGCGCGGTCGCAAACTGGTCCCCTGCCAGCGTCCGCCGCGCGGTCGATGGTAGCAGGTTCATGCGCCCCGATTTTTATCAACGCGCGTAGAATTAACCAAACGTTAACCATGCGGGCGCAGACCAAATAACAGTAAACACAAACCCTTAGCTGTGACATGACCATATCGGAAGCCAACGCGATCCGCTTTCGCGGCCGTTCTTATTTTGCGCTCACGCTAACGCCCGAGGCTCCGCTTTGCGGGTGGCTCAAGCGGCTGGATGCTTGCCTTGCGCGCTCGCCAGGCTTCTTCTGCGCCAGCCCCGTAATCCTTGATCTTGAAGGGTTAGAGCTTGCCAAATCCGATGCGGTTGAGCTCATTGAATCGCTGGCGCAGAGGGGTTTACGCATTCTTGGCCTTGAGGGGGCGAGCGCGCAATGGTGCGGCGCCGACCTGCCGCCGGCCATCGCCAGCCGCGAGGCGCGCGCGCATAAAATGACAGAAATCTCTGCAGCGGAGGCGTTTTTAGCGCCGCTGACTTCCAAGTCGCCGCCGCCGCTCATCATTGAAGAGCCGGTGCGTTCAGGCCAATGCGTTACGCATGCGCAGGGCGACGTGATCGTGATCGGCTCGGTGGGTTCGGGCGCCGAGATCGTGGCCGCCGGTTCCATCCATGTTTACGGCGCGCTGCGCGGGCGCGCGATGGCGGGCGCTTATGGCGACGAAAGTGCGCGCATTTTCTGCCGCAAGCTGGAGGCTGAATTAATCGCGATCAACGGCCTCTACCAAACCGCCGATGAAATTGAAGCGCGCATGCGCCTGCTGCCGGTGCAAATCCGCCTGGCTGGCGGAGCGATGCGCATTACGCCGTTCGAATAGGGAGATTCAGCACATGGCTAAAGTTGTGGTCGTTACATCGGGAAAGGGCGGCGTTGGCAAAACAACGACGACTGCCGCGTTAGGCGCCGCATTGGCGCAGACCGGCGACAAAGTGGCGGTCGTCGATTTTGACGTCGGCTTGCGCAATCTCGATCTCGTGATGGGAGCTGAACGGCGCGTGGTGTTTGATCTCATCAACGTGGCGCGCGGCGAGGCCAATCTCAGTCAGGCGCTCATTCGCGACCGGCGCGTGGACAGTCTTTATCTGCTCGCCGCCTCTCAAACGCGCGACAAGGATGCGTTGACCGAAGAGGGCGTGGCCGCCGTGATTTTGCAGCTGCGCGAGCGCTTCGACTGGATCATTTGCGACAGTCCCGCAGGCATTGAGCGTGGCGCGACGCTGGCGATGCGGTTTGCGGATCTTGCCATCGTGGTGACCAATCCGGAAGTCTCGTCCGTGCGCGATTCTGATCGCATCATCGGCCTGCTCGATTCCAAAACCGTCAAAGCCGAACGCGGCGAGCGGATGGAAAAGTTTTTGCTGCTGACACGCTATGATGCAGCGCGCGCCGCGCGCGGCGACATGCTCAGCGTTGAGGACGTGCTCGATATTTTGTCGATTCCCCTGCTGGGAATCGTGCCTGAAAGCCGGGATGTTTTGCGCGCGTCAAACATAGGCGCTCCGGTTTCCATCGGCAATTTGGCAAGCCCTGCGGCCATCGCTTACATCGACGCGGCAAGGCGCCTTGGCGGCGTGCCGGTTCCCCTCGTCAGGCCTGAAGAGCGCAAGAGCCTGTTCGGGAGGTTCTTTACGCGGAGGGCGGCATGATGATGAATATATTCTCAGCGTTTGGCCATCGCTCATCGGCGCCGCTTGCGCGCGAGCGGTTGAAAATTCTGCTCACGCATGAGCGTCGCTCGGGCTCGCAGGAGCTTGTCGCCGTGCTGCATCGGGCGGTGCTGGAGGCGATCGCCAAACATATCGATATCGATCCCGACAAGGTGGATATCGAGATACGCCATCGCGACACGTTTTCGTTGCTGGAAATCAATCTGGAATTGCCGACCATCGTTCACGGGTCGGCGTTAAAGCCGCAACAGGCGGCGTGACCGGCCAGTTTGTCGATTGCGGTCTAGTCTTCGCTGCCTGATTGTCGCCTCTTAACGTCATTACCAAGCGCGCTGACGACGTTGAGGCGCGCACAAGCCCACATCATGTGAAATGCGCAAAAGCGGCTCTCCCGAGCAACTTTTGCGCAGGCGGATGCGCGCGCTCTTTTCAAGGAGCGTTCATTTGGTTTCATTCGCCCCCGCGATGCGTAATCGTTTTGCGATCCGCAACAAATCCCGGTTTCTCCTCGCTCTGGCTGCAAGCGTTATCGCGCTTCCCCCCCAAAACGTTCCATTGGCGAATGCGCGTCCTGCGGGATTGGCGGCAGAATTTATGACCGCGCCCGCCGCGTTGCAGCTTGCAGCGCCGCAAGCCGGTTATGACGAGGCCAATATGCACATAAAAGCCGATCCCGATGCGCTCGACGCGCCCTTTGAGGAGAGCGTGGCCCGGCAACCTTTCGGCGGCCTCGCTTTTGCGGCTTTTGAAGAGTTCTCCGAGCCCGGCGTGCTGCGCTACGGAGACAATGCGATACGTCTGCCGTTTGACGAGGCCAACGGCGTTTACGCTTTTGGGCCGATGCGGCTGAAGGGCGAGCTGGTGGCCACCATCGTGCGCGCAGCTTTTGTGGCCGGCGTCGATCCGCGTTTGCTGATGGCCATCGCCGACAAGGAATCAAGTTTTGTCGTCAGGGCGCGCGCCAGCACGTCGTCGGCCACCGGCCTGTTCCAGTTTATTGACGCGACGTGGCTGAAGGCTTTGCGCGATTTTGGCGGAAATTTTGCGCTGGAATCCGAGGCGCTGGCCGCCGCCGATATCGTCCAGGGCGACGACGCAGGCTCGCCGGGCGCCAATCGCGCGCGCCTTTTGGCGTTGCGCAACGATCCCTTCCTCTCGACCCTGATGGCGGCGGCGATGCTGCGCCATGAGCAGGAAAAGCTTGAGGCGAAGTTCGGTCGCGCGATCACCGGGGCGGAGGTTTATCTTGTCCACTTTTTAGGCCCCGGCGGCGCCCGGAAGTTTCTTTCCGCCCTTGAGGAAACGCCCACAGCCACCGCCTCGCAATTGCTGCCGGCGGCGGCGCGCGCCAATCGTCCGATCTTTTTTGAATCGCGATGGGTGAAGGCGAAACCGGCCACGAAAATTTCTTCCAAACGCTCTTCTTCCAAAGCGGCGGCAAAGAGCAGTCCAAAACTCATGCTGGTTGCGCAATCGCTGTCGGTGGAAGAGGTTCACGGCAAAATCGAAACCTCGCTAGAGCGCAGGCTGTCGCGCTACAGGGCGCTTGATTTCGGGGCCGCGCCGCAGGACGTGTGGAGCGGTGAATCCGGTTATGGCGATCCTGGCTTTTCGGAGGCCTCAAGCGGTCGCGCCAGCCTTTCGGGCGATGGCGCAGGTTTTGGCCCGGCCATTTTTGCGTCGCGAAGCCGGGGCAATTTCTGATATTTACTGTATAAATACCTGAGTATAGATACGAGATATTCAAGCGGTAGAGACAGTGGTAATCGACCTTGACCAGACTGGGCCCCTCTGGCGACGATAAGTCGCGATGTCGGACTGGAATTATTTCTTGGCCCGGTTAGCGCCTTATAGCGCTGGACGTCGGCAATGGCCTTTATGGCCCTTGCAAAACTCCAGCAGACGCTGGTGCGGGTCGCTCGGTCATCGGTTGATCGGAAAAACGCCCAATGCTTGAAACGCTCCAAGGTATTTTCACTCCTGACGCCATGTCAGCGCTGCTTCAGGTCATTATGATCGATCTGGTGCTGGCTGGCGACAACGCCATCGTCATCGGCCTCGCTGCCGCCGGCCTGCCCCGCGAGCAGCGCGGCAAGGCGATCCTCATCGGCGTCATCGCCGCCACCATCCTGCGCATTATTTTCGCCGGCCTCACCACGCAATTGCTGGCCATTGTCGGTCTGTTGCTGGCGGGCGGCATTCTGCTGCTCTGGGTGTGCTGGAAGATGTGGCGCGAGCTGCGCGCTGGTCATGGCACCGAGCTGCCCGACGCCGAGGGCGAGGAAGTCCCGGACGCTCCGCGCAAGTCGTTCGCCCAAGCCGCCTGGCAGATCGTGGTCGCCGACGTCACCATGTCGCTCGACAACGTGCTGGCCGTCGCCGGCGCTGCGCGTGAGCATCCCTGGGTGCTGGTGTTCGGCCTCGTTCTGTCGATCGCCCTCATGGGTCTGGCGGCCACCTTTATCGCCCGCCTGCTCCAGAGGCACCGCTGGATCGCCTACGTCGGCTTGCTGGTGATCTTCTACGTCGCGCTGGAGATGATCTATCGCGGCTTCCTCGAAGTGCGCCCGTTTATCTTCGGCTGATCGCAAATTTTCGCCGGGCGCTGAATGCGTGCGGCGGAACTTGATTTGAGATGTTGCGTTGAAACGTATGGACGCTGGCGGGCTGTTGAAAGACAGTTTGCGGCTCCAGCAAAGGTGGTCCGGGAAACCGGGCCGCCTTTGTCGTTTCAGGGATGCGAGGCCGCAATCCAGCCGCCTCTGGCGGGATGAACGTTTTAATCGTGCGCTTCGCCCAGCGCATCGGCGACATAGGCGCCGCGCTGGCCCATTGGTTTGGGCGGCCCGCGCGTTGTGTCCTGCGCCGTCTGCAATTCGGCCTGCGCATCGACTTCGGCGCCCAGCAGCGCCACGACGCTTGAGAGCCAGAGCCACATCATGAAGCCGATGACCGCGCCCAATGAGCCGTACATGCGGCTGTAAGAATCAAAGCTCGTCACATACCATGAAAAGGCGATGGAGACGCTGAGCCAGGCGGTCGCAGCCAGCACCGCGCCCGGGCTCACCCAGCGCCATTTTGCGGGCCGCCGACTTGGTCCGTAGCGATAGAACATCGTCAGCACGAACAGGATTCCAACGAACAGGCCCGGCCAGCGAACGGCGGCCAGCGCAGCTGTGGCCGAGCCTTCCCAGCCGATGAATTTCAGCGCCACCGGCAACACCACGATCAGCCCGAACGCCAGCGCCAGAAAGAACACGGCAAACAGCGTGAACACGAACGTCATCGCGTAAAATCGCAGCCACGAGCGCTTTTCCTCCTCTTTGAAAACGACGTTCAGCGCGTCGAACAAAGCGGCGACGCCAGCGTTGGCGCTCCACAGCGAAAAAGCCAGATTGGCTGCCAGCGCCGGGCCAAGCGTGTGGTTGGCGGTCGCCATGCGCGTCATCTGCTCGGCCAGCAATTCGGCGGCGCCGGGCGGCAAAACGCCCGCCAGCAAATTGAGATGGGCGGCCACCAGGCTTGCGTCCGCAAACGCGGCGTAGAGCATGACGCTGGCGCCAAGCGCGGGAAAGATGGCGAGGATGGCGTAGAACGCCACGCCCGCCGCCAGAGAGAACACGCGGTCGCGCATTGCGCTGTGGCCAAGGCGCCTGAAGATGTCGCGCCACCCGCGCAGCGGAATCTCCATCGGCGAATGCGCAAACCGTCCGCGATCAATTTCGCTGTCCGCCTGCGTCAGCGCGACGCCCGCCCCCGGTTCAGGTTCGCCCAATCCTGCTGCGCTATGAGCGCCCGGCTCCGGAGCGCCAGCGTTTTCAGGAAAGCTTTGCATGGAAAAGCAATGTTCAAAGGGGGGCGCGCGTTCCCCTTTCAGCGGGGCTCCCCGGCGGCGGCTGGTTCCTTTCGCGCTGACGCAAGCCTTTACAAACGCGTCTTCTGCGTATGAATGACGCCATGGCGTCTGAAGATCCTCGGCCTAAATCCCAAACCGATCCTGCAAACCCGAGCTTTGCCGAGGCGTTGCGGGTATGGCTGCGCATCGGGCTTCTCAGCTTTGGCGGGCCTGCGGGGCAGATTGCGCTGATGCATCGCGAGCTGGTGGAGCAGCGGCGCTGGATCAGCGAGGCGCGGTTTCTCCACGCGCTGAATTATTGCATGCTGCTGCCCGGCCCCGAGGCGCAGCAATTGGCGACCTATATCGGCTGGCTGCTGCATGGTTGGCGCGGCGGAATAGTCGCGGGCGTGCTGTTCGTGGTTCCCGGTTTTCTCGTCATATTGGCGCTGGCTGCGTTTTATGCGCTCTATCAGGAGACGCATTGGGCGGAGGCGATCTTTTTCGGGCTCAAGGCGGCGGTGCTTGCGATTGTCGTCGAGGCGGTCTGGCGGCTGGGCCGTCGGGCGCTGAAGACGCGGTTTTCCCTCGCCATGGCCGCCAGCGCTTTTATCGCGCTTTTCGTTTTCGACGCGCCGTTCCCGCTCGTGGTGCTGCTGGCGGGCGCGGCCGGCTACCTCTACGCGCGCCTTGCGCCAGCTCCCGGCGCTTTGTTGCAAAATGTTGGTCAAGATTTTGGTCAAGACGCTGGGCCAGCGGCGACGGGTCAGGGCTATGGTCTGTCATACAGCCTGCGCGTGATCGGTCTGTGGGGCGCGCTATGGCTTGCGCCGTTCGTCCTCATTGTCGCGCTGGCGGGATACGACAATGTGTTCCTGAGCATCGCCGCGTTCTTCTCCAAAATGGCCGTGGTGACGTTCGGCGGCGCCTATGCGGCTCTGGCTTATGTGGCGCAGCAGGCGGTGGAGACGCATCAATGGCTGGCGCCGGGCGAGATGCTCGACGGGCTGGCGCTGGCCGAGACGACGCCGGGGCCGCTGATTCTTGTGCTGACGTTCGTTGGTTTTCTGGCCGCTTTCCGCAATCCGCTGGGGCTGGATCCGATGCTGGCGGGCGTCCTCGGCGCCATTCTCACCACGTGGGTCACGTTCGTGCCCTGCTTCTTGTGGATTTTCCTTGGCGCGCCGTTCATCGAGCGGCTGCGGGCCAATAAAGCGCTGGCGTACGCGCTGGGGGCGGTGACGGCGGCTGTGGTTGGCGTCATCCTCAATCTGGCGCTCTGGTTTGCGATCCATTTTCTGTTTGGCGAAATAGGCTCGCTCAAATTGGGGCCAGCCGCGCTGCCCGCGCCGCGCTGGGCCTCGCTGGACGTGGCGGCGCTGGGGCTGGCCGCTTTCGCGCTTGTGGCGCTGCTGCGCTTCAAGGTCGGCGTTCCGCTGACGTTGTGCCTGTGCGCGATCATGGGGATGGCCTTGCGCTGGGCGGTTCCGGCGAGCGCTTTGGGAACGAGCCTTTTTGGGAACTGATTGCGCTTCACGCCGTTGATCCCTTGCGCCAACAAACATGGAGACAAGCGTGACCCAGACCATTCGTCTTGGAGACGAGGCCGCGCGCGGCGAAATCAAGGCCCTGCGTAAACTCTCGCAGGAAGAGCGATTGAAGTTTTTGATCTCCGGCATGGCCGAAACCAGCGGAACGAAAGAGCAGGATGACGGCATGGCGTTTCGCCGCCGTCTGGCCGCCCGACGAATCACTTCGCGGCGCCCCCCGGCCCGGCGGGCGCCGTTGACGACCCCGGCGCCAGCCCCAACGCCAGAAAAAGACGAGCGTAGCGGCGATTAACGCCTGCCAGGCTCGGCTCCTGCGCATGAAAACGCCTCCACCCAAAGCTTACGTTCAAGATTTCCGGCCACGCTGACGGGAGTGACGGGCAAGCTGCTATCAGCGCAGCAAATCCTCCCGCAAAGGCTCCGCCCGAAGGGCCAACGGCTTCTCCCGCCCTGCTTCCGCTTCAAGCGTCAAGGCTGAGCTTGTATAGGAGTTTTCTATTTAATAACCGTTGTTTAACACTTTTTAAGCCGTCCGCTTTGTGTAAGGTGCGATTACATTAGGCGCAGCGTGGGGACGGATGATGGCCGTGGATGAACAAGTCAGAGACGTCGTCGAAACAGCGCCCGGAGAGCAGCGCAAGCTGCGCGCGGTGCTGCCCGGCCTGCCGCGCCTGCTGGCGATCGAGGCCGAATCCGACAGGCAGCCGGATCGGCAAGCTGACAGATTTGCAGAGCGGGCCGAAGCGCCCCATGTCAGGGCGCCCGACGCTCCCGGCGATCATTTTGGCGACGCCCTGCACCTGGTGCGCGCTGCCTCCGATGCGCTGGAGCGGATGCGCGCCCGTTATCGCGAAATCGAGACCTTCTCCTCACAGCAGGCGGAATATTATCGGGGGGAACTTGGCGCGGCCCATGCCGGCATCCGCGACCTTCAGGAGCAGAACCTCGCCTGCGAAGATACGATCCAGCGTCTTGAAGCGCAGGTGCGGGCCGAGAGCGAGCAGCGCCGCATCCTCGAGGAAGCGCTGAAGGCCATGTCGGAAGCCGCCGAAGCGTTGCGCGACCAGTACCAGCACGTCGAGGCGCGGGCCGTGAGCGCAGAGGCCTGGCTTGCCCGCTTCCAGGGCGAGATCGCAACCGCCTTTGGCGAGATTCCGCGAATCCTTGGCGAAATCAAACAGGAAACCGAAGCCGCAAGCCAAAACGAGCAGCGGCACGTTGCCGGCGGGCATGGTTGACGGGCGAGTTTGACAGGCAGGTTTGATCTGCGTCACGGCGCGCAATCGCTCAGGCGCCAGCCTTCGTTGGCTTAAATCAGGGGCGGGCATGACAAAAAACTCTGCCGATACATTGACCGGGTCGCACGCGGTTAAGGAAATTCCCGAGGAGCGTCAGGTCGCTATCGCCCAATTGCGCGGTATGAGCCGCGAAGATCGGCTGGCCTTGCTGATGCGTAATTTCTCGGTCGATTGCGCCGAGTTGGGCGGGCGCCCGCGCCGCGGCGCGCCAGCGCCCCGCAAATCTCCGTCCGGCTGCGGACGGGACTGAGCCTGCCGCAAATCGCACGCTCAAATTTGTAACGCGAACTCGATCCGCCCAAGTGCGTTGGCCGAGATGGACGCATCGTTGCTGGATTGGCTCCGGGACTGGCTCTCGCACTGGCTCGCAGATCCGCTTGGGCTGGATCTGCAAAGCCATCAATTGGGCGCGGCGCATATGGCTTTGCGCGCCTTCGTCGTTTACGTGGTCGCCGTCGCGATCTTTCGCATGGCCAAGAAGCGCTTTCTTGGACAGGCGACGGCGTTTGACATGATCCTCGTCGTGATCCTTGGCTCGGTCGTCAGCCGCGCGATCACCGGCAATGCGCCGTTCTTTCCGGTGCTGGGCGCAGCGATAGCGCTGATGCTGGCGCATTGGGCGTTTTCTGGCGTCTCGGCGCATTGGCATTTGTTCGGCCTGCTCGTGAAGGGCGCCCCCACCACAATCATCAAGCACGGAAAGGTCGACTGTCGCGCTTTGACCCGCGAGCACATGAGCGACCGCGATCTTGACGAGCAATTGCGTGCCCACGGCGTGCGCGACCCGGAAGATGTCGCCGAAGCCCGTCTGGAGCGTAATGGTCAGCTCAGCGTCGTTCGCGCGCAGCCGCCTCAAGGCGATTGAGAAACGAGCCTCTAAATCATAAGCCTTGAGCTGGATTTAGCTTGCGCCCGTGTGGCATAAGGCCAGACGCCCGCCATGGCGCGGGATTTTAAAAAAGCGGGGAGCTTCATGGACAAGCAACAGGAAAAGCGGCGCCAGGTTGTCATCGTCGGCGGCGGCCCGGTGGGCGCAGGTCTGGCGCTGGATCTGGGCTTGCGCGGTATTTCCTGCGTGCTGGTTGAGCGTCGCAAAACGCTGCAAAACATCCCCAAGGGCCAAAACCTCACGCAACGCACCGGCGAGCACTTCTGGTTCTGGGGCGTCGATGAGGACATCGCCAACAATCTGGCGATGCCCAAGGGTTATCCCATCGGCGAGGTCACGGCCTATGGAAATCTCATGGGCGAATTCTGGCACGCAACAGCCGGGCGCGAAGTCGTGCGTCCCTATTATCATCGGGCCAATCTGCGCATCCCGCAATATCGCGTTGAAGAAGTGCTGCGCGCAAAGCTGGCGAAGCTGCCCAACGTTGAAATGCTGATGGGCTATATGGCCACGTCCATCACGCAGGACGAGAATGGCGTGCGCGTCGAAGTGGTCGAGGACGGCGGCGAGCAAACAATCACGCTTCTTGGCGATTATCTCGTTGGCTGCGATGGCGGCCGCTCGATGGTGCGCGAACAGGCTGGCATTGCGCGCGAGGGCACTGATTTCGATCAGGTGATGTTGCTTGCGGTGTTCCGCTCGAAGCAATTGCATGAGGCGCTCGAGGCGCGCTTTCCGCCGCGCTCGACCTATCGCGTGATGCACCCGATGCACAAAGGTTATTGGGAGTTTTTCGGTCGCATCGACGTTGGCGAAGGCTGGTTCTTTCATGCGCCGGTGCCCCTTGCAGCCGTGCAGGACAAGGACTTTGACGCCCATGCCCTGATTGAACGCTCAACCGGCTTCCAGTTCGAATGTGAGTTTGACTATATCGGCCATTGG
>CAMCMI010000065.1 GCA_945875875.1 Rhizobium sp. Q54
GCGGGCGCGATCGCGATGAGCCTGCGCGTCTGGCTGCATTGGCGGAATTGTTCGCCATTCCTGTTACGCAGCGCAAGCCGCGTTATGTGGCGCTCGATAGCGACCATCCGATGCATCTGGGCTACGAGCCCGATCCGTTCTTGGGCGACGCAGACGTGATCCTTGTGCTGGAAGCGGACGTGCCGTGGATTCCTAACAAGAAGGCGCCACGCGCGGACGCAAAGATCATCCATTTTGGCATCGATCCGCTGTTCACCAATTACCCGCTGCGCGGCTTCCCGTCGGACCTGTCGATCACCGGCGCGCTGGCGCCCTCCATGGCGGCGCTGACGCATGCGCTGGAGACGCGGCTTGCCGGCGCGCGTGATCGCGTGGAAGCGCGCCGCAAGAGGCTTTCCGAGCGTCGCGCCACGCAGCGCGAACGCTGGGCCGCCAATCTGGAAAAAGCCCGTCACGAGACGCCGATCAACCCGGCGTGGGTGACGCATTGCCTCAACGAGCTGAAGGGCGAGGACGACATCGTCATCAAGGAAGGCCCGATCACCTATGAACATCTGAAGCTGAAAAAGCCTGGTACGATGTTCTTCACCGGCGCCGGCGGCGCGCTGGGCTGGGGCCTTGGAACCGCGCTTGGCATGAAAGCGGCGGCGCCCGACAAGCGCGTGATCTGCTGCGTCGGCGACGGCGCTTATATGTTCGGCAATCCGCTGCCCGCCCATTATGTTTCAAAGGCGGAGGGCTGGCCGATCCTGACGCTGGTGTTCAACAACGCCATGTGGGGCGCGGTGAAACGCAACACGCACGAGGTTTATCCCACCGGCTATGCGTCAAAAAGCAATCGCGAACCGCTGACCTATTTCACCGAGCATCTGGCGTTCGACAAGGCGGTGGAAACCGCTGGCGGATACGGCGAAACGGTGAGCGACCCCGCGCAAGTGCCGCACGCGCTGGAACGCGCGATGAAGGTGATCGACGTCGAAAAGCGTCAGGCGCTGCTGAACATTGTGTGCAAGGGGCCGTAGGGCGGTCCCGTGAGCGCTACCTTGGGTTCCCAGCCAGAAACTTTCCAAGCTCTGCCATTCTGTAATTAAAATACTTACGCTTGTATTACAAAAGCACGAAATCGTGCGATACTCACAGTTACGTTTAGCGTAGCTGTGGAGTATGCCATTGACGCTTGGGAGTTCGCATCGGGAAGGCGTCCGCCTGTTCAGCGCGATGTTGGCGAAAGCGCGTCCCTGGAATGCGTGGGCAGGGCCCGGTCTGGCGGCGGTGCTTGTTCTGGCGCTGGGCTTTTTACTCACCTTCGCCTCATGGCGGTCTGTTTCGAGCGCCGATGCGCGGGCTGGCGCTGAGCGGTTTGCGTTTGTTGCCGCCAAATTTCATGACGCCATAGCAAGTCATCGGCAGGTGCATGCGCAGGAGCTGCTCGCCTCTGCAGCGCTGGTGCAAACACTTGGCGCCGTCACCGCCGCGCAATGGCGCTCCATGTACGAACATCTGCGCGTCAGCGAACGGCATGCGGGCATTCAGGGTCTGGGATTTGTAGAGCTGGTGCAGGCGCACAATCGCGTCGAGCATGAGGAAGGCCTTCGCGCGCAGGGCTTCTCGAAATATACGATCCATCCCCCCGGCGAACGTGAGGCCTACGCCAGCGTCGCCTATATGGAGCCCGATCACGTTCGCATCCCGCGCGTTCACGGCTTCGATATGTTCACCGATCCGGTGCGGCGAGCGGCGATGGAGTTGGCGCGCGATACGGGCAGGGTCGCCACCACCGGGCGCGTGACGCTGTTTCACGACAAGGCGCTCGCGACCGGCTTTCTGCTTTACCTGCCGGTTTATGGCCCGATGAGCCCGGGACCCGACATTGAAGAGCGCCGTCGTGCGCTGCGCGGGTTTGTTTTTTCCCCCGTGCGCACCGCGGATTTCTTTGAGGAGATCGCTGCCAGCTTTGAGGCGAACCTTGGCTACAATCTGGCGGTTGAGGTGTTCGATGGCGCTGAAGCTGGTCCAAAATCCCGGATCTTCGAGCGCAAAGTCTCACAGACGCTGGATGGCGCCTTGACGCATGTTGGCGCCTACGATCTTTTCGACCGGCCCTGGACCGTGCGGATCACCGCGCTGCCAAAGTTTGAGGCGAGACCGGACCGGCGCGCGGGCCTCACGATAGCGCTGGCTGGCGGCGCAATTACGCTGCTGATGGGGGCGCTGGCGGCCTCCACGGCCTCGCGCAATCGCGCACAACAGGACATCGCCCGCAACAAGGATATGATTGCGCGCGAGCTGTCCCATCGTGTCAAGAACCTGCTGTCCGTCATTCAATCCGTGGCCTCGCGCAGCTTTTCGGAAGGGCGCTCGCTGCCAGAGGCAAGGCGCGTCTTCTCGGACCGGATCGCGGCGCTGGCTCGGGTTCACTCGGCGCTTGTGGACGCGCAATGGTCAGGCGCGATGCTGCACGATCTGGTCAACGGTGAACTTTCGCTCTTTGGCGCCCGCGTGACCTGGGTTGGGCCTGCGGTGCAGGTGAATGCGCAAATGTCGCAGCATCTGGCCATGGCGCTGCATGAGCTGGCCACCAACGCCGTCAAATATGGCGCGCTTTCGCAAGCCTCGGGCTCTGTGCGCGTTGAATGGCGGGTGTTCTCTTGCGAGGAAGAACAAAGGTTCAGGCTTTGCTGGCGCGAAGCTGGCGGTCCGCCGCCGGGCAAGCCGACGCGCGAGGGCTTTGGCCAGAAGCTGCTGCGTCGCCTGCTGGGCTCCGCGCTCTCGGCGCAGCCCACCATTGAATATGCCGAGGAGGGGCTGCGCTACAGGTTTGAATGCGAGTTATCGCGCATCGGGACGTTGCCGGTTTTCCAAAAAATCTAAACGTCCAGCTTCCTGCCCATGCGTCCGGCCAGCTCCTGAATGTATTGCCACGCCGTGCGGCCGGATCGGGCGCCGCGCGTCGTCGCCCATTCGAGCGATTCAGCGCGGATGACTTCACGCTTTTCGTCGAGCCCGAAATGCGCCGCGTAGCCAAACACCATGGCGAGGTAATCGTCCTGGCTGCATTTATGAAATCCAAGCCACAGGCCGAAGCGATCCGACAGCGAGACTTTTTCCTCCACCGCCTCGCCGGGATTGATCGCGGTCGAGCTTTCGTTCTCCATCATGTCGCGCGGCAGCAAATGGCGGCGATTCGACGTGGCGTAAAACAGCGCGTTTGAGGGGCGCCCCTCAATGCCACCCTCCAGCACCGCCTTCAGCGATTTATAGGTCGTGTCCTGCGCATCGAACGACAGATCGTCGCAGAAAATCAGCACCCGCACCGGGGCGTGGCGCAAATGGTTCATGAGGGCGGGCAGGCTCTCGATGTCTTCGCGGTGAATTTCAACTAGCTTCAGCGCCTCGCTTGCGGGCAGGCTCTTGTTGATCTGCGCGTGGACGGCCTTCACCAGCGAGGACTTGCCCATGCCGCGCGCACCCCAGAGCAAAGCGTTATTGGCGGGCAGGCCTTTTGCAAAACGCTCCGTATTCTCGTGCAAAAGATCGCGCACCCGGTCGACGCCCTTCAGTAGCGCCATATCCACCCGGTTGACGCGCAGCACGGGAGAGAGGCCCTGCGGCGCAGCGTGCCAGACGAAGGCGTCGGCGATGGAGAAATCAATCGCGGCGGGAGCGGGCGGCGCCAAACGCTCCAGCGCATTGGCGATGCGCGTGAGCAGAGCGAGCTGATCTGCGGGCAGGGTCATGACGGTCCCGTTCAAGAGGAGATAACAGCGTTTTGTCTAGCCCGGCTGCGGCGTGGCGTCCATGCGGGCTGCAAGCCCGCGGTCCAGATGGGCGCCCCGTGGACCGCGGGCTTCCAGCCCGCAAAACGGCGCAAGCCGTATCTTTGCCTGGCGAGGCACGCCATTGCTTTCGATGCGGGCGTCGGTATAGTCCCCGCCACTTTGGCCGGCATGATCGCCTGGCTCGTGCTTCGGAGCTATCAAGACCATGAATTTCATCACTCCCGCCTTCGCACAGGCTGCCGGCGCGCCCGGACAGAACGATATGCTGCTTCAGTTGGCGCCGTTCGGCATCATCCTTGTCATCATGTACTTCCTGATTCTGCGTCCGCAGCAGAAGCGGGCGAAGGCGCATGCCGAAATGATCAAGGCCGTTCGCCGCGGCGATACGGTGGTGACGTCGGGCGGTTTTATCGGACGCGTGACCAAGGTCATCGACGACCACGAAATCGAAGTTGAGCTGGCGCCGGAAACGCGCGTGCGGCTGCTGCGCGCCATGATCGCCGAAGTGCGCACCAAGGGCGAGCCCGCCTAGGCTTGCTTGTTGCGTCCAGGCTCTTTTTAAGTTCGCCCTTCCAACGCACGCCCCTGCAGGGACTAACCCATGTTTCGCTTCCCACGCTGGAAAATCGCTTCGATCATAGCCATGACGTTGCTGGCGTTCCTCGTGATCATCCCGAGCTTCCTTGCGAAAGATGTGCGTGAGGGGATTGCCAAAAAGCTTCCCTCCTGGGCTCCCTTTTACAGCGTCGTTCTGGGACTGGACCTACAGGGTGGCGCGCACATTCTGCTTGAGGTGGACGCCGCCGACGTCGCGCGCACGCAGGTCGAGGCTTTGCGCGACGACGTGCGCCGGATTTTGCGCGAAGAGCGCATCCGGATAACTGGCGGCATCGGCGGATCGGGACGCACGGTGCAGGTTCGCGTGCCGGACGCTGCTGATCGCCAGAAAGCCATCACCCGTCTGCGCACGCAGGCCCAGCCGGGCGGGGTTAACGCGCTTGGCGCCACCGCCCCGCCGACGTTCGAGGTTCGCGACACGGCAGACGGGCTCGTGCAATTGACGCTGACCGATCCGGCCGTGCTGGAGCGCGTGCGCCGCGCCGTCGATCAGACTATCGAAGTCATTCGCCGCCGCGTCGATGCGCTTGGCACGACGGAGCCCAACATTCAGCGGCAGGGCGCCAATCGCGTGCTTGTTCAGGTGCCCGGACTTGAGGATACCAATCGCCTCAAAGAGCTGCTGGGCACGACGGCGCGGCTTGAATTCCGCCTTGTGGCCGATCCCGGCTACAATCCCGGCGATATCGATATGCTCAACGAATATGATCGTGAGGGCAATCCGACCGCCTCCTATCCCGTCGAAAAACGCGTGATGGTGCAGGGCGAAGACCTCACCGACGCGCAGCCGGGCTTCGATCAGCGCTCGGGCGAGCCGGTCGTCAATTTCCGCTTCAATCTGCGCGGCGGCCAGCGTTTTGGTGAAGTCACCAGCGCCAACGTCGGCAAGCCTTTCGCCATCGTGCTCGACAACAAGGTGATCTCCGCGCCGCGTATCCTGAGCCCGATCACCGGCGGTTCCGGGCAGATTTCGGGCCGCTTCACGGTGCAGCAGGCCAACGATCTTTCGGTGCTCCTGCGCGCAGGCGCCTTGCCCGCCAAGCTCACCATCGTTGAGGAGCGCACGGTTGGCCCGGGCCTTGGGCAGGATTCGATTGACGCTGGCCGGACCGCCGCCTACGTCGCAGCCACCCTTGTCGTCACCTACATGCTGACGACCTATGGCATCTTCGGCCTGTTCGCCAATATCGCGCTCCTTGTGCATATCGTGATGGTGTTTGCGGGTCTGGTGTTGCTGCAGGCGACGCTGACCTTGCCGGGCATTGCGGGCATCGTGCTGACGATTGGCATGGCGGTGGACGCCAATGTGCTGATCTATGAACGCATCCGCGAGGAGGGGCGGCTAGGCCGCTCGATCATCTCGGCGCTGGATGCGGGCTTCAACCGCGCCTTCTCCACCATTGTGGATTCGCAATCGACGACGATGGTCGTCGCCATCATCCTCTATTTCCTGGGTTCAGGTCCGGTGCGCGGCTTCGCCGTCTCGCTGGCGCTTGGCATCGTGACCACGATTGTTACGGCAGTCACCATGACGCGATTGATGATCGCGCTCTGGTACCGCTGGTCGCGGCCGACCCGCATTCCGATTTGAACGGACCAGCCATGCTTCGTTTTCGCCTTGCGCCAGACAACGTCAAACTTGGGTTCATGCAGCTTCGCAGCGTGACCTATCCTTTGTCTGCTTTGCTCTCCATTCTCTCGGTCGTCGCGTTCCTGACGCTTGGTCTGAATTACGGCATTGATTTTGCCGGCGGCACCTTGATGGAATTGCGCGCCAAAACCGGGCAGGCCGATCTCGTGAGCCTGCGCGCCCTTGGCGACAAGCTGCAATTGGGCGAAGTCGAGGTGCAGGCGTTCGGCGAAAACCAGGACGTGACTGTGCGCGTGCGCCTGCAACCGGGCGGTGACGCCGCGCAGCAGGAGATTGTGCAGAAGATACGCGTCGCCGTTGGCGATAATTACGAGTTCCGCCGCGTCGAAGTTGTCGGGCCTCGCGTCTCCGGTGAGCTGGTGCAATCGGGCACGCTGGGCGTGGTGCTATCGATTCTGGCGGTGCTGACCTACCTCTGGTTTCGATATGAATGGCAACTGGCGGTGGCCGCCGTTATCGCGACGATGCACGATCTGTTGCTGACGATGGGCTTTTTTGCGATCACGCGGCTTGAATTCAACATCACGTCCATCGCCGCCATTTTGACCATCGTCGGGCTGTCGCTGAACGAGACTGTGGTGATCCTCGATCGTATTCGCGAGATGCTGCGCAAGTACAAGCGCATGCCAATGCCGGAGATTATCGACACGTCGATCAACGCCGTGCTCTCGCGCACCATCATGACGTCCACCACGACGCTGATGGCGCTCGCAGCGCTGGCGTTCTTCGGCGGTCACGTTATCCAGTCGTTCTCGCTCGCGATGATGTTTGGGATGGTGATCGGCGCCTATTCGTCGATCTTCATCTGCTCGCCGATCCTCATCTACCTTGGCGCGCCGTCGCAGGGCGAGCCGGACAAGAACGGGAATTAGGGAGTAGCGAATAGCGAGTAGAGACACCCCTCATCCGTCGTTTGCTGACGCAAACGACACCTTCTCCCGCAAGGGGAGAAGGTGTCACGCGAAGCTTGACGGATGAGGGGTAATCTACTCGCCACTCGCTACCCCACCCCTCTCACCCCCCAAAGCGCGCCATGACCAACCCGGCATACGAAGGCTTCCTCCCTGGTCTGCATCCCATCGAGGGATACGGCGCTGGTGGTTTTCGTTTTGCGGGCATGTCGCATCGCGGGTCGCTGCTGGCCTCACCCTCGGGGCTGCGCGCAATCAGCCCTGTGCGCGTGGGGGAACTCGACGCTTCTGCGCTGGCGCCCCTGCTGGACGAGCCGCATGGGAGCGTTGATCTTCTGGTGCTGGGCACCGGGCAGAGCCTTGTGCCGCCGCCGCGCGCTTTGCGGGAATTGCTGCGGGCGGCGGGCATTGGAATAGATCCGATGGCGACCGGCCATGCAGTGTCGACCTACAACATCCTGCTGGCGGAGGGCCGCAAGGTCGCAGCCGTGTTTCTGGCGGCGCCATGAGCGGGGCAAGCGATCTTGCGACCGCCTATGCAGCGTGTGAAAGCCTTGTGCGCGAGCGGGATCGTGATCGCTGGCTGGCGTGTCTGTTTGTTCCTGCATCCGTGCGCGCAAACGTGCTGGCGCTCTACGCCTTCAATGCCGAGATTGCGCGCGTGCCCGAAATTGTCTCGCAGCCCACGCTTGGCGAAATCCGCCTGCAATGGTGGGTTGAAGTGATCGAGGGCGAGCGGCGCGGGGAGGGTTCCGGGCATCCGGTAGCGATGGCGCTGATTGACACGATGGAGCGCTTTCATCTGCCGCCTGCTGCGCTGACCGGCCTCATCGAGGCGCGTCGGTTCGATTTGTATAGCGACCCGATGCCAAGCCTCAACGATCTTGAGGGCTATCTTGGCGAGAGCGTATCGGCTTTGTTTCGCCTCGCCTCTATCATCATCGCAAATGGGCAAGACCCCGGCGGCGCGCAGGCAGCCGGTCATGCGGGCGTGGCTTACGGTCTCGTGGAGATTCTGGGCGCCATGGGCGAACACGCGGCGCGCGGGCAATGCTTGATCCCGCGCGATGTTCTGGCCCGTTCTGGCGCTCTGCCGGAGGCTGTGGCTGGCGCACTCGCGTCGCCCGCACTGGAAGGCGCCCTGGCTGAATTGCGGGCGCGGGCGCGTCATCATGAGGCTGCGGCCATGAGCGGCGGTGAAGCGCTGAATACGGCTGTGCACGTGGCCCTTTTGCCGCTGGCTTTGGTTCCGGCGCGGTTGAAGCGGCTTGAAAAAGTGGGTCGCGATCCGTTTACGCGTGGAGAATATTTACCGCAATGGCGTGCGCAATGGATTTTGTGGCGCGCTGCGCGCAGGCTGTGACGCAATAAAAAAGGGCGGGAGAAGCTCCCGCCCTTTCTGGTCTGACGTAGTTAGTCTTAGTAGCGCGCGAACAGCGTGCTTGGCAGAATGTCGCCGCCGAACTTGTAGGACACGCCCACGCGAACCGCGTGGAAAGCATCGGTGCTGCGCGTCGAGGCGGACGCCGTGGCGACGGGGAGAAGCGTGCAAGCGTTGCGACCATCAGCGGGTCCATCAACGCAGGTAGCGGTCGAGCTGGCGCCGCCGGTGCTCTTGCCGAAGCTGGTGTAGCGATACTCCGCGCGCATCGTCCATGATTCAGTCAGCTTGTAATCGGCGCCAGCGCCGACGGTCCAGCCCAGACGTATCTTGTTCGACGAGGAGCTGCTGGAGACGTTGTGCGTCGCCTGCAATAGCGCTCCGTTGTCGCTCCTGAATGCGATCGCGCCGCTCATTCCGGTCTTGTTCTCGAAACGACCGACCGCGACGCCGCCCGTGGCGAAGACGAGCAGGCTCGGCGCAGCGACCACGCCGACGCGGGCGCGCAGCGAACCGTCAAATCTCATGCGGCTGGTCTGGGAAATCCCCAGCGAGCCAATGCCGCTCACTGTGTCGCCTTCCTCGTTAGTGTCTTGGTCAATGTTGTTGTATTGACCGTCGATGCCCAGTGAGGCGGAGCGAGCTTTCGAGCGATCAAGCGAATACGTGGCGTCGGCTTCAACGCCGTAAACGAAGCTGTCGACCTGCACGTTGTAGCCGCCAAACAGCGTGCCGCCGAACGTGTTGCCGCCGCTCTTGCCGCTAAGAGCGCTGAGGGTGTTTACTTGGCTGGTGCGCGGATTGTTGGCGCCGTTAGCAGAACCATTAAAGCCAGTGCCCAAAGCCGGCAGCGCATAGCTGACGCCGCTCAGGCTGCTTTTGCCAGCAGAGCGGCGAGCGGCGAGCGCGCCACCGACGTAGAAGCCGGACCAATCCGAGGCGCCGGGAGCGGCGAACGTCGGGAGCGAAGACGGGGGCAGCGGGGCGGGAGCCTCGGTGCGCGCGGGAATATCGGCTGCAAACGCGCCGATGCTGGAGGCGATGAGCGCTACAGCGGATAATGCGATTTTCATTGAATACGTCTCCAGAAGGAAGAAAATTTTGTAAGCAACTGGAGCCGACATTCGCCGTTTTTGGTTAAATAATAGTTTAGGTCATGTTATCCAGATTGAACGAATTTGGTGCAGGGGCGTAAGAAAAGGCGACCGGGGATACCGGTCGCCCTGTTTGCGTTCAAGCCTTAAACTTCAGACTTCTGCCTGCGGCGCAGCGCAATCTGGCGCTGTCCGGTACTCTCTCGCGATCCAGCAATCTTGCGCGATCCAGTCCTGTAGGTCCTGCTTGCCGCGCGCGGTCAGCGCTTTCTTCTTTGCTGCCGCTTTATCTGGGCCGCGCATGCGTTTGCCGTCCGGGCTTTTGATCGCCTCGGTGAGCGGCGGGAACAGGCCGAAGTTCACGTTCATCGGCTGGAACGAGCGCGGGCCGACCTCGATCGTCTCAATGTGTCCGCCGGTTATGTGGCCGGTGAGGGCGCCCAGAGCGGTTGTTGCGGGCGGCATCGAGAAAGCCTTGCCCAATCGCTCGGCGGCGGCGATGCGCCCGCTCAGGAGACCAATCGCCGCGCTTTCCACATAGCCCTCGCAGCCGGTGATTTGTCCGGCGAAGCGAATGCGCGGATTGCTTTTCAGCCGCAGCATCGGATCAAGCAGGCGGGGCGAGTTCAAATAGGTGTTGCGGTGCAGGCCGCCAAGGCGCGCAAACTCTGCCGCCTCAAGGCCCGGGATCAGGCGGAACACGCGGGTTTGCTCGCTATGCTTCAACTTGGTCTGGAAGCCGACGATATTATAAAGCGTGCCGAGCGCGTTATCCTGCCGTAATTGCACCACGGCGTAAGGCTTGTCCGGGCTGCGAGGATTGGTGAGGCCCATCGGCTTCATGGGGCCGTGACGCAGCGTTTCGCGCCCGCCTTCCGCCATCACTTCAATCGGCAGGCAGCCGTTGAAATAGGGCGTGCCCTCCCATTCCTTGAAGCTGGTTTTATCGCCCGCGATCAGCGCGTCGATGAAGGCCTCATATTGAGCGCGGTCCATCGGGCAATTGACGTAATCGGCGCCCGTGCCGCCGGGGCCGACCTTGTCATAGCGCGATTGCATCCACGCGACATCCATATTGATGCTCTCGCGATGGACGATGGGGGCGATGGCGTCGAAGAAGGCGAGGCCTTCCTCTCCGGTCATGGCCGCAATCTCCGCCGCCAGCGGGCCGGAGGTGAGCGGACCTGTGGCCACGATCACGATGTCGGAGGGCAGGGCGGCGACGCTGGGAACCTCCTCGCGCACGATCTCGATCAGCGGGTGAGCCTCAAGCGCGCGGGTGACGGCGGCGGAAAAGCCGTCGCGGTCCACCGCCAGCGCGCTGCCTGCGGGCACCTGATGGGAATCGGCGCAGGAGAGGATCAGCGAATTGAGCTGGCGCATCTCCCAATGGATGAGGCCGACGGCGTTCTGGTCCGAATCGTCCGAGCGGAAGGAATTGGAGCAAACAAGCTCGGCCAGCCCGTCCGTGCGATGGGCTTCCGTGCCGCGCACCGGGCGCATTTCATGCAAGCGAACGGGAACGCCAGCTTGAGCAAGCTGCCACGCAGCTTCCGATCCGGCGAGACCGCCGCCGATGATGTCGATGGAGAGGGGGGATGATGACGGGTTTTGTGAGGACATGTAGGTTTGTGTAGTCCCGGAGCCCTGCTCGTCAAGCTTTTGCGCGTTGAAAACGAATGCGCCCGCCGGGGGAGGACCGGCGGGCGCCAAGATCTTGCGGTTTGAAAACTAATGCGCCCGCCAGGGGAGGACCGGCGGGCGCTTAGGGCGCGGAAGCTGAGGGAGGGGAAGCTCCCGCGCAAACTCGTGTTTTTAGATGCCTGCGCTCTGGCGCGCGACGTTTTCAATGTCCTGACGGGTGAGGCCGAGTTCCGCCAACTCGCTGTCGTTGAGCTGATCCAGCTCAGACACTGCGGTGCGGTAACGACGCCACGAACCAATCCAGGAAACCAGTGACTTGATCGACATTTTCGCTCTCTCTGCGGCCGGGCCGCTCTTATGCAATGCAATATGCTTGTGTGCGCTGCAAAAGACTAGGCCCATTTTGGTCGGGTCTGGTATGCGTTCAGCGCATGTCTCACGACTACCTAACGAGAACTATGCTGGTAAACATACAGTGAATGCCCCGTGCATGACTTATTACGTCCTCATGTCTGGACTGGATCACTCCAGTGCGTGCAAAGAACGCATTGCGGACACAATTATTGCGCTGCAATAATAATGTTGTTCGGTTAAGGATTTCTTAGCTGATGATTGTGACGCGCAAGATCAAACGGCCAGCGCGCATAACGAAACGCCGCGCATCACAAGTGACGCGCGGGCTTTTCGTCCAGAAGAGGCGCTCGGGGACGCTCGCGGTCCAGATTACGTGAGCTTATCCGTAAAGCACCTTGGGCAACCAGAGTGCGAGGCCGGGGAACGTGTAGAGGATCAGCATCGCCAGCAGCACCAGGAACAGGAACGGCATCACGCCGGAGAAAATCTGGTTGATGGTGACGTGTTTTGGGGCGACGCCTTTGAGGTAGAAGGGCGCCATTGCTACAGGCGGCGACAGGAACGAGGTCTGGATGTTGAGCGCTATCAGCACGCCGAAGAACAGCGGGTCGATGCCATAATGCTGCAACAATGGCAGGAAGATCGGCACGAAGATGATGATGATCTCCGTCCATTCCAGCGGCCAGCCCAGAATAAAGATAATGACCTGCGTCATCAGCAGGAACGTCAACGGCGAGGGGTTGACCCAGTCGACGAAATTCTTGATCGGCTCGTGGCCGCCCATATAGGCGAAAATCGACGAGAAGATGAACGAGCCGACGAACAGCCAGCACACCATGGCGGACGTGCGCGCGGTCAGATAAACGGATTCGCGCAGCTTGACGAAGCTCAGCGACCGGTAGGCTGTGGCGAGGATCAATGATCCGAGCGAGCCCATGGCGGCGGCCTCGGTCGGCGTCGCCAGCCCGAAGAAAATCGCGCCCAGCACCGACATGATAAGCAGCGCCAGCGGAAAAAAGCTGGTGAGCAGCGCGATTGCGATTTTGAGCGTGGAGACGTTGCGCTGCTCGACGGGCAGTTTAGGCGCCAGCGACGGGTTCATCGCGCAGCGAATAATCACGTAGCCGATATAGAGAAAGGCCAGAAGCAGGCCCGGCAGCAGGGCCCCTGCGTAGAGCTTGGGAACCGATACGCCGGCGGTGGCGCCGTAGAGGATCAGCATCACGCTGGGCGGAATGAGAATGCCAAGGCAGCCACCCGCGCACACAACGCCCGCAGACAGCTTTATGTCGTAGCCGGCGCGCAACATGGCCGGGAAGGCCAGCAAGCCCATTAGCGTCACCACCGCGCCGACAATACCGGTGGCGGTGGCGAAGATCGCGCAAGTAGCAAGCGTGGCCACCGCAAGCGAGCCCGGCACCCAGTGCAGCGCCAGCTCCAGCGAGTGAAACAGCCGGTCGAGAATGTTGGCGCGCTCGATAATGTATCCCATGAACACGAACAGCGGGATCGACACCAGCACGTCGTTCGTCATCACCGAATAGGTGCGTTGCACGACGAGCTGAAACACCGTGTCGCCCATGGCGATATAGCCAAAGCCAACCCCAAGAGCCATCAAAGTGAAGGCGATGGGGAAGCCAAGCATGATGAAAACGACGAACAGGCCGAGCATCAGCACGCCCAGCTCAGGATTGCCCAATCCAAACATCAGACCGCTCCCCGCTGCCGCTGTTCTTGTTGCTGCAGCTCTTGTTGCAGTTCTTGCGCCCGCGCAGCCTGTTCAAGGATAATCTGCTCCGTTTCCTCAACGTCCGACAGGCGCTGCGGCCATTCGCCCGTGCGCAGGCACAACACGCAGCGCGCGACCTCAATGGTGCCTTGCAGCGCCAGCATCGCGCCCACAACCGGAATCAGCGTCTTGAAATGATAGAGCGGCGG
>CAMCMI010000066.1 GCA_945875875.1 Rhizobium sp. Q54
CCATGTCATCATTGTTGGAGCGGGCGTCGGCGGCCTGATGGCGGCGCTGATTCTGGCTGGACGCGGCGTGAAGGTGACCGTGCTGGAGCGCGCAGCGACGCCGGGCGGCAAGATGCGGCAGATGTTTGAAGGTGACGCTGCGATAGACGCCGGCCCGACAGTCTTCACGCTGAAAAAGATTTTTCAGGAAGCGTTCGCCAGCGTCGCTCTCGATTTTGACGCCTGCGCGCCCTCAACGCGCGCCAATGTTCTCGCCCGCCACGCGTGGGATGGAGACACGCAATTCGATCTCTTCGCCGACATTCCCCGCTCGATTGAAGCGGTGAGCGATTTTGCAGGCGCTGCGGAGGCTGAAGGCTTCGCGCGCTTCTGCCAGGATTCGCAGCGCGTATGGCGCTCGCTGGAACGCTCATTCGTGCGCGCGCCTGCGCCTTCTTTTCTGGGCATGCTGAAGGGTGCGGGTTTGCGCGGCCTGCCGGATATGCTTGCGGTGAGCCCGTTTCAGACGCTGTGGGACCAGCTTGATACTTACTTCAAAGACCCGCGCCTGCGCCAATTGTTTGGCCGCTATTCCACCTATTGCGGCTCCTCGCCCTATCTGGCGCCAGCCACATTAATGCTCGTCGCTCACGTCGAGCAGGATGGCGTGTGGATGATCGACGGCGGCATGCACCGGCTGGCGCAAGTCATCGCAGAACAGGCGCGCATAAAGGGCGCTGAATTTCGCTACGGCGCGCATGTTGAGAGCATGGCGCGAGCGCATGGCAAAAGTTTTGTAAGGCTAGCCGACAACGAAATAATTGAGGCAGACGCCATCATCTTCAACGGCGATTCCAGCGCTCTGGCGCAGGGATCTCTCGGGCTCGACATGAAAAATGCTGCGCCGCCTGTGACGCCAAAACAGCGCTCGCTCTCAGCGATAACATGGACCCTTTCCACGCGCACCAGCGGCTTTCCGCTGGTACGGCATAACGTTTTCTTTTCATCAAATTACAAATCCGAATTCGATGCGCTTGAACGCGGTCGATTGATCGACGATCCGACAATCTACGTATGCGCGCAGGATCGCGGCGACGAATATGCCCCGCGCGATGCGCCTGAGCGCCTGCTTGCGCTTGTCAACGCGCCAGCCATTGGCGATGTGCGCGAGCTTAACCCACAGGAGATCGTCGCATGCACGAGAAAAGCGATGGCGCGGCTGGGCCAATGCGGACTGCACATGGACACGGCGCCGAGCCTGCTACAAACAACCAGCCCCAACGGCTTCAACAATCTGTTTCCGGGCACGGGGGGGGCGCTTTACGGCCGGGCGTCGCACGGATGGAGAGCCTCGTTCCAGAGGCCGGGCGTGCGGACGAAAATGCCGGGCCTCTATCTGGCGGGGGGCAGCGTGCATCCGGGGCCGGGCGTGCCGATGGCGGCGCTTTCGGGCTGGGCGGCAGCCACTTGCGCGCTGGCGGACCTGACTTCTCGGTAGCGGTTGCGCAGAACGGTTATGCGTGGTGGTACATTGACGCGATCAGCGACGACGGCGAATACGCGCTTACTATAATAGCTTTTATTGGTAGCGTATTTTCGCCATATTATAAATGGGCCAGACGGAGCGGGCCAACAGAACCGCTCAATCATTGTGCGATCAACGTCGCTCTTTACGGGCGCAAGCACCAACGCTGGACGATGACGGAGCGCTCAAAGCGCTTCGTAAAACGTGACAAGAATACGTTTGAGGTGGGGCCAAGCTCGATGCGCTGGGAGGACGGTGCGCTCGTTATCGACATTCATGAAATCAGCGCCCCTTTGCCACGACGCGTGCACGGGCGCGTGCGCCTGCGCCCGCAAGGATTATTCAGCGAAAGTTTTAATCTGGACGATGCGGGCCGTCATCGCTGGGGACCAATAGCGCCTGTGGCGCAGGTAGAAGTAGAGATGCAACATCCTGATCTGCGTTGGAGCGGACAGGGCTATTTTGATCACAATAACGGCGACGAACCGCTTGAAGACGCATTCTCCAGCTGGGATTGGTCGCGCGCGCATGCCGGGAGCGATGCGCTGATCCATTACGATGCGCTGACAAAAAATGGCGCCACGCGCACGCTTGGGCTGCGCTTCGTGCCTAATGGAGAGATCGAACGCATTCCCTCGCCGCCATCGCAACCGCTGCGCAAGACGCTTTGGCGCATAGATCGCAACGTGAGATGCGAGCCTGGAGCAGGGCCGAGCGTAGTAAAGACGCTCGAAGATACGCCATTTTATGCGCGTTCGATTGTTCAGACAAATCTTGGCGGCGAAGAGCTTCACGGCGTACACGAACGCTTGCGGCTGGATCGATTCTGCGCGCCAATCGTGCAAGGCATGTTGCCGTTTCGTATGCCGCGCGTTAGCTGACCTGTTCGGCGCCCTCGTTTTTGCGTTCCGCCTCGCGTTTCAAACGATGCCTGCGCAGCAGCCATAATTCGCGAAAGCACCAGGCGAGCGGAACGCCAAACGCAAAGGCAAGCTCAATAGGACCATACCAGCGTTCGTCCATCAGGCCGCCCCAACATCCCGGCTTGTCGACGGCTGGCGGGCACGTTCCGCCGCCTCCATACGCTCGAACAAATCAATCACCCAGCCGACCTGCCCCGTGAACGAACGATCATGGCGCACAGGCGTTTCCTGTCGCGCAGACGCTGTCACAAGGTAAGCCGCCTCCGGCAAGGCAGGCTGCGGGCGCGCGGCGCCGGAGATCAACGCAGACGCCAACGAGTGCGCCAGTAAAACAACCTTCCGCAGCTTGGTGACATATGCACGCTGACTCACGCTGTCCATGCCATTGGCTTTAATGCGTGCGCCAATATCTGCGTAAATGTGTCGGGCGCCCCAGATTGCGTGGCGCGCATCAAAAGGCAAAAGGGCGATGCCGCTCTCGGAGCGCTTGTAGAGACGATCGGCCTCATCAAGCAGCCGTGCCGTCATGCGCGCAATCTGCGGACAAAAAACCGGATCAGAAAGCCAGACATCAGGATCAAGCCCCTCCGCCTCAAACCAGTCGAGAGGGAGATAAATGCGGCCCGCGCGGGCGTCCTCGCCAATATCGCGGGCGATGTTTGTGAGCTGCATCGCAACCCCGAGATCGCAAGCGCGCGAGAGCGCTTCCGCATTGCGCACGCCAAGCAGCAACGTCATCATCGCGCCAACAGAGCCCGCGACCCGCACGCCATAGGCGCAGACGTCGGACAAAGTTTGATAACGACGGCCGGCAACATCCCAGGCAAAGCCCTCAATCAGCGCCAGCGGCAGCGCAACAGGCAACGAGCGACGAGCCGCCATATCACAAAATGCGCGATCAACGGGAGCATCGTACGGGCGCCCGTCATAGGCACAGTTGAGCCTGTGGCGCAGAGTCTCGACAGCATTGGACGCGGCGCCGATGGAATCCACCTCATCGTCAGCAACGCGGCAAAAAGCATAGAGCGCGTGCACATCTGGCCGAATGCGCGCGGGCAACATCAGCGAGGCTGCATAAAAAGATTTAGAGCCTATGCGCAAAAGCTCGCGGCAGGCAGAAAGATCGCTTGAACTGGCGTGACGGGGCCGGAGATCATCTGCGTAAAACATGGCTCACCCCAACAACTCACTTCTACTTTGCCATTGTCGCGCAGCGATGACAAGCGAGTGCGTCACGAAATGCCCCGCCACAGAAAATCTTGTGACGCCGCCTCGCCAAACGAACAGTTTAACTTGCGCGACAGAGCGATGATTGGCCACGCCGACCAGGGTTGGCCCACCAACGGGTACGGATCATCACGCGCCCATGTGACGTCGCGCACGCTGAACAACATGCCAATGTTTGTGCGAAGCCGCGCCCAATCGCCAAAGCTGGCCTGCGTTTCCGATAAACACGGCCAGAATTGCTGAAGCTGCACGGGTTTTCGTAAACGAATATGCGACGCGGGATCGATTATGCCACCAGCAATATCGTCAGTTTCAAAAAAGTGAACGCCGCTGGTCAGGCGCGGATTACACTCGATGCCCCAGGGCGTTCCAGACTCGTCAACGATGAAATCGAAAGAGATAAAGCCGCACCATTTTGCGGCGGCTACAAAGGTTGCGACCCAAGCCTGTATCGCTTCGTTTTCAACGCGCTCAAAGCTCACTGCGACCGTGCCTGACATCATTGCGCCGCAATAAATGGCGCTGGCCTGCACCACGCCCTCATGGGCCAAAGCGCAGACGCTGTGCTCGGCGCCAGCTATTGCGCGCTGCAAGATTGCCCCCTTAAGGGCTGGCGTTTGAACACCATTTGCAAACATTTGCACACCGATGCCCGCGCATGAATGGCGCGGCTTGAGGACGCTGGCGCCGGAGCTTGCAAGCGTGCGCGCCTCATCGCTATCGGCGGCATATGTTTCAGGTACGCTTAACCCGTAATGCTGTGCAAACGCTATGAAGCCCGCCTTGTCGTGCAGCGCGAGCAGATCAGCTTGCGGCATCGCAAGGATTCGCACGTATGCAGGCGCCATGTCGCGCAACGCGGCAACATACAGAATTTCTTCAGACACCGGCACGACCAGCCGCACGTTTTCAGTCTCGATGATCGCGAGCAGATCATCGAGAAACCCCTGCGGCGCTGATGCAGGAGCGCGCACCTGATAGCTTTTGGAAACAGCGCGCGAGGCGCCCAGCACATGACGGGGAAACGGATCAGCAACAATCACGCGCCAGCCTGCGCGCGCAAAGCTGCGTGCGACGTCCAGCCCTTTGGGCAACCGGCCAAGCGTGAGAAGCACCGTTTTCATTGGGTTTTTGCCTGCGTCACGCGGCACAGGATCTGCTGAACGGGACGCGTGGTGAGGCGTGCAGCCGGTTGAACCTGCGCGCCGGGCGCAAGATGAAAATCGAACCGCCTTACAAGATCTGCGATAATCAATACCGCTTCGACAGTGGCGAACGCGGCGCCCGCACACACGCGCGGTCCAAGACCAAACGGGATATAGGCGCCGGGCGTCATCTCGCTTTCGCGCTCTGGCGCAAAGCGATCTGGATCGAACACGTCAGGCTCACGCCAATACTTTTGATGACGATGCAACACCCATGGGGCCACAATCACAAGCGCGCCGCGCGGGATTTTACGACCGCCGATCCTTGTCGCTTGAGTTGCCACGCGCGGAAGAAACGTTATCGGCGGATAAAGCCGCAGCGTCTCGCGAAACACGTTGCGTGTAAAAGATAACTTCTTGATATGCTCAAACGCAATCGCACCATCCCCAGCGACAGATTGTACCTCTGCACGAATGCGCGCCACGATTTCCGGCTGGTTGGCGAGAATAAAAAATACCCATGTCAGCGCGCTTGCGCTCGTTTCGTGTCCGGCGAGAAACAGCACGCCCAATTGATCGATCAGCTCTGCACGCGTGAAGCCTTCACCCTCAATGTCGCGCGCCAGCGCAATGTTGCGCGCAATGTCGTCATAGCGCTCGCCCTCTGGTCCGATATGGTTTGACAGCATGTCATCGAGGTGGCTGCGTATCAGCACGCAAGCGTCGAGCACGTCTTTGCGCTGGGCTATTTTCGTCCACGCCTTGTCCATAATAAGGCGACGAATTTCCACCTGCGCGACGCTGCGTTCAAACAGTGTGAACGCATCGAAAACCTCGCGCGAGGCGCCATGATCAAGGCTGGTGGAAAAAACCGTCCGGCAGATGACGTCTGCAGTGAGGTGCGACATCGCAAGATCAAGACTGAACGGCGCATCATCATGCGCATGGCGTGCAAGCGTTTCCATGCAGGCGCCGACGCTTTTCTCGATTGCGGGAAAGGCGCGATTAACACGCATCATCGTCAAGGCGGGATCGACCATTTCACGCTGGCGCCGCCATGTCGCGCCGCTCGAGACGAAGATGCTGTCGCCGATCAAGGGCTCAAGCGCGTTGACCATGAGATCAGACTTTGGAAAAATCCCCTCCGGGTCGATCAAGACACTGCGTGCAAGATCAGGCCGGTTCACAAGCATTGTCGTGCGCCGCGACCAGCCGAGCGGGCCGATTTCCATGTGGTAGGCCGAGCCGGGCAGCAGTCCTAAAAGATTGCCGTCGCCGCTGAGCGCGGCGCGCATCAGCGACATCAGCGCATTGCGCGGCGCGGGCCGTGGCGGGCAATAATGCGCGAGTGTCACAGATTTATACTCCTTGTCTTTGCATAGCGCCCGCGCTGCGATAGATTACGAGATATTGCTCTGGTACAGGGCTGGGGGGCGGGCATGGAGTACAAAATTTTCGAGGCTCTTGTCGTCGCCCACATTCTCACCGGATCGCTTGGCGCCCTGACTTTCTGGATGCCGGTGCTCGGCGCCAAGGGCACGAAGATGCATCGCCTGTCGGGGCGCGTGTTCGTCGTCACGATGTTGCTGACGGGCGCGTTCGCCATCGGCATGAGCGTGTTGACGTTGCTGGAGCCGATGGGCACGCATCCCCATCTTGTGGGGAAGTTCGATGCCGATTTCGTGCGCGGAATCTTCGGCTGGTTGATGCTGCATCTGGGCATATTGACGATCAATCTGGCTTGGTACGGCTGGCTTTGCGCGCGCAACAGGGCGCAGCGCGAACCCATGCGCGAATGGCGTAATCTTGCGTTGCAACCTTTGTTGCTGATTGCGGCGATCAATTGCGCAGCGCAGGGCTGGCTTATCAGCCAGCCTCTCATGCTCGGCGTCTCGGTAATCGGCATCGCCACTGTGCTCACCAATGTCTGGTTCCTTTACAAGCCCGCGCCCGGCGCCATGGACTGGCTGAAGGAGCATGTGAAAGCGCTCATTGGCGCAGGCATTTCCGTCTACACTGCGTTCCTGGCGTTCGGCTCCGTGCGCGCTTTTCCTGAACTCGCGTTAAGCCCCATCATGTGGGCTGTTCCGGCGGCTACCGGCATCGCGTTTATCCTCTGGCACTGGCGCAGGATTGATCGCAAGCTGCGCGCTCACAAACCGCGCGCCTCCTGAAACTCCTGCGCCGCAGGGATAAGATCAGCCACGATCTTCGCCGATGAAATCACGCCTGGAAGACCTGCGCCCGGATGCGTGCCTGCTCCAACAAGATAGAGCCCCTTGGCCTCCTCGCTCTTGTTGTGCGGACGAAACCACGCACTTTGAAACAATTGCGGCTCAAAAGAAAACGCCGCGCCCTTCTCTGAGAGCAGCCGGTCGCGAAAATCAAGCGGCGTCATGATTCGTGAGGTAATGATGCTTTCCGACAGACCGGGCATGATCGTATCTTCAAGCCGCTGCTCAATGGCTTTGCGATAGCTTTCAGACTTTGTAACCCAATCGGTTCCGCTATCAAGATGGGGCACGGGCGCCAGCGCGTAAAAAGCGTCGCAGCCTTCCGGCGCCAGCGATGGATCAGTCATCGTCGGGCGATGCAGATAAAGGCTGAAATCTTCAGCCAGAATTTTGCGCGAGAAAATATCCTTGAGTAATTCCTCATAGCGCGGACCAAGCACCATCATATGGTGATAGACGTCGTCATATTTTCGATTGGTGCCGAAGTACCAGACGAAGAGGCTCATGGAATAGCGCGCGCGAGAGAGCTTGGAATCCGTCCAGCGTTTGCGTTTGGTCTCGCTCATCAGCTTGCCATAGGTCCAGGCTGCGTCGGCGTTTGAGACCACAAGATCGGCGTTCACGATCTCGCCGCCGACAAGCATCACGCCTGCAGCGCGGCCTTTCTCGACAATGATTTGCTCCACTTGTGCATTGTAGCGAATGGATCCGCCCAGCTTTTCAAGCAAGCGCACCAGCCCTTTCACGATGGCGCCCGTGCCGCCCATGGCAAAATGGACGAGATGTTGGCGCTCAAGATGCGAAATCAGGCAATAATAGGCGGTCGTTGTCAGCGGATTGCCGCCAATCAGCAGCGGATGAAAGCTGAAGGCTACGCGCAGTTTCTCATTGGTGAAATATTGCCCGACCTTGTTATAAACCGAGCGAAATCCGCCAAGCCTTATCAAATCAGGCACTGACAGGATCAGCGATTTCAATTCGTGAAACGGTTTGTCGGCAAGCTCTTTGAATGCGACTTCATAAATCGCTTCGCTGTCTTTGAGGAAGCGGTCAAAGCCAGCAAGATCGCGCGGCTCGATGCGTTTGACCTCGGCGCGCATGGCGTCAAGATCGGTGGCGCAATTGATGATCTCGCCGTCGTCAAAGCGGATTTGATAGAACGGATCCATCGCGCGCAGCTCGACATCGTCCGATAATCTTGCGCCCGCCAGCTCCCATATTTCTTCCAGTAAGTAAGGTGCGGTGATGATGGTGGGGCCGCCGTCAAACGTGAAGCCGTCTTGCTTGAAGACATAGGCGCGGCCGCCCGGCGCATCGAGTTTTTCAATAATCGTTACCCGCCAGCCTTTCGCAGCAAGGCGCACGGCGACGGCCAGACCGCCAAAGCCAGATCCAATGACGAGCGCGTGGGGCGCAGAATTATGCATCAGGCTTTGCTCCGGGCAAAATATATTTATGCGCTATTGCGATGATACGCGCGGCGATCTCAACGGGTCGTTCTTCGTGGGCAAGGTGGCCAAGTCCGGGCAATTGCTCAATGCTCGTGCGCGGCAATAAACGGCGCACGTCGAAGGCTTGCTCTGGCGAGATGGTGCGATCTTTGGCGCCCGCCAGCAGATGCAGCGGCGTTTGCAGGCGTGGAAGATCGCGCTGCAGCTCAGCCAGATTCCAGTTCGCCATCATGCGCAGCGTCGCGCCCACATGCGATGAATTGCCAGCCAGCTTTCGATAAAGCGCAATCCCGCGCGCATCAATGCGCGAGCCTGTTTCCTCCAGCAGGCGTTCAACGCCGCCTTTCCCGCCCGCATAGCGCGAGAATGCCCACGGCACGAGCGGATTAAGGGTTAGTATTTTCGCCAATGCAGAATAGACCGGCCCCGTGGCGGCGGTGAATGGCAGCAGCGCCGCGTTTAATCCGATGATCGCTTTGGGCGCGACAAGCCCGTCAATCGACATGCGGATGGCGATGGCCGCGCCCGCCGAATGGCCGATGATTATCTCCGGCGCCATGTGCAATTCGCGCAACAGCGCCGCCGCGCAATGCGCCATGCCGTGAAGGCTGAAGCCGGACGCGGGAGGGGCCTGCGTGAAACCCTGGCCGGGAAGATCGGGCGCAATTACGGTGAAGTGCGCAGCCAGAAGCGGCGCCAGATCACGCCACGAATGGTTTGAGGCGCCTGAACCATGCAGCAGCAAAAGCACCGGGCCCTGCCCCATAATTTGCACATGCCATTGAAAACCAGCGGCGGGAATGAACCGGCTGGCGGCATGGTTTGGCCAATCGGCGCCGTCACGTTCCCACGCGAGTTTTGCGTTCATCTCGTTCTTTCCCGGGCGTGGCGGTGCGCCCTTTGCGCATGGCGGAGCGTATCGGCACGGCGTCAAACGCAGTCAAAGCGGCGCGCACGATTCCATCCTTGTCGAGCCCGGCGGTCGCGAGCATCGCTTGCGGTGAATCATGCTCGATGAATTCGTCAGGCAGACGCATGGTGCGAATTTTCGCGCGGTCGAGCAGGCCCGAATCAGAAAGCTCCTGCAGCACAGCGGCTCCAAAGCCGCCGCTGGCGCCCTCTTCAATCGTCACCAATACCTGATGGCTGCAAGCAAGTTCGCGCACCAGCGCGGCATCAATGGGTTTTGCAAAGCGCGCATCGGCGACGCTGACCGAGAAGCCAACCTTCTCCAGCTCATCGGCAGCCGCCAGCGTATCGGCAAGGCGAGAGCCCAATGAGAGCAACGCGACGTCGCAGCCCTGTCGCAACATGCGCCCGACGCCGATGGAGAAGGCCTGCGGATCAACAGGAATTTGCGCGCCCGTACCCTCGCCGCGCGGATAACGGAAGGCGATGGGGCCATCGTCATAGGCTGCGGCTGTGGCGACCGCGCGAGCAAGTTCAGCCTCGTCTGATGGCGCCATCACCACCATATTGGGCAGGCATGTGAGATAGCTGACGTCGAACGCGCCAGCATGCGTGGGTCCGTCGGCGCCGACAAGCCCCGCGCGGTCAATCGCAAAGCGCACGTTGAGATTTTGCAAAGCGACGTCATGCACGATCTGGTCATAGGCGCGTTGCAGGAAGGTTGAATAGATTGCGCAGAACGGCTTTAGCCCCTGCGCCGCAAGGCCTGCCGCAAAGGTGACGGCGTGCTGCTCGGCGATGCCGACGTCAAAAAAGCGATTGGGATAAGCCTTGGCGAAGCCATCCAGCCCGGCGCCTGCGGGCATGGCCGCAGTAATGCCAATGATACGGGGATCGCGCGCGGCTTCGCGCAAAAGCGAGTCTGCAAAAACCTTCGTGTAGGCTGGCGCCAAGGGCGTGCTTTTGGCCTGCGCGCCAGTGGCGATGTCGAATTTTACCACGCCGTGATATTTGTCGCTTGAGGCTTCGGCAGGGCCATAGCCCTTGCCTTTCTGCGTCACCACATGAATGAGGATCGGGCCCTCGTCCGCGTCGCGCGCCGCGCACAGAACCGGCGTCAACGCGGTAAGATCATGCCCGTCGACGGGGCCGACGTAATGGAAGCCCAGCGCCTCAAACATCGAGCTTTTGTCTTCGCCCGAAGCGAGCCGCGCAAAATGTTTGGACATGGCGCCCACGGGCGGGGCTATCGACATATCGTTGTCGTTGAGGATCACGATCAGGCGGCTCTTCTGCGCGCCCGCATTGTTAATCGCCTCCCACGCCATGCCCGCCGACATGGCTCCGTCGCCGATGATCGCCACCACGCGCTCATTGCCACCCAGAATGTCGCGTGCGGCGGCAAAGCCAAGGCCCGCCGAAATCGAGGTCGAGGAATGGCCGGCGCCAAAGGGGTCGTATTGGCTCTCGGCGCGGCGGGTGAAGCCGGACAGGCCGCCTCCCTGGCGAATGGCGCCCATGCGGGCGCGCCGCCCGGTGAGAATTTTATGGGGATAGGCCTGATGGCCGACGTCCCAGATCAGAATGTCCTTCGGCGTGTCGAAAACATAATGCAGGGCTATTGTCAGCTCGACCACGCCGAGGCCCGCGCCCAAATGTCCGCCGGTTTTGGAGACCGAAGCTATCATGTCAGCGCGCACTTCGGCTGCGAGCGCAGGCAGGTCGTGAGGCGACAGATTGCGAATGTCGGGTGGGTTGGCGATAGAATCGAGCAAAGGCGTCACAGGAGTCGCCGATGCAATCGTCTCCAATATTATGGAATGTGACGACATGATTTGCCCCTCCCTCGCCTAAAGCGTCAAAGTTACTTTACACCTCGATCTGAAAATGACAACATTCTCTTACAGTCTATCGTGCGCTTTTAGGACGAGGCGCTGGACATTCTCACCCGCCTGAAGCAATTCGGTTCTGACGGCAAAAGCGATGGCGACGTGAATAAGGCGGCTGAAGACATGAATTCCGACAAATTGATCCTGCGCGCGCTCGGCGGCGAGGCGACTGTGCGTCGCCCCTTGTGGATGATGCGGCAGGCGGGGCGCTATCTGCCCGAATATCGCGAGCTGCGCGCCACCACCAGCAGCTTTATGGAATTCTGCTTCAACCCGGCCAAGGCCGCCGAGGCGACCTTGCAGCCGATCCGGCGGTTTGGTTTTGACGCCGCGATCATCTTCAGCGACATCCTCGTCATCCCTGAGGCTTTGGGCCAGAAGGTATCGTTTGAGGCTGGCGAAGGCCCGCGCCTGCAACCGACCGAATCACCCGCCGATCTCGACAAGCTGTTCGGTGAGCTGGAAATCTCAATGCTGGCGCCCGTATATGAGGCGCTTGAGCGCGTCAAAAGCGCGCTGGACGGCTCGACCACGCTGATCGGCTTTTGCGGCGCGCCGTGGACCATCGCCAGCTATATGATTGCAGGCAAAGGCACGCCCGATCAGGCTCCGGCGCGGCGCTTTGCCTATACGTATCCGGACGCTTTCCAGCGCCTGATCGACCTGCTCACGCGGGCCTGCATCGAGCATCTGTCGTTGCAGGTGAAGGCGGGCGCGGAAGTCGTGCAGATTTTCGATTCATGGGCGAGCGTCCTGCCCGGCCCGCAGTTTGAACGCTGGTGCCTTGCGCCAGTGGCGCAGATCGCGAAGGCGATGAGGGCGCGTCATCCCGAGATTAAAGTGATCGCCTTCCCGCGCGGCGTCAGCCCGCGCCATGTCGGCGCTGTGGCCAATCTTGAGGGCGTCAATGGTGTTGGGCTCGACACTTCCGCCGATGTTGAGGCCTGCATCGCCGCCACCCCTGCGCATGTCGCCTTGCAGGGCAATCTTGATCCGCTTCTGCTGCTGGCGGGCGGACCTGAATTGACCCGCGAGATCCATCGCATTCGCGACGCTTTCAACGGGCGCCCGCATATTTTCAATCTGGGCCACGGCATTCTGCCGCCAACGCCAATCGCCAACGTCGAATTGCTCATCAGGGAAGTTCGCAGCTAACAAACAGGGGTTCGATGATGCCACTGGCCCAGCTCATCTACATCTCGCGCCCCTTTGGCTTTGAAGCCCGCACGCTCGACAATATCTTGCTGAAGGCCCGCGCCAAAAACGCTCTCTCCGGGCTCACCGGCGCGCTCATCGTGCGCGCAGATCTCTACATGCAATTGCTGGAAGGCCCGCGCGAGGCCGTGACGGCGACGCTGGCGCGCATTGTCGCCGACGACCGGCATCTCGAAGTCTGCCTGGTCCATTGCGGCGACGTCAATGAGCGGCTGTTTCCGCACTGGTCGATGCGCGACGATCCGGCGCGCTCGTGGATGTGGTCGCAGGAACAGGTGCGCGCAGGCGCCGCCCGCAACGCCGGCGCGGCTGAAGTGCTGGCCGTATTCCAGCGTTTGGCGGGCGAGCCGCCGGACGCCTAGATTGCCAAAACTGTTGTGTTACTTTAGGGGCTTAAGAGAGTAATAGCCGGGGCGTTCCATGCAAAAAGCAGTGGTTGGATTGTTTGTTTTTGGGGCGCTCCTTGCCGACGCACACGCAGCCGACATTCCTCAACCCCGGGTCTCCTCGCGCACGAATGTATCAGCGGCAAGTTGGGACGGACTCTACGCCGGCCTGAAACTCGGTGGCGATCTGGGACGTTTCCATTGGGACTCAACTCCGACGTTTGCAGGACTTGTTGCAGGTGGAACGACAATCCCCAGCAACCTGACAACGCCTTTTTCAACTTCCCGGAACTCAACCAACATAATAGCTGGCGGCCAAATCGGCTATCAATGGCAGGTTCGTGAAGCTGTGTTCGGATTGGAAGCTGATTTTCAGCGGACGGGAGCTAATACTGGGCGTTTCGTTCCATTGGATCCGCCGGCTTCAGTCACAAGCGCCTTTGACACGTCGGGGCCGACCACAGA
>CAMCMI010000067.1 GCA_945875875.1 Rhizobium sp. Q54
GTTTGCGCGGCGCCCAGCCCCTCAATCGCCGCCACACGCAGGAACAGGCGCGCGCCGCCAATGCGCGGGTCGATGGCTTCCACAAAGGCGGTGACTTTCGCGGTCATCTGCCGCTCCAGCACAGGCGCCTCGACCATGGCGGTGCGCAACGCAGCGCAGGCGAAACCCGCAAACAGAAAAGCCCCCGCTGCGCAGGCTCGCGCCGGGCCCGCCCGCCCCAGTCCATGGGCGCGCAGACCTCCCGCAGCCAGCAGCAGCGCCAGCATTGCTGCAGGCCACAGCGGCGGCTCCTGATCGGCTGCGAAATAGGCAAGGATTCCGAGGCCAAAGAACACCGGCAACCACAGGAACAGCCGCCGGTCGCGCACCTCCTGCTCGAACAGGCCGACGATCCGGCCCCAAAGCGACGACGCGAAGCCGCCGGTCAGGGACTGGCCAGAGCCGCTCCCCGCCCCCGCCAGCGTCCCGCTGATCGCCCGAAAACCGCCGCTCGCGTTCATGCGCGCTGAAATGCCTTGCTGAAATGGATAAACGAACGAAACACAGCTCAAAATGCAGCCCGGAAACGCCGTCGCGCTACCCAAGCCGCCCGTGCGATGCTACACGACCTTCGCGTTGCAAACAGCTGGCATCCGCAAGAGCCCGCCGCTTCGTCCACAATTCACGTTTCCGCGTCCGGGCAATTCGCCAGCACGCCTTTTGCGCCTCTTGCGCACCTTGGGACACCCAACGAAAGTTGCCGCCAGAATGACTGAACCCGTCGTAACGCGTTTCGCCCCCTCTCCCACCGGCTTTCTGCATATTGGCGGAGGCCGCACGGCGCTGTTCAACTGGCTCTACGCCCGCCGGTTCGGCGGCAAGATGCTGCTGCGCATTGAGGATACGGATCGCGAGCGCTCGACGGAGCCCGCCATCGCCGCCATCATCGACGGCCTGCAGTGGCTGGGGCTGGATTGGGAAGGCGAGCCTATTTTCCAGTTCGCCCGCGCCGCCCGCCACGCCGAAGTCGCCCGCCAGATGCTGGCTGAGGGCAAGGCCTATGAATGTTTCGCGACCGCACAAGAGCTGACGGACATGCGCGAGCTGGCGCGGGCTGAAAAGCGCCCTCCCCGCTATGACGGACGCTGGCGCGACCGCCCCGCAGCCGACATCGAGGCCGCCCACGCCGCTGGCCTCAAGCCCGTCATCCGCCTGAAGGCGCCGCAGGACGGCGAGACGATTGTCGAGGACCGCGTGCAGGGCCGCGTCGTGTTTCCCAATAAGGACCTCGACGACACCGTGCTGCTGCGCTCGGACGGCACGCCCACCTACATGCTGGCCGTCGTCGTTGACGACCACGACATGGACGTTACGCATATCGTGCGCGGCGACGACCATTTGACGAACGCCGCCCGGCAGACGCACATCTATCAGGCGATGGGCTGGCGCGTGCCGGTGATGGCGCACATTCCGCTGATCCATGGCTCGGACGGCGCCAAGCTCTCCAAGCGCCATGGCGCGCTGGGCGTGGACGCTTATCGCGCGCTTGGCTATCTGCCCGCAGCGCTGCGCAATTATCTGGTGCGACTGGGCTGGAGCGCGGGCGACAAGGAAATATTCACGACGCAGGAGATGATCGACGCGTTCGATCTGCCGCAGATTGGCCGCTCGCCTGCGCGCTTTGATTTTGCCAAGCTGGAGAACATCAACGGCCTCTACATGCGCGCCATGCCTGTCGACGAGCTGCTGGCCGCCCTCCTCGACACGCTGCCCCACCTCGAACACGGCACCGCGCTCGCCGCAAAGCTCGACGATGGTTTACGCGCAAAGCTGCTAGCCGCCATGCCCGGTCTGAAAGAGCGCGCCAAAACGCTGGTGGAGCTGCTCGACGGCGCCCGCTACCTCTATGCGGATCGCCCGCTTGCCCTGGAGCCCAAAGCGAAGGAGCTGCTCGACGGCGGTGGACGCGCGCACCTCATCGCGCTTTTGCCCCGTCTGGAGGCCCTCGGGGATTGGAACGCGTCCGGCGCCGAGTCGGTTGTACGCGCCTATAGCGAAGAGATTGGCGCCAAGCTGGGCTCTGTGGCGCAGCCTCTGCGCGCAGCGCTGACCGGGCGCACGACGTCGCCGGGCGTTTTCGACGTGCTTGAGACGCTGGGACGCGAAGAATCGCTCGCGCGCCTGCGGGACCAGACTAAAGACTAAACAGAATGGCTGAAACGCGACAGGCGCCCGGAATCAGCGCTCAGCGCCAGGGCTTTGCGCCAAGTGGGCGCTAAAATGGGCACGAGGTGCGAGCGCGAGCTGAAAGAGGCGCTTATCTTGCGCCCATTGTGCATGTTTTTGGTCCGGGCGACGAAGACGGCCGCGAGGCTCTGGCAGGCGATGAAAACCGGAAGGCTTGAACAGCCCTCGCTGATCGGTTAGCACACCATTGCGTCGCACAATAAGAACGCGGGTCGGGCGGCAGACTCTTTCGGGAGCCCTCGTCGCCAAGCATGAGGCATGTGACATGACAAAAAGCGCTACATTCCAGATCGGCGACAAGACGATCGACATGCCCGTCAGAAGCGGCTCGATTGGCCCCGACGTTGTCGACATCGCAAAGCTCTATTCCCAGACCGGCGCGTTCACCTACGACCCCGGCTTCATGTCCACCGCGAGCTGCGAATCCGGCATCACCTATATCGACGGCGACGCGGGCGTGCTGCTCTATCGCGGCTACCCCATCGACCAGCTCGCCGAACAGGGCGATTTTCTGGAAACCTGCCATTTGCTGCTGCACGGCGAACTGCCGACCGCCGCCCAGAAGGCTGATTTCGACTATCGCGTGACGCGCCACACCATGGTGCATGAGCAGATGGCCCGCTTCTTCCAGGGCTTCCGCCGCGATGCGCATCCGATGGCCGTCATGGTGGGCTGCGTCGGCGCCATGGCCGCGTTCTATCACGACTCGACCGACATCACGGACCCCTATCAGCGCATGGTCGCCTCGATGCGCCTGATCGCCAAGATCCCGACGCTTGCGGCCATGACCTACAAGTATAACGTTGGTCAGCCCTTCGTTTATCCCAAGAACGACCTCGACTACACGTCGAACTTCCTGCGCATGTGCTACGCCGTGCCGTGCGAGGAGTACAAGGTTAACCCGGTGATCGCGCGCGCGCTTGACCGCATCTTCATCCTGCACGCCGACCATGAGCAGAACGCATCCACCTCGACGGTGCGTCTGGCCGGCTCGTCGGGCGCCAACCCGTTCGCCTGCATCGCCGCCGGCATCGCCTGCCTTTGGGGCCCCGCACACGGCGGCGCCAACGAGGCGGCGTTGGCCATGCTCGGTGAAATCGGCACGGTCGACAACATCCCCGCCTTCATCGCAAAAGTGAAGGACAAGAGCGACCACACCCGCCTGATGGGCTTTGGTCATCGCGTCTACAAGAATTACGATCCGCGCGCCACGCTGATGCAGAAGACCTGCCATGAAGTGCTCGCCGAAATGGGCATCAAGGACGATCCGCTGCTCGACGTGGCGATGGAGCTGGAGCGCATTGCGCTGAGCGACGAATATTTCATCGAACGCCGCCTCTATCCCAACGTCGATTTCTATTCAGGCATCACCCTGAAGGCGATGGGCTTCCCGGTCTCGATGTTCACCGTGCTCTTCGCCGTCGCGCGCACCGTCGGCTGGATCGCGCAGTGGAAGGAAATGATCGAAGACCCGAGCTACAAAATCGGCCGCCCGCGCCAGCTCTACACCGGTGCCCCCCGCCGCGATTACACGCCGATCAGCAAGCGGTAATTGGGGTGGAGGCGCAGTAAGCGCCCTCACCCGGCTTGCTCCGCAAGCCATCCTCTCCCGTCGCGACGGGAGAGGGACGCAAATCTTGAACATTAGAGCGCGTTTTTCCCTCTCCCATCCTGACGGGAGAGGGTGGCCCCGCAAAGCGGGGTCGGGTGAGGGCAAGGGCAAGGGCAGCTTGCTAACGCCCCGCCCGTCCCAACACAGCCCGCGCGGCGCGTGCGCTGGGCGTATCTCCATCGGGCAGCAGCATCAAATCATCCAGCCGCGACAGCGCCAGCGTTTGCGCGTCGCGCTGCGGGCCGCCAGTCAGCAGGGGGATGAGCGCGTCGCTTAATGCCAGCGCAGTGCAATCTTCCTGCACCAATTCCGGAATCGCGTTCTCGCCCAATATCAAATTCGGCAACACAATCGACGACGCGGTGACGAGAAACCGCGCCAGCGCCTCGATGCGTGAGACGCGATAGCCGACGACCATGGGCACCTGCGCCAAAGCCAGTTCCAGCGTTACCGTACCTGACGCGGCCAAGGCTGCGCGGGCGCGGCGGAAAGCTGCGTATTTTTCAGCCTCGCCCAGAACGATGCGTGGTTGCACCTCCCAGCTGCGCGCTTTTTCCGCGATCAGCGGCGCCAGATGCGAGACAGCGGGGAGCACCACGTCCAGCGGGCCGGTGTGCGCAACAGTCTGCGCCATCGCCTGCCCGAACATATCCATCAGCCGCTCGATCTCGCTGCGGCGCGAGCCGGGCAGCACTACGAGCAGCGGCGGGCTGGATTCGCGGGCGCGTAGTTCTTCCGCGTTGGGGCGGAACTCGGCCAGCCGCTCGATCAGCGGATGGCCGACGTAAGTGCAGGCGGGACCGCCGAGGCGGACGTGGGCGGCAGGCTCAAACGGCAGCAGCGCAAGCACTTCGTCCACATAGGCGCGCATGGCGGGCGCGCGACCGGGACGCCACGCCCAGACGCTGGGGCTGACGTAATCCACAATCGGGAGTTGAGGCAGAGCGGCGCGCACGCGCCTGGCGACACGATGGGTGAAATCGGGCGAGTCGATAATCACCAGCACATCCGGCGGATCGGCGATGATCGCGTCCGCCGTCTGCTTGATGCGGGCAAGCAGCAAAGGCAGACGCCTGATAACCGGCAGCAGGCCCATGACGGCGATGTCGGACATGGGGAACAGGCTCGACAGACCCTCCCCGCTCATCGCCTCGCCGCCCACGCCGCGCAAATTTAAGCCACCGGACGAAGCCTCACGCAAGGCACGCATGAGCTTGAAGCCGAGCTGGTCGCCGGAGGGCTCTCCCGCGACCAGAAAAACGTCCAGGGGCGCGCTGCTCACGCAGATTTTTCCACCGGCGTGCAGATCGCGCGTTCGCCGCCGTCGCGGATGAAGTCGAGAATCTCATGCACCTGCGGATGCTGGGCAAACTCGCCCGCCACGTCCTCGACGCGCTCCTTCAGCGTGCCTTCGGCTGCAAACAGCAGGCGATAGGCGCGGCGCACGTCGTGGATCGCCTCACGTGAAAAACCGCGCCGACGCAGGCCGATGAGATTGAGACCGGCAAGATGGGCGCGATTGCCCATCGCCAGCCCGTAGGGAATGAGATCGTTCTCAAGGCCCGTGAGCCCGCCGACAAACGCATGCGAGCCGACGCGCGCGAACTGGATGACGGCGGCGCCGCCACCGCAAATCACGTAATCGCCAAGCGTCACATGGCCCGCAATCATCACATTGTTGGAGAGGATGACGTGGTTGCCGACCTTGCTGTCGTGTCCGACATGCGAATTGGCAAGAAACGCGCAATGATCGCCGATGATCGTCGTCATCGTGCCGCCCTCGGTTCCCGGATTGATCGTCACGCCCTCGCGCAAGGTGCAATCGGAGCCGATGACGAGCGTCGAGGGCTCGCCGTGATATTTCAAATCCTGCGGCTGGTGGCCGATGGAGGCGAACGGAAAGATGCGCGTGCGCGCGCCAACCGTCGTGCGACCGTGGACAATGCAATGCGAAACCAGCTCGACGCCATCCCCCAGCGTCACGTCGGGTCCGACATGGCAGAACGCGCCGATGCGAACGCCCTCACCCAGCTTGGCGCCATCTTCAACGATTGCGCTCGAATGGATGAACGTCTTGCCGGTGGGAGCCTCGGAGTCCATGGCGACCTTTCAGGTGTCAGGATTTGGCGGCGGGTTCGCCCACCAGCATGGCGCTGAGTTCAGCTTCACAAACAAGCACGCCGTCAACTTTCGCTTCGCCGCGATACCACCACATGTTCCTGCGTCTATTAAGGCGCGTCATGTGGAATTCTACGCGGTCGCCCGGGATAACCGGCTTACGGAACTTCACTTTGTCGATGGTCATGAAATAGACGACGCTGGGCCGCGACGAGCGCGAAGCATGCACGGCTAACGCGCCCGCTGTCTGGGCCATGCCCTCGATCAGCAGCACGCCGGGCATGATCGGCTGTCCCGGAAAATGCCCCATGAATTGGGGCTCGTTGGCGGTGACGTTCTTGATCCCGATGCAGCTCTCGTCGCCGACGCAATTGATGATGCGGTCCACCAGCAGGAACGGATAGCGATGCGGCAGGTATTCCAGCAACTTCTGGATGTCGACCGTGTCGAGCTTGGTCTCAGGCGTCTCTGTCTTCGATATCTCGGTCATGCAGTAAACCCCACCGGGCGAGCTTTACCCCGCCTCGCATTTCAATGTCAGGCCCCATCGCTCAGGCGTCGTCGCCCTTTTTGCGCCCCAGCTTCATCAGGCTGGCATGGGCGCGGAACCATTCGCGCATCGGGCTGGCCGGAGAGCCGCCCCAACGCTGGCCCGCAGGCACGTCGGTCATCACGCCAGACTGGGCGGCGATTTGCGCGCCCGACCCGATGCGAAGATGCCCCGCTATGCCAGCCTGACCGCCAAGAGCCGAAAAGTCCCCCAGCTCAGTCGATCCGGACACGCCAACCTGCGAAACCACAATGCAATGACGGCCCACGCTCACGTTATGGCCGATCTGCACAAGGTTGTCGATCTTGGTTCCCTCGCCCACCAGCGTGTCGCGATTGGCGCCGCGATCAATGGTGGAATTGGCGCCTATCTCGACATCGTTCTGGATGATGACGCGCCCGAGCTGCGGCACTTTGAGATGACCGCGCGGCCCCATAGCGAAGCCAAAACCATCCTGCCCGATACGCACGCCCGGGTGCAGATGCACCCGGTCGCCAAGCAAAGCGTGCAGCACGGTGGAATTGGGGCCGATGGTGCAATCGCGGCCCACGCACACGTCCGGACCAACGACGGCATTGGCGCCGATGAGCGTGCCCGCTCCAATCTGCGCGCGCGGGCCAATCACCGCGCCCGGATCGACGATAACGCCAACCTCAAGTCGCGCTTCTGGATGGACGTAGGAACCCGGCGAGACGCCGCCGCCTTCAAACACCGATTGCGGACGCGCGGCTGCCGGATAAAGTTTCGCCGCCACGATGGCGAAAGCGCGATAGGGCTCAGGCGTCACAAGCGCAACCACCCCCGGCGGCGTGCGGGCTGCGTATTTGGCCGACATCAGGCAGGCTGACGCGCGGGTTGCGCCCAATTGATCGGCGTATTTGGGGTTATCGAGGAATACCAGATCGCCGGGACCGCCCTGATCGAGGGGTGCCAGTCCGCTAATTGTGATGGAAAGGTCCGCGCCTTCGGGCGCCTTGGCGCCGGTCCATTCAGCGATCTCGCCGAGGCTCGGCGTCAACTCGCGCCGAAAAAAGACCGGTTCACTCATATCGGAGCCTCATTGCGGCGGCTGTCAGGGCCGTCTCGCGAAGAAGCGCGCCAGCTATGAGCAAAGCGCGCTTCATGTATCGCATTAAATCGAGACACAGGAGCAAGCCATAAGGCTCGCCCCTGCTTCATGTTTCAGATCAGAAGCTGGTGCCGCCCGAGAAGCGGAACGCCTGCGTCACGTCGCTCTTGTCCTTCGAAAGAACAAAGGCGTAGTCGAAGCGGATCGGCCCAAGCGGCGAAGACCAGAGAACGGAGGCGCCGACGGAGCTACGGATCTTGTTGGAATCGTTGACTGTAACGCAATTATTCTGCTTGTAGTTCGGAGCTGTGTAGCGCTGTGCGCAGGCTGCGTTAGTTGGTAGCCCAACAAACTCGCTGAAGTTTTCACGTCCCGAATAGCCGAACAGCGTACCAGCATCAGCGAACACGGCTCCTCTCAACCCAACCTCACGAGGCATGCCCCAAATTGGGAACTGCATTTCTGCCGAACCGCCGAAATAAGTGGTGCCGCCGAGGCCAGCGGTCCGGTTGTTAATGCCGGGCGACGTATCGCGCGGACCAAGACCGCCGGGTGCAAAACCGCGAACGAGCGTCGGACCGAGATTGAAGTTGTCGATAATCCGCAGTTCGTTACCACCATACCCAACGATGTGGCCGCCCTGCATGCGAGCGATCGCAACTACGTCATCGAACACAGGGTAGTAATAACGCATGTCCGCTTGGCCGCGCACCCATTTCGAGTCACCGCCAAGACCGGCGATGTCCGTGCGCAGTTCAGCGTAGAGGCCCTTGGTGGGGTTGCGGGCATTGTCGAGATTGCTGAAGGCAAGCGTCGAACCAACAGCCGACGTTAAGCGCGTACCAGACGCTTCCTTGATAGCCAGTGACGCTTCGCCATTGGTCATGCAGTTGTTGGTGGCCGACAGGGCAGATGCCCCGACAGTGCCCGGCGTAACGCCGATCAGCTCATTGGTACAATCGTTATACGGACGCTCCGACGTGTTCGGGATTTCGATGCGCGTCTGGTACAGCGAGTAACGCAGTCCCAGCGACACTTCTTCCGTCAACGGAATGCCCGCGCGCAGCGTGGCGCCGGTGGTGTAGGTGTCGTACAGCGAATACGTCGACTTCTTCATCTCCTTGTGGAAGAGGTCGAAGCCGCCGGACATGCGGTAGCCCAAGAAATAGGGCTCGGTGAACGACAGGTCGACGCCGCGCGTACGCTGGCCGAGCGTCGCCGCAGCGCGCACGAACTGGCCGCGACCAAGGAAGTTGGACTCGGTGACCGAGACTTCGCCGATGATGCCGTCTTGAGTCGAATAACCGCCCGAGATGCCGAACGAGCCGGTGGGCTGATCTTCAACGTCAACCACAACGACAACGCGGTCAGGCGCGGAGCCCGGCTCGTTGGTGATGCGGACGCGCTTGAAGAACCCAAGATTGTTCAACCGACGCTCGGCGCGATCCACCAATACGCGGTTATAGGCGTCGCCTTCGCCAAGATCGAACTCGCGACGGATCACGTAGTCACGCGTGCGGGTGTTGCCGCGAACGGTAATGCGCTCGACGTAAACGCGCGGACCCTCTTCGACGACGAAGGAGAGCGCAATAGTCTGCGCCGCAGGATCACGCTCACCACGCGGACGCGCAGCAGAGAAGGCGTAACCCTTGCGAGAGACTTCGCGCGTCAGCGATTCAACCGAACGCTCGACGAGATCGCCGTTGTAGATATCGCCAGCGGAGACTTTCAGCGCGCCGCGCAGAGCCTCAGGCGACACGTCCGAGAGACGTGAATCAACATTGACGGCGCTGATGCGATATTGCGCACCCTCTTCAACGCTCACAGTCACGATATATCCCTCGCGGGCCTCATCGTAACGAGCTTCTGAGCCGACCACACGGAAATCAGCGTAACCGTTCTTCAGGTAGAAGCGGCGCACGCCCTCAAGATCGGAGGAGATTTTATCGGGATCATAAACGTCGGTGTTCTTGAGGAACGACAACCAGTTCATCTCGGTCGTCTGCATCAGATTGCGCAGGCGATAGGCCGAATAAGCCTGATTGCCGACGAAATTGATTTCGCGAACGCCTGTCTTGCCGCCCTCGGAAACCTTGAACACGACGTCAATGCGGCCATTCGGCAGATCGACCGTGCGCGCCGTCACATTGGCGGCGCCGCGACCGGCGCGGCGATAAATGTCCTTGATGCGCTCGATGTCGGCCTGCACAGTCGCCTGGCTGTAGGGACCGCGCGAACGGGTCTGAACCTCGGAGGCGAGAATATCGCCCTTGACCTTGCTGTTGCCTTCAAAGGCGACGCGATTGATGACGCCATTCTCGACGACCTGCACGATAATGCGGCCGCCGTCGCGACGTACGCGCACATCGGAAAAAAGGCCGGTCGAGTAGAGTGCGCGAACGCCCTCATTGATTCGGGCCTGATCCGTTCCGGAGAAGTAGGAGCGAACGGTTTCGGCGTCGACGCGCTGACTGCCCTGCACGACAATCGTTTGAGCGACCACGGCGCTGGCCATCGCGGCGGACAAAGCGCCTGCGAGGGACGCGGCTACGAGCCGGGAGCGGATACGACCTGAAAATTGCATAGGCGAGCGGTCCTCATCGTTCAATTACGGCGGCGCACTTTTACGCTCCGCCTCACCGCTTCAAAATGCGGTGAGAGGCGACGGACACATTACGAATGCGCCACGTTACTCCTCAAAAACCTTCTACTCCGTTTACGCGACCCTGCAAACGCCATTTTAGCCTTTAGCGCAGGTTTTAGGCGGTCCGTGACCGGACCGCCACGATTTACGGTAAGCAGAGGGTTAACCAAAGAGCTTCATGAGCTTAGGTCCGACATGCAGCACGTCGTTAATAGTTGCGAAGAGCATCAACGCCATCACAAATCCCATCCCTACACGGAATCCAAGCTCCTGATTCTTTTCGCTGATTGGCTTACCTTTCACAGCTTCGACGGCATAAAACATCAAATGCCCGCCATCGAGCAGCGGCACCGGCAAAAGATTGAGAAAACCAATCGAAACCGAGATAATTCCCGCCAGATAGATCAGGCCGGTATAGCTGACCTTGGCGACCGATCCGGAAATTTCGGCGATCCGCAACGGCCCCGAGATCTGGTCCGCTGATTCGTTGCCTGCGATCAGCCCGCCGATATAGGCGACCGTCCGCTCAACGATGAACCACGTTTCGCCGATTCCCTTCCCCAGCGATTCGACCAGCGTGAAGCGTTCGACGATCCAGTTCTCGGGCTTTGAAGAGGGCTCGATGCCGATCATCCCGACGCGGTGGTTACCGAACGGGGTGGCGACGTCGCGGCGGCGCGGGGTGACTTCGAGCGTCACGTCGCGCGCGCCGCGCTGGACGACGAACGTCAGCTTCGTTTCAGCAGAGGATTGCACGATGCGTTGCATCTGCCCCCAATTGCCGACCGGCTGGCCGTCGATGGAGAGGATGACGTCGCCCGACTGGAGGCCGGCGGCAGCCGCCGATTCCCCGGCCCGCACAGTCTCGACGACCGGCGCCAGAACGCTGCGGCCCTCAAAATAAAACGACGCGGCAAAGATAAAAATGCCAAGCAGGAAGCTGGCGGCGGGACCGGCGAACACGATGGCGGCGCGCTTCCAGACCGGCTGGTGGAAAAACGTCACTTTGCGCTCGGCTTCCGTCATCTGGTCCGCGCCCTCGGCAAGGCCGCCGCTCGCGCCGTTGGCGTCGCCGTGGAATTTGACGTAGCCGCCAAGCGGCAGCCAGGCGAAGCGCCAGCGCGTGCCGGTTTTCTTGTCGGTGAAGGAAGTTATCTCAGGTCCAAAGCCGATGGAAAAGGCATCCACCTTGACCCCGCACCAGCGCCCAACCAAAAAATGGCCAAGCTCGTGGAAAAAGACCACGATGGTGATGACGAAAAGAAAGGGGACCAAATAGCCCACAAAACCCCAGGCGTGCTCAAGAAACTGCATGTTTGGCCTCCAACGCCGGAAAACGAACTCTGTAAACGCATAACGCAGCAAAGGCGCACATTGCGCGCGCCCCAGGCGGCCTTAAATAGGGTTACTAGACCCTTACTGTGCCGGAATCACGGCCAATGGCCAAGTGCGCGCGTGCTCTTTCTCGCGCAATATGGTCAACGGCCAGCGCATCGTCTACAGATAGTGGCTCCCCCGCCTCCCCTGCCCGGTCCATCGCCTCGCAAATCGCCTCGACGCTGCGCGCGATGTCGCGAAAGCCGATGGCGCCAGCCAGAAAGCGCTCGACCGCGATCTCGTTGGCGCCGTTCAGCACGGTTGGCATGCCCGCGCCGTGGCGCATGGCGTCCATGGCGATGCGCAGCGCAGGAAAGCGGTCCATGTCGGCGCGCTCAAAGGTCAGCGATCCCAGCTCCGCCAGATCGAGCCGGCGCACTTTGGTGGAAATCCGCTCCGGCCAGGCGAGGCAATGAGCGATGGGCGCCTTCATGTCCGGGTGGGCCATGCCCGCCGTCACGCCGCCATCGGCGAACGTCACGAGGCCGTGGACGATAGATTGGGGATGGACCAGAACGTCCAGCCGCGCCGCCTCGATTCCAAACAGGAAATGCGCCTCGATCAGCTCCAGCCCCTTGTTCATGAGGCTGGCGGAATCGACGCTGATCTTGGGTCCCATCGACCAATTGGGATGGGCGAGCGCCTGCGCCGGGGTGGCCGCGTCAATCGCCTCGCGCGTCCAGGTGCGGAACGGGCCGCCGGATGCGGTGAGGATCATCTTCTCGATGCTGGCCGGATCGGCGCCGCCGAGCGCCTGATGGATGGCGTTATGCTCGCTGTCCATCGGCAGAAGCTGCGCGCCCGAGCGTTTGGCCGTCGCCATGAAGGCGGCGCCTGCGCACACGAGGCATTCCTTGTTGGCGAGCGCGATATTGCGCCCCGCCGCCAGCGCCGCATGGGTGGGCGCGACCCCGGCGGCGCCGGAAATGGCCGCGACAATCATATCAGCCGGGCGCAAAGCCGCCTCGATGACGGCGGCAGGGCCGGCGCCGACCTCGATGCCGGTTCCAGCCAGCAGTGTGGCGAGCGCCTGATAACCATGCGGATCGGCCAGCACGGCGCAGGCGGCGCCCAGCTCAATCGCCATGCGGGCCAAAGCCTCCGCATCCCGTCCGCCAACAACGGCCTCGACTGCAAAGCGTCCCGGCGCGGCGGCGATCACGTCCGCCGTCGAGCGACCGATGGAGCCGGTGGCGCCAAGAATAGTCAAGCGGCGCGCGGCGCCAGCGAAGGCTTTCAGGCGCGGATCGGTTAGTGTTGCAGCGGAAGGGTCCAGCGTTTTTGTCATTATGACAGACCTACCACACCAGCAGGCCATGTGCAGCCGCAACTGCGCCTTTATGAGCTGCGCCGACGATAGCGGCAAAGACGGCGGCAAAGATGAACCCGTCCAGCCGGTCCATCGCCCCCCCGTGGCCGGGGATGAGATGCCCGGAATCCTTCACGCCGTAATGACGCTTGATCGCCGACTCAAACAGATCGCCGCCCTGAGATATTGCGCCAGCCAGCAGGCCGAGCAGCAGCACCGGCCATAACGACGCCTCGCCGGGCGTGAGGCT
>CAMCMI010000068.1 GCA_945875875.1 Rhizobium sp. Q54
ACCCATAACACTGGCCGTACCGTGGCACGGCGGCCGGGTAAAACAAGGAGACAGCCATGTATCACGGTCGCGCAAAGCGTCGTTTCAATCGTACCGCCGAACACCGCAAGGCGATGTTCGCCAATATGTGTCAGGCTATCATCAAGCACGAGCAGATCACCACGACCCTTCCGAAGGCCAAGGACTTGCGTCCGGTCATCGAGAAGCTCGTGACGCTCGGCAAGCGCGGCGACCTGCATGCTCGTCGTCAGGCGATTGCGCAGATCAAGGACGTCGTTCTCGTCCGCAAGCTGTTCGAGACGCTTGGACCGCGCTACAAGGACCGCCACGGCGGTTACACCCGCGTCATGAAGGCGGGCTTCCGCTATGGCGACAACGCCCCCCTGGCCGTGATCGAATTTGTTGACCGCGACGTGTCCGCCAAGGGCAAGGATTCGGGTCAGATCGACGAGTCCGCAGTTTAAGCTGACGGCTTCCTGCGCTCTATGTTCAAAGGCCCGCTGCGTGCGGGCCTTTTTTTATGTGGCGTCAGGCAGTCGGCAGCGCGACAAACCCGGCGCCGAAACTGGGCGCCAAGGCGCTCTCGTCCTCAGCGCGAATATCCACGCCCGTCACTTTGCTGCCATGAGGACCGCGCAGCAGGCCTTCAGCGATGATCGCCACCGAGTCAGGATCGCCCGCAAGCACCGCCTCGACGGTTCCGTCATTGCGATTGCGCACCCAGCCGCGCAGACTGTGGGCGGCGGCCTGTCCCTGCACCCATGCGCGATAGCCCACGCCCTGCAAGCGCCCGCGCACGACAACGTGGATGATCCGCAGGCCATCTTCGACGTCATCAGGTTGTTCTGCGCTCGATTTGCTCATCAGGGGCTCCGGCACCGTCGTGTGTTTACCATGCGTACACCAGCCGCGTCGGTTTATCTGAATTGATTCAGTGAGGCCGCGCCGGTGTCGCAGCGTCACCGTTGCGGCGCGCTGACTTTACGTTATCCTCAAACGATTGCTTGCGTATTGCGTATTTTTTTATTGGTGGCGCGATGTTTTTCTCAAGTCATTGTTCAAGGCGTTTCCCGGTTTTGCTTGTATCGGCGGCGCCCGCTTTGATGCTGGGTGGTTGTTTTGCGGGCGCGACCGCCCCTGATCCTGCGACGCAAACCCCGGTTGTTAAAGCTGCCGCGTCTGTCGCCCCCTCCACCGCCTTCACCCCGAAAATCGGCGGAATATCGTCCACGGGCCTTGTGGCCAGAACGACGACGTCTTCGGCTGCGATTCCGGGGGTGCCTCCCGTCGCATTCACCGTTTTCAGCGCTCCGTCCAGTATCCAGACATGGGCGAACGCGGACACGGGCGCAATCGGCGCGTCCCCGGCCCAGAAAGTGACCATGTCCGCCTCCGGCCATTCCGGAGCCGGGCAGATGAGCGGCGTGATGGAGAGCAATGGCGGCGATCTTTATCGCGGCAGCGCAACCGGTTCGGGCGGGGATTACGTCACCTATACGAACACGCCGTCAAAAGCGCTGAACGACAGCCTTGGCGCCACCGCGCTGTCCTATTCCTACATTGGCCTCGGCGGCCTTTCGGCCCGCGCCGCCGGAAGTTCGGGCGCGATGGAATCGCATGCGCTTGCAATGTTTGGCGGAGACAGGACGAAAACCACGGACATGCCCACCACAGGAAGCGCCGATTACAAAGGCGCATTCGTGGGCGTGGAACAGGATTGGCGCGGCGGCGCCGCCAGCGTCGTCTCCTCGCGCCTCAATGGCGTCGTCAACATGAAAGCAGATTTTGGCGCGGGCGAGGTCAACGGGATCGTCGGCGAAATCGCAAGATCGACGCCGGCCGCCAATGGCTTCGAGCAAAAAGCGACCGATTACAGCATCGGCTTCAACGGAAAGATCGACGGCGCCAGCTTTGCGGGCGAGTCCGGCCTCACCCAATGGGGCACAAGCAAACCCATCGCCAGCACCACACAAACAGGCGCCGTGCAGGGCGGCTTCTTCGGCCCTAAAGCAACGGAAGCCGCTGGCGCCATTGCAATATCATCGGCGCACGACGCCACGCGGACGCTCGTGACGGGGGCGTTTGGCGCCAAGAAGCAATAGGCGATGAGGCTACGCCTTTGGCCGGGTTTGTGGTTTCTGGCGGCATTGCTCGTGCCTGTGACGGCGGCGCGCGCAGACGTCGCCAGCGCACGCGCCTCTTATGAGCAGGCGGAGGGGCTGATCGCACAGGGGCGCTTCAATGAGGCGCAAAAGCTTGTCGCCAGCGTTCCCCGTACGGACGATTATGCGCGCGTCTATGGGGCGTTTCTCGACGGGCGCCTTGCGGAATCGACCGGGCGGCTGACGCGGGCGCGCGATATTTATCGCGGCATTCTCAACAGCCATCCCGATCTTGCGCGCGTGCGGCTGCATTTGGCGCGGGTGCTCACGCGGCTTGAGGATGCGGAGGCCGCACGCCATCATTATGATTTCGTGCTGGGCGCGCCCGACATCGCCGCGCCTTTGGCCGAGCGCGTGCGCACCGACGTGCGGGCGCTGGAGGGGGCGAGGCGCTGGAGCGCGCAGGGTTATGTCACCATGGCGCCCACCAGCAATATGACCAGCGGCACGTCGCAGGACTCGGTCAACATTGGCGGGCTCGATTTTACGCCGGGCAAGTCTGGCAGGAAGCGTTCGGGCTTTGGCGTTTTGTACGGCGCAGATTTCGCCTATGCGCAGCCCTTCGCCGACAATTGGGGCTGGCTGGCTGCGCTCTCCACCATGCACCGCGATTATTCAGCCGTGCGTTACGATGATCGCAGCGTGCGCGCGAGCACGGGCGTGCGCTACACGCTGCCCGCTGGCGTGGCGAGCGCGGAGATCGTAGGCCAGCGTCGGTGGTTTGGCGGCTCGGAATACATGTATGCGTTTGGCACGCAGCTTAGTGCACGCGGGTTTATCGGGCAGAGCAATCGTTTGACGGGCACGGTGAACGTTCTGGCGCAGCGCTATGACGACGTGAGCTATCAAAACGGCCACCGTATCAGCGCCAGCGCGAACTGGGACCGCTTCACGGCGCCCGGCCAGTTCTTACGCGTGGGCGCGACCTATGAGCGCGAGACCACGCGTAATGCGCATCTCAGCTATAACGAATATGGCGGTTTAATCGGTTATAATATCGATCTGCCGTGGGCGTTGACGCTCTATCCTGAAGCATCAATCGCCCTGCGCAATTATGAGGGCGATTTCCCGCTGATGAGCGAGGCGCGGCGCGACAGGCGCTTTGTCGGCTCGCTGATGATCGTCAAGAAAGACTTGGCGCTGTGGGGTTTTGCGCCGCGCGTGCAGGTCAGCTACACGGACAATCGGTCGAACGTAAAGCTCTATCAATATGACAGGCTGGATTTCAACCTGACGCTGACAAGAGCTTTTTAGCTTCGGTCCAGCGGCGTGGCGAAGCGCGGGCGCACTTTCGGGTTTTGCCGCTCGTTTGCGGGCGTATCTTGCGGACGCTTCGGCGCCTTGTTCTTCAGACCCTCGCGGAACGAGGACGGCGCCAGCGCCGTCAGCTCGCGCAGATAAGCCTCCGGCAGGCCCGCAATGCGCGCGGCTCCGACCACGCTTTCCATATAGCCGGGCAGGGGCGCGCCTTGTGTCAGCGTCTGGCCGACGTAGACCAGAGCCCGCGCGCTGCCGCCGCCTTCGCGCAAAACCGGCTGCTGGATTTTCTTGTAGAGCCCGCCGGGATTTTCGCACGCCTCCAGCGCCCGCATGTCGGCCAGCGCCAGATCCCACAACACGCCATGCACATTGCGCAACGGATCGGGCGCGACGGAGCCGTAGCCGTTCTGCATGATGATGAATTTATAGCGCGCGAGGCGCCCAAACCCCATCATCCGCGAGCGCGGGCAGCGCGCCTGCATGGCGGCGACGTCCATGTTGGGGCCGTAGGCGAAGTAGAAGGGCATGGGAGTCGTTCCGTTGGAGGCGTGCGCCACTTATGCGCGCAGCGAGGTGGCGGGTCCAGTGCCCTTTCTTTCCTTCTCCCCTTGCGGGAGAAGGTGCGCCTTGCGTCAGCAATGGGCGGATGAGGGGTGCTGCCTGTCCTGAAGGCCCCCTCATCCGTCACGCTTCGCGCGCCACCTTCTCCCGCAAGGGGAGAAGGGCCATCACGATCAGCAGGGTAGCGCGCTCTTCCTTCTCCCCTTGCGGGAGAAGGTGGGTTTTGCGTCAGCAAAAGCCGGATGAGGGGTTGCGCTATCGGCCAAACGCCCTCACCCAAATTCCATGATGATCGCGTCCACGGGCAGGCTGTCGCCTTCGCTGGCGCGGATCAGCTTGATCGTGCAATCGCGTTCGGCGCGCAGCACGTTTTCCATTTTCATGGCTTCCACCATCGCCAGCGGCTCGCCCGCTTTCACCTCTTGCCCCACCACCACGAGGATCGCCTTCACAAGGCCGGGCATGGGGCAGAGCAGGATGTTGGACGTATCGGGAGCGACCTTCTCGGGCATCAGCGCGGCCAGCTCGGCCTCGCGGCGGGTGTAGACGCGCGCGTCTATCGAGATCCCGCCGTGCGACAGGTGAAAGCCGTTGAGGATCGGGCGCACCTGCACGGCGATGGCGGCATCGTCGATCATGCCGCGCCAGACGAGATCGCCGGGGCGCCAGTCCGATTCGAGGCGATGGGCATGGGCGGTGGCGTCCCCAAAGCGCACCAGCAACGTCGCGCCGGAATCATCCAGCGTGACGGGATAGGCGGCCTTGCCCAGCATGACGACGCGCTCGCGCTCGAAGGCGACCGGGCGCTGCGCCCGCAATTGGCCGGAGATGAGCCGCTTGCGCTCGTTGTGCGCATGGTCGAGGGCTGCGGCCACGCTGGCCAAAGCATGGGCGCGCTCGCCCTTGGCCTCCAGCGGGGCGAAGCCGTTGGGAAATTCCTCCGCGATGAAGCCGGTGGACAGGCGCGCCTCTTTCCAGCGCTCGTGCTGCATCAGCGCGGACAGGAAGGGGATGTTGTGGCGAATGCCCTCAATTGTGAATTCATCGAGCGCGCGGGCCTGCGCCTCAATCGCGGTGGTGCGGTCGCCTCCGTGCGTCACCAGCTTTGCGATCATCGGGTCGTAATAGATCGAGATTTCGCCGCCCTCATAGACGCCGGTGTCGTTGCGAACCGTCACGCCGTCCTGATGGCCCTCGGCTGGCGGGCGATACTTCACGAGCCGCCCGGTTGAGGGCATGAAATTGCGCGTCGGGTCTTCGGCATAGATGCGGCTCTCGACCGCCCAGCCGCGCAAATGCACGTCGCTTTGCCGGATCGCCAGCGGCTCGCCTGCGGCCACGCGGATCATCTGCTCGACGATGTCCACGCCGGTTATCAGCTCTGTGACGGGATGCTCGACCTGCAGGCGCGTGTTCATCTCTAAAAAGAAGAAGCTCTTGTCCTGCCCGGCCACGAACTCAACGGTGCCGGCTGAATCGTAGTTCACGGCCTTGGCCAGCGCGACGGCCTGCTCGCCCATTTTGGCGCGGGTGGCCTCGTCCAGAAGCGGGGAGGGCGCTTCCTCGATCACTTTCTGGTTGCGGCGCTGGATCGAGCATTCGCGCTCGCCCAGATAGATCACGTTGCCGTGCTTGTCGCCCAGCACCTGAATTTCGATATGGCGCGGGTTGACGATGAACTTTTCCACGAACACGCGGTCGTCGCCAAACGAGGATTTCGCCTCTGACTTTGCGCGCGCAAAACCTTCCGCAACGTCCTCGCGGGTGTGGGCGATGCGCATGCCTTTGCCGCCGCCGCCAGCCGAGGCCTTGATCATCACCGGATAGCCGATCTCGTCGGCGATTTGCACCGCGTGTTCGGGGCTCTCGATGATTCCCAGATAGCCGGGCACGGTGGAGACGTTGGCGGCTGCTGCGAACTTTTTGGATTCGATCTTGTCGCCCATGGCCGCAATGGCGTGCGGATTGGGGCCGATGAAGACGATGCCCGCTGCTTTCAGCGCTTCCGCAAACGCCGTGCGTTCGGAGAGAAAGCCATAGCCCGGATGCACTGCCTGCGCGCCGGTGCGCTGGCAGGCCTCGATGATCTTTTCAATCACGAGATAGGATTCGGACGCCGCAGCAGGTCCGATATGAACCGCCTCGTCGGCCATCTCGACGTGCAGCGCGTCCTTGTCGGCGTCCGAATAGACGGCCACCGTCTTTATGCCCATGCGGCGGGCGGTCTTGATAACGCGGCAGGCGATTTCGCCGCGATTGGCGATGAGAATCTTGTCGAACATCTGCGCCCCGGCCCGGAGAATAGCGACGGGCGCCAAAACGCCCCTGCATAGACTCCCAGTCTTATTGGGGCGCTTGACGCGCGTCCATACGCCTTACGACCGAGGCGTTTACGCAGCTTGAGCCGAGGTCTTACGCAGCCTGCGCCATGTGGTTGCGCAGGGCCTCCTTCACGCCCGGCCAATTGGCGGCCCGGCCCCGCACGGCGGCGGGCAACCAGGCGGGGATGCGATGGGCTTCGGCCAGCACGTTCACGAGCAAGGCAAAGCAATTGATGGTGCGGCTTGCGTCGGCCTGCGCCATCAGCCAGTCGGAATTGCCGGCGTCGATCACGCCGGTGGGACGCGCCTGCCAGACAACGAGATCGGTGATCGCCTCGACGAAGAAGGCGGTCCATTCCTCGCAGGTCTGCGCCTCGCGCTCGATGGTGAAAAGGGCTTCAGCGTCGGCCCGGCCAAAGTTCGCCGCATCGTTGAAGGCGCGGCGCAGGTCGGCGACGTCCTGCGCGTTGATCTGCGCGCGGCCCACAAGCGCCAGCACGCAGGGGCTGACCGGCGAGGAGCGGACAGTGCTGATCTGCTCGGTCTGGGTGATGGTCTGGCTCATGACGCGCTCCGTTTGCTCTGGTGAAAACAGAATGCGCCGAGGTGCCTTACCGGAATCTGAATCTGAAAAAGCAATGGATTCCAAGGTTAAGCGTCCGCTGAGGGGCTTGGTTAGGAAGGCGCTAACGTGATGGTTGGGCTGAGTCTTTGGGAGGCGTCCCCTCATCCGTCGCGCTTCGCGCTACACCTTCTCCCGCAAGGGGAGAAGGAAGGATCGAGGCTTTTCCTTCTCCCCTTGCGGGAGAAGGTAGCGTTTGCGTCAGCAAACGACGGATGAGGGGTTCTTCCCCGCGCTAAAGCGGAATGTTGTCATGCTTCTTCCACGGGTTTTCCAGCTCCTTGTGGCGGAGCATGGCGAGGGCGCGGGCGATGCGGCGGCGGGTGGAATGGGGCATCACCACTTCGTCGATGTAGCCGCGCTCGGCGGCCACGAACGGCGACAGGAAGCGCTCCTCGTATTCCTTCGTGCGGGCCGCGATCTTGTCCTTGTCGCCGATGTCGGCGCGGAAAATGATCTCGACCGCGCCCTTGGCGCCCATGACCGCGATTTGCGCTGTGGGCCAGGCGTAATTCACGTCGCCGCGTAAATGTTTGGAGGCCATCACGTCATAGGCGCCGCCGAACGCCTTGCGGGTGATGAGCGTCACCTTCGGCACCGTGGCTTCCGCATAGGCGAACAGCAGCTTGGCGCCGTGTTTGATAAGCCCGCCATATTCCTGCGCCGTGCCCGGCAGGAAGCCCGGCACGTCCACGAAGGTCACGATGGGAATATTGAACGCGTCGCAAAAGCGCACGAAGCGCGCGGCTTTTCGCGAGGCGTCCGAATCCAGAACGCCCGCCAGCACCATCGGCTGGTTGGCGACAAAGCCGACGCTGCGCCCGTCCATGCGGCCAAAGCCGATCACGATGTTGCGGGCGTGCGCTTCCTGAATCTCGAAGAAATCGCCCTCATCGGCGACTTTCGCGATCAGCTCCTTCACGTCGTAGGGCTTGTTGGGATTGTCGGGAATGAGTGTATCGAGCGACATGTCGATGCGTTCGGCGTCGTCGAACGCGGGCCATTCGGGCGTCTCGTCGCGGTTTGACGCGGGCAGGAAATCGATCAACCGCCGCATCTGGAGCAGCGCCTCGACGTCGTTCTCATAGGCGCGGTCGGCGATGGAGGATTTGGTGGTGTGGACCGAGGCGCCGCCCAGCTCTTCGGCGGTCACTGTTTCATTGGTGACGGTCTTCACCACGTCCGGCCCGGTGACGAACATGTAGCTGGTGTCGCGCACCATGAAGATGAAATCGGTCATGGCGGGCGAATACACGTCGCCGCCCGCGCACGGCCCCATGATGAGCGAGATCTGCGGGATGACGCCGGACGAGAGCACGTTGCGCTGGAACACCTCGCCATAGCCGCCAAGGGCCGCCACGCCTTCCTGAATGCGCGCGCCGCCAGCATCGAACAGGCCGATGATCGGCGCCTTGTTCTTCAGCGCCATGTCCTGAATTTTGCAGATCTTCTGCGCATGCGTCTCAGACAGCGAGCCGCCAAACACGGTGAAATCCTTGGCGAAGACATAGACGACCCGGCCATTCACCGTGCCCCAGCCCGTGACGACGCCGTCGCCGGGGATTTTGTCGCCCTGATCCATGCCAAAATCCGCGCAGCGATGCTGCATGAACATGTCGAATTCCTCAAACGACCCATGGTCGAGCAAAAGCTCGATCCGCTCCCGCGCCGTCAGCTTGCCGCGCTTGTGCTGCGCATCAATACGCGCCTGCCCGCCGCCAAGACGGGCGTTTGCGCGGCGGTCTTCGAGGGAATCGAGGATGGATTTCATGGGGCGTCGTCCCGGGATCGCGTGGCGTTTGAAACGGTGTAGCACGGGCGCGGGGGTGGGCGGTATGCGACGGATGGGGGAGGGGGAGTGGCTGTTGGGGAGCGCCGCAAGAAGCGTTCATGTCCCCCAGCAGCGTCATGGCCGGGCTTGACCCGGCCATCCAGCACGGATGCGGATTGCTGGCGCGCGACGTTGGGGCGCTGCGTCTGGATGCCCGGATCAAGTCCGGGCATGACGGCCTTTGGATGTGGAGGTTTAAAAGGTGAGCGTCGCAAGAAGCGCCTTGTCCCAAGCACGTCAGCTCACGCGTTCAGCTGCTCATACAAATCAACCCAGTCCGGGTTCATCTCTACGATTAGCGCGAGCTTCCAGTTGCGGGGCCAGTGTTTCATTGTGCGTTCGCGTTGAATGGCGAGGCGGATGTCATCGTAGCGTTCGTACCAGACAAGCCGCTTCAAATCGTAGGTCTTCATGAAACCGTCGATGACGCCCTCGCGGTGCTCCCAAATTCGGCGCGCGAGGTTGCTCGTCACGCCCAGATAAGCGTTCCATTGCGCTTGTTCGTCATGAGGTAGACCCAGCCGCCTTTCATCCAAGCATGATAGCGCAAGCCCAAGTGCGCGCCACAACCTGCGCGCGCAAACATGGACAAGCCCCGCCAGCTCAAATAGCAATTGCTTTGCTCCCGCCCCAACCCGGTCAAATCGTTTGCGCTTTTTCGTTTTCATTCTGTGCGCGTTCTCCAGCGCAATCGCCATTCGCACGCTCGATCCGTTGACGGTTACGCTCGCCCACGATCTGGGGGCGTCGGTCGGCAGCGTGGTTTTGCTGGCGTCGGCGGTGTCGTTGCCGTTTGCGTTGGCGCAGCCGATTCTGGGGCCGGTGGGGGATCAGTTTGGCAAGGCGCGCGTGCTCAAGATCGCGCTTTGGTTGTCGGCGGTCAGTCTGGCGCTGGGCGCGCTGGCGCCTGATTATCCGAGCCTCTTCGCCGCGCGCATGCTCACGGGGCTGGCGGGGGCGGGCATCATGCCGGTGGGCATGGCGATGATCGGCGATCTCTATCCGCGCGGGCGGCAGATCGCGATAGCGCGCTTTGTGGCGGCGGCGATCATCGGCCAGATTTTGGGCGCGGTGTTTGCGGGCATATTGGCCGAGCATATCGGCTGGCGCGGGGTGATGTGGATTTGCTTTGCCGTGGTGTTCAGCGTCGCCGTCGGCGCCAATGCGCTTTTGCCGAAGGAGAGTGCGGCGCCGCGCACGAGCGCGCCGGGGGTGCGGGCGGCGCTGGCGACCTATCGGCGCATCTTCCGCAATCCGCGCGCCTGGGCTTGTTATGGTTCGGTGTTCGTGGTCGGCGGGCTGACGCTTGGCTTTTTGCCGTTCGTGGCGCCGGAGCTTGAAGGGCGCGGCGGCGGCGGGGCGCGCGAGGCGGGCTTCATCATTGCGGGCATGGCGGCGGGCTCGCTGATGTTTTCGCTGTTTCTGCCGCTGCTGTTGCGCGTGGCTTCGCGGCCAAACCTGATGGTTCTGGGCGGGCTGATTGCGGGGGCGGGTTTTGGCGCCTATTCGCTGGGCCTGCACTGGAGCGCGCAGGCGGGCGTGTTTGCATTGGTGGGGCTGGGGTTCTTCATGCTGCACAATTCCGTGCAAACGGAGGTGGCTGAGATCGAGCCGTCCGCCCGCTCGTCGGCGTTTGGCATGCATGCGTTTTCGTTCTTCATGGGCCAGAGCGCGGGGCCGCTGATCTGGTCGGGCGCGATCTCGGCTTTAGGGATGTCAGCCGCGCTGATCACGATCGGCGGCCTACTTGCGGCGACGGGAATCGTGGCGGGCATGATCTTCCGCCGCTTGCCGCGCATTGTCTCGGGTCCGATGTAGTCTTGCTAAACCCGATCCTTGCTAAACCCGAGTCTTGCTAAACCCTTGCCGCAGCCGCATATCGCGCTAGACTCTGCCAGCCTGTCTCCAGCCGTTCGGATGCGCCTTGTCGGGATCTGAGTTCAAGTTTCGCTTTGTCCGGTCGCTGGCCGAGGTCTATCCGCTTGCGTGGGACGCCTGCGCCAATCCCCCCAATCAGGTTTTTGCGCCCGGCGACGAAGCGCAGTTCGAGCGCTACAATCCGTTTATGTCGCACGCGTTCCTGAATGCGATGGAGGTCTCGGGCTCGGCAAGCGACCGCACCGGCTGGGCGCCGTTTCACGTTTTGGTGGAGGACGAGGGCGGGCGGCTGGCGGCGTGCGCGCCGTGCTATCTGAAATCCCATTCTATGGGCGAATATGTGTTCGATTACGCCTGGGCCGACGCCTATGAGCGGGCGGGCGGGCGCTATTACCCCAAGCTGCAAGTCAGTGCGCCGTTTACGCCGGCGCAGGGGCGTCGCCTGCTGGTGGCTGCTGGCGCAGGGGCGCAGGCCGCGCGCGACAAGCTGATCGAAGGCCTTGAAGCTTTGCGTGAAGAGACCGGCGCGTCCTCGATCCACGTCACGTTTCCGCTGAAAAGCGAATGCGATGCGCTGGAGGCGGCGGGCTATCTGGCGCGCACCGGCAAGCAGTTTCACTTCTTCAACAAGGGTTATGCAAGCTTTGAGGGTTTTCTTGAGGCTCTCGCCTCGCGCAAGCGCAAGTCGATCAGGCGCGAACGCCGCGAGGCTGCGGACGGGGTTGAGATTTTTCCCCTGACCGGCGCCGATATTACGCAAGAGCATTGGGACGCATTCTATCATTTCTACATGGACACCGGCGCGCGCAAATGGGGGCGGCCTTACCTGACGCGCGACTTCTTCAGCCAGATCGGCGCGACCATGGCGGAGCGCATTCTGCTGGTGATGGTGCGCCGCAATGATCGCTGGATTGCTGGCGCGATCAATTTCATCGGCGACGATGCGCTCTACGGGCGCAATTGGGGGGCGCTGGAGGAGAAGCCGTTTCTGCATTTCGAGGTTTGCTATTATCAGGCCATCGAGTTTGCGATTGCGCGCGGCTTGAAGCGCGTCGAGGCGGGCGCGCAGGGCGAGCATAAACTGGCGCGCGGCTATCAACCGGTGACGACGTATTCCGCCCATTCCATCGCCGATCCGCGCCTGTCGCGCGCGGTCGCAGACTTTCTGGTGCACGAGCGCGAGGCCGTGGCGGAAGAGATCGACCTTTACGGCGAGCATGTTCCCTTCCGCCGCGATGTGAGCCGTGAGGAGCCCGAATAGGGCGGCGCTTTCTTGCGCGCCCACTTGAGCTCTTGACGCGGGCCGCTGCGTTCCCTTTAGTCTACGGCCCGTTTCAGGAAACATCATGGCCGATACCGATCCCTACCAGCCCGAGAACATCTTCGCCCGCATTTTGCGCGGCGAATTGCCCGCCCACAAAGTGTTTGAGGACGAGGTGGCGCTCGCCTTTCTCGATGTGATGCCGCAATCGCAGGGGCACACGCTGGTGATTCCCAAACTGTCCGTGCGTGGCATGATCGACATGCCCGCCGACGCCTGGGGACCGTATATGGTGCGCGTGCAGAAGGTGGCCGCCGCCGTAAAAAAGGGCATGGAGGCGGAGGGTTTGACGGTGCGCCAATACGAGGGCGCGGCTGGCGGACAGACCGTGTTTCATCTCCACTTCCACATCATCCCGCGCTGGATTGGCGAGCCTTTGCGCCGCCATGGCGATTCGATGGAGCAGGAAGACGTTCTGAAGGCGAACGCCGCTAAGATTCGGGCTGCATTCTAGGCGCAGGCCAAAATAGACCGCCAGCCCAAAGCCCAAAGCCCAAAGCCCGTTGCGCCAAGCCTTGCCGCCAGCGCGCCCGACTGCGTGAGCAGAATGCTGGCGACGAGTTGCAAATCCGCCTGCCGGCGCCCCATGCGGGCTGGAAGCCCGCGGTCCATAGAACGGCGCTTTGGACCGCGGGCTTCCAGCCCGCATTCTTATGCTTGCCGCCCCATCCGCCCGTTTCAGATGACGCAGCGCCGTCTCCCGGCTATAGAGAGCCCATGACGGCTTATCTTCTCGTGTTCCTTGGCGCCGGGCTTGGCGGGGCCGCCCGCTACGGGGTCCACCTTGGCTGCGCGCGCATGTGCGGGCCGGACTATCCGTGGGGCACGCTCACGGTCAACGTGGCGGGCTCGTTCGCCATGGGGTTGATCGTGGCGGCGCTGGCGATGCGAATTGGCGACAGCGAGAGCTGGAGCCACAATCTCCGCCTGTTCCTGACCACGGGAATTCTGGGCGGATTTACGACTTTCTCCGCCTTCTCGCTCGACGCGATTGCGTTGTGGGAGAGGGGCGAAATGTTTTCGGCTGGCGCCTATGTCGCCGCCTCCGTCGCGGGCTCCATTCTGGCGCTCGGCGCGGCTCTCTTTTTGGTGCGAGGCCTTTCGTGAACGCCAGACAACCGGCCAAAACCGGCAAACCTGCAAAACCTGAACCGA
>CAMCMI010000069.1 GCA_945875875.1 Rhizobium sp. Q54
CTTTGGACCGCAGGCTTCCAGCCCGCACGCGGACCGAAGGGCCGCCGGGACGCTCCGGATCAAGTGCGTAGACGCAGCGCCCACCCCCTTGCGCCGCCCAATGATTGCGATACAAGGAAAATACGAAAAAAATTCCTAGGGGAAACACATTATGAGCGCTTTCTGGACCGGCGAACTGACTGCCATGATCGGCATCGTGTTGATGGCGCTGCTGTTCGCAGCCGTTTATGCGGCGCTTGAGAAAGTTTTCCCCTTCCTGCGCGGCGGCACGGGCCGCATGTAATCTCCGCAGGCTTGTTATTCACCGCAGGCTTGGCGCGGACCCCGTGAGCCGGACGCATTCAGCGACGGCGTAACGGTCGGTCATCCCGGCGATGTAATCGCAGACATGGCGCAGGCGGCGGGATTCGCTGTCTGCGCTTTTTGCCATTTGCGCCCATTCGTCGGGCATCAGGCTGACGTCGGCGCTGAAGCGCGCGAACAGGGTTTCGACGATTGAGGCCGCCTCCAGCCGCACCTTCATGACCCGCTTGTGCCGGTACATGTGGGGAAAGAGGAAATTCTTCAGCGCCCGGTCCACCTCCGCCATGCCCGGCGAGAACGCGACCATCGGCTCGTCCGCCATGCGCACATTGAGCGCGCTTTGGGGCGCAGCAAGAGCCAGCCGGCGCTGGCTCTCAATGATAACATCTTCTATTAACCTTGTTATCACTCGGCGCGTGATCTCGTGAATCACGCGCGCGCGCTCCAGATTTGGGTGCTTGAAAGCGATCTCGGTTACAATATCGCGCAGGAAATCTACGCCGTTGAGGTCTTCAATCGCAAACAGCCCGGCGCGCAGGCCGTCGTCGAGATCGTGGGCGTTGTAGGCGATGTCGTCGGCGATGGCCGCCGATTGCGCCTCAGCGCTGGAGAAAGTCGCCAGCTCCAGCGGGATGCGCTGATCGAATTTCAGGATCGCCAGCGGCACGCCCGATTTTGCATATTTGGGCACAGGCGCGCCCTGCCGCGTCAACAGCGGGCCGTTGTGCTTGACCAGCCCCTCCAGCGCCTCCCAGCTCAGGTTCAGCCCGTCATGCTCGGCGTAGCGGCGCTCCAGCTTGGTGACGATGCGCAAAGCCTGCGCGTTATGGTCGAACCCGCCGTGGCCCTGCATGGCGGCGTCGAGCACGTCCTCGCCGGTATGGCCGAAACAGGTGTGGCCAAGATCATGCGCCAGCGCCAGCGCCTCGGCGAGATCGTCGTCAAGGCCCAGCGCACGCGACAGGGCGCGGGCGATCTGGCCGACTTCAATCGTATGCGTCAGGCGGGTGCGGTAATGGTCGCCCTCGTGGGGCACGAACACCTGGCTTTTGTGGGCCAGCCTGCGAAACGCGGTGGAATGGATGATGCGATCGCGGTCGCGCTGAAACTCGCTGCGCGTCGGCGAAACGGGCTCTGCAAGCAGCCTTCCCCTGCTCTGAGCGGGGTCTGCGGCATATGGGGCGCGGACGATCTGGAAATGTAACGATTGAAGGGGCACGTCCACAGGCTTATATCTGTCAGGCGACTCCTACAAGCCGCACGACCAGAACTGGCGCGCCCCATGCACGATGCAATGCACGATACAGCCACCGCCTCCGACGCCCTGCCCGTCGTCACCGAACGCGCCGCCCGCCGGGTGGCGCATATTCTGGCGAAAGAGCCGGAAGGCTCGTCCCTGCGCGTAGCCGTCAACGGCGGCGGTTGCTCGGGCTTTTCGTATGCGTTCGACATCACGGCCGTGCGCGCGCAGGACGACATCGTGATCGAAAAGGACGGCGTGGCCGTGCTGGTCGATCCGGTGTCGCTGGATTATCTGCGCGGGGCGCGGATTGATTTTGTGGATGATCTGATGGGTCAGGCGTTCAAGATCGACAATCCCAACGCTACCAGCTCATGCGGCTGCGGAACCAGCTTTTCCGTCTAGCCAGTCAGCCGCTCAGTCCGGGTATTGCCCCGGATATTGCGCCGGCGCGGGACGAAACGCAGTCATCCGCGCGACGTTATTGCCCAGCGGCGCCTGGCTCTCGCGCTCAAATTCTGCGTCCATCGTTCTGTCGATCAGGCGGAGTATCGGGCTATCCTCTTTCCAGTCGACGCCCCGGCGAATGACGCCGAGCACCCACATGAGGGACGCCACGCGAGCTTCGCATTCCAGGATTTGCTGATTCAAGGATTCAGATTGTGCGTCAAAAGGCATGATCATTCCGCAACAGCGGCTCCCGGTGAAATGACTGACGGGGATAAAAGCCCCAAAATGAACGTGTTCAACGTAGACTACTGGCCGCCGAAACGTAAGCTTTGGTTGCGTCATGTCAATAAAATTTGTGTGTTTATGTATGAGTGTAACCATTAATAACTTGAACTTAACCATTCATCTGACAGCTTGACTGTTTGCAAGGTATTCAAATGAACGCGCTTTTTATCGGCCAGGCTTATATCGACGTGACCATGCTGGCGCCCGCCATGCCGACCGGCGACGACAAGGCGGTGGCGGATGATTATGCCGTCGCGTTTGGCGGCAATGCGGTGACGGCGGCTTTTTGCGCCGCCCGATTCGGTCAGAGCGTGGACCTGTTGACCTCGCTCGCCGACGACTGGCTGGGCCGGATGTTTCTGGACATGGCGGCCAAGTACCAGATTTCGGTCCATGGCCGGAAAGTCCGGCGCTCGTCGATCTCCTTCATCCTGCCCAGCGACGGACGGCGCGCGATCCTGCGCGCCCGCGACGACGCTTATCTCCATCCCCTGCCCCATCTGAACATCGACGGCTGCCGGGCACTGCACCTTGACGGGCATCAGGCGGACGCGGCGCTGCATTACGCCCGCGGCTGCCGCGAGCGCGGGGTGCTGACCTCGCTCGACGGCGGCGGCCTGCGCGCCAACACGCATGAGCTGCTGGAATTCATCGACGTGGCGATCTGCTCAACGCGCCTGTGCGAGCAATTGGGACATACGCCCCGCTCAATGCTGGATTATCTGAAGGCGCGCGGCTGCCGGATTGGCGGCGTGACGGAGGGCGAGCACGGCCTGCTCTGGTACGACGAGCGCGGGGAGATTTCACGGTCCCCGGCTTTGCCCGTGCCGCATGAAAAGGTTATCGACACGTCCGGCGCCGGCGACGTGTTTCATGGCGCCTATGTCACCTCCTATCTGGAGCGACCGGGCGCGGCATGGCGCGAACATTTTGAATTCGCCCGCGCAGCCTCCGCCTTCAAGGTGCAGCATCTGGGCAACGAGGCGGGCCTTCCCTCGCATGCCGACGTCGCGCGCCAGCGTGCGCTTTATGAGGGCGGGCTTTAGCCCTCAATCTATCGACAGCGACTTCAGCTTGCGGTGCAGCGCGGAGCGCTCCATGCCGATGAATTCGGCGGTGCGCGAGATATTGCCGCCGAAACGGTTGATCTGCGCCACCAGATATTCGCGTTCGAACACTTCGCGCGCCTCGCGAAGCGGCAGGCTCATCAGTTTCTCGCCGCCCGCGCCATTGGGCGTCGAGGGCACGAGCGCGCCAATTTCCGAAGGCAGCATTTCAGCGGTGATCTCGGCGTCGGGCTCGCCGCTGGCCAGAATCATCAGGCGCTCGACGTTGTTGCGCAATTGGCGAATGTTGCCCGGCCAATCATGCGATTGCAGCACCGCCATCGCGTCCGCCGCAATCACGCGGCGCGCCATGCCGGTGGAGGCCGACAATTGGTCCATGAAGAATTCCACCAGCTCGGGAATGTCCTCGCGCCGCTCCGAGAGCGAGGGCGCGCGGATCGGCACCACGGACAGGCGATGGAACAGGTCTTCGCGGAAAGCGCCATCGGTAATCGCGGCTGCGATGTCGCGGCCCGTTGACGAGATGATGCGCACGTCCACGTTGACGCGGGTGGCGCCGCCGACGCGCTGGAAATTTTGATCGACCAGCACGCGCAGAATGCGGTTCTGCGTCTCGCGCGGCATGTCGCACACTTCGTCGAGATAGAGCGTGCCGCCGTGCGCCTCCTCCAGCGCGCCGACCTTGCGGCTGCGGGAATCGCCAGCCTCCACGCCAAACAATTCCACCTCCATGGAATCGGGCGTGATGTTGGCCGCGTTCAGCACCACGAACGGTCCCTGCGCACGCGGCGAGGCCTCGTGGATCACGCGGGCGATCAGCTCCTTGCCGACGCCTGAAGCGCCCGTGACCATGATGCGCGAATTGGCCGACGCCACGCGCTCGATCACTTGCCGAAGCTGGTTGATGGTCGAGGATTTGCCGACGATGCGATTGGTGGCGCCGGCGCGGGCGCGCAGCTCCGTGACCTCCCGCTTGAGGCGCGAGGCCTCCAGCGCGCGATCCGCCACCAGAACGAGGCGGTCGGCCTTGAACGGCTTCTCGATAAAGTCGTAGGCGCCGAACTTGATCGCCGAGACGGCGGTCTCGATATTGCCGTGGCCCGAGATCATCACGATGGGCAGCGTCGGGTGCTGCTCCTTGACGATTTGCAGCAATTGCAGCCCGTCGAGCCGCGAGCCCTGCATCCAGATGTCGAGGAAAACCAGATGCGGCCTGCGCGCCTCTATCGCGGCCAGCGCCTCGTCGGAGTTTTTGGCCGTGCGCGTGGAATGTCCTTCGTCGGACAGAATCCCGGCCACGCCCTCGCGGATGTCGGCCTCGTCGTCGACGATCAAGATGTCAGCAGCCATGTTGTCTCGCCTTTATGCCTGCGCGCCGGCAGAATCTTCAGAGGAACTCAACGCATTTTCGGAAGACCCGACCGGCTCGCCCCGGTCGGGGAAGTGCAGCCGCACCCAGGCGCCCGGCCCCTCCGGCGCGTCCAGAAGCTCGATGCCGCCGCCGTGATCCTCAAGGATCTTGGCGACGATAGGCAGGCCAAGCCCGGTGCCTTCGGCCCGCGTCGTCATGTAGGGCTCCAGCAAACGCTGGCGGTTCTCCGCCGGGAAGCCCTTGCCGTTGTCGATCACGTCAATCGCGATCTCGCCCTCGTTTGAGCGCGACAATCGCACCGTAATGCGCGGCGGCGGCTTTTCACCGTCGCCCGCCTCGTCGCCGGTAATTCCCTCAGCCGCGTTCTTCACGATATTGGTCAGCGCCTGCGACAACAGGCGGCGATCAAACAGCGTCGTCAACGGCGCGTCGGGAAGCTCCTCCTCAATTGCGATTTCCGGATGGCCGACGCGCATCAGGAATGCGACCTGACTGACGCAGGCGCTCAGATCGTCGCGCTGCAACCGCGCCTTGGGCATGCGCGCGAAGGAAGAGAACTCGTCCACCATCCGCTTGATATCGTCCACCTGCCGCACAATTGTGTCCGTACATTGATCGAAGATCGCGCGGTCTTCCGTAATCACCTTGCCGTATTTGCGCTTCAGACGTTCAGCGGAAAGCTGGATCGGCGTTAAGGGGTTCTTGATCTCATGCGCGATTCTGCGCGCAACGTCCGCCCATGCCGACGTGCGCTGCGCGCTCACCAAATCGGTGATGTCGTCGAGCGTGATGACCTGATTGCGCTCGTCGCTTTGCGATTGCTCGGTCGTCACGCGCACGTTGAAAATGCGCTCGCGGCCTTTGCGCTTCAAATCCACCTGGCCCTGATAGCTGCGCATGAAACTGGCGCGCGCCTCCGCCAAAGCGGGTCCAAGTTCCGGGATGATCTCTTCAATCGGACGGCCCACCACCTGTTCGGGATCGACGTCCACGCTCTCGTCCATTAGTTTGAAGGCGGACGGATTGAGGACGTTGACGACGCCGCGCGAATCCACGCCGATAATGGCGGCGGGCACGCCCGACAGCACCGCCTCGGTGAAAACGCGGCGCTCGTCGTTGAGGCGGCTGGCGGCGATGAGCCTGTTTTGTTGCAGGCGCAGTTCCGACGTCATCTTGTTGAACGTCTCGCCCAGATGCGCCAGATCGCCCTCGCGCCGGTTGACCGGCACCTGCACGTAAAGATTGCCGGACGAGACCTGATCGGTCGCCGCGATCAGGCGCCGGATCGGCTGCACAAGCCGGTTGGCGACCGAAAGGCCCAGCCAAGTCGCCGACAGCAGCATGATGAGCGCGATCAGCGCAAACATGGTGGCGAACGCAATCTGGATGTTGCGCCTATGCCCCTCGTAAGCATTGTAGAGCGCCGTCAGATTGCGCACCTGATCGGGAAACTCGCTCGCCAGCGGATCAATCGGCCGCTCGGCGTACACGAACGTATCGGGAAAATTGTTCATGCGCCGCAGGGCGACAAACGTGCGCCCTTCGTCCAGCACAAGGCACAGCGGCTCGTCTTTCTGCGAATCCTCAAAGTCGGCGGGCTCCGGCGTGATGATGCGCGAAAACGGCGCCGTGCCATATTCAACGACCGAACCATCGCGCTTGATCATCGCCGCCGACGTAAAGCCAAGGATGCGCGCACGCCCGCCGAAATATTCTAAAAACAGCGCCCGATTGGCGCCATGCAGCGGGCTGATGCGATCAAGATCGGACGCGGTGAGATTGGCCTCCTGCAACAACGCCCGGCATTGCGCCTCGCGGAAAATCCGCGCCACCTCGCCCGTCGTGTAGATGAAGCCGCGCACGTCCTGCAAAAACGCCGGGTTCAGCACCCGGTCCAGCGTCACCGAGCCCACTAGCGCGATCAGAATCGCAGGCACAGCCGCAATGCCGGAGAACAGCGCCACCATGCGGATATGAATCCTGGCCCCGGCCGCCTGCGCCCGCCGGGCAGCGACAAGCCGGCGCGCCTCCGCCACAAGGATCGCGATCAGAAACAAAATGATGAACGCGTTGAAGCCAAACAGCATCAGCACCACCTGATTGGTGGGCGAAATCGGCGTGTAATCAGCAAAAATCAGCAAGGTAACGACAGCGCTGAAGAGCGCCAGCGACACCGCGACAGGCCCGAGCCGCGACAACACCCGCCGCTCGCCGCCCCGCTCGCTAAAACTGGTTTCTGTCATAGACGCTCTTGAGAACACGGGGAGAATCTCCCCATCGGCAGAATGCGCGTTGCATTATGGCAACGGTGTTGCAGGATTGCGACAAAATTCAGGGCATGGAGGGAAAAGAGCAGGGGATGAGCTTTTGGACCCACCGGGGCAACGGGACTCGCCCGGTCATGCGACATGGTGGAAATCCGGTGAAAATGCCAACCTTTAGCTTGATCTATACTAATACTTATGGATATCAACCTTCCGCACGGGGCTATGCTTTAGGCTGTGTTTATTTCCGGACCCAGCCATGGCTTATTTTTCGCCCACGGCGCTATCATTCCAGAAAAGGACGATCATGCAAAATAAACTCGCGGCCGAATTTTTTGGCACGTTCTGGCTTGTCTTTGGCGGCTGCGGCAGCGCAGTTTTGGCGGCCAGCTTTCCCGGGATCGGCATTGGGCTGCTGGGCGTATCGCTCGCATTTGGCCTGACCGTCCTCACCATGGCCTATGCGGTCGGTCCGATCTCTGGCGGGCATTTCAACCCCGCCGTATCCGTCGGCCTCATGCTCGCCAAGCGCTTTCCCGCGCGCGATCTTGGCCCTTACGTCGTCGTGCAAACACTCGGCGCCATCGCGGCGGCGGGCGTGCTCTATATCATCGCATCAGGTCAGGACGGGTTTACGCTGGCCTCCGGCTTTGCAGCCAATGGCTATGGCGCACATTCACCGGGCAAGTATTCGCTGCTGGCGGGCATTGTCGCGGAAATCGTGCTGACTGCGTTTTTCCTGATCATCATTCTGGGCGCAACCGCGCCGCGTTCGCCGGTCGGGTTTGCGCCGATCCCAATTGGTCTGGCGCTGACGCTCATTCACCTGATCTCGATCCCCGTCACCAACACGTCCGTCAATCCGGCGCGCTCCACCGGGCAGGCCGTGTTCGTCGGCGGTTGGGCGATTGAGCAATTGTGGATGTTCTGGGTCGCGCCGATTGCGGGCGCAATCATCGGCGCGGCGATTTACGCAATGCTGTTTGCCGAGCGCAGCGAAAAGGCAGCCTGACGCAAACGAGTAAACCCGAACTTCTCGCCCGCAAAACGGGCGGGAGGCTAACGTTTCAGTGAATCCGCGACAAAATCTTCTCAACCATCCGCCCGATCGGGCTCGACAGCCGTAGCGGCGCGTCGGTCACCGCAAAGCAGATGCAATCCACGTCGCCCTCGATCTCGGGCGAATGCTCCAGCGCGGAATCGGCGATGGCGATGTCGCCGCGACCATAGCGGCCCAGCGGATCGACGAAGGCGCCCTTGAGCACCAGCGTGATTTCCGATCCCTCATGAGTATGCTGCGGCAGGCGGCGCCCGGCGCGGACATGGATCAGGCTGACTTCCCCGCGACCCGATTCGGCGATCTTGACCTCGCGCACGCCCGGCACGACGAAACGCCAGCCAAGGGCGTCCATGTCGCAACCCAGATAGCGGCGCAGCGGCGCAGGCAAAAGGCCGCCCTGCTCGGCGGGAATGACGGGAGCGGGGGCCGGCTCGCTGGCGCCGAAAATTGCGGCGAGGCGCTGATCGCGATCGCGGGCGGGAGCGACAGGCTCAAAAGACAGCAGTCCGGAGGCCGAGTAATCCTCGACAGCGCGCACGAAACGCCTGTTCTCGGGCCGCAAAATCAGGTGGGATGCAACCAGCGCGTGGCGAGCAGGGTCCAGTCCGCCAGAGCCGTAGGCGGCAAGCAATTCGTCTATCGGACTTGCAAGGGCGTCTGACGCCGGGGCTTGGTTCACAGGGCTTCTCGCGTTCTGAAACTGCATATCGCGGTGCTCGAATCTGCTGATAACATACCGATTGTGTGGCTTACGGCGCAAATTTGCATTCGGATCACGTCATGTAAAGCAAACTTGATCAACCAGACTGGACACTTGGAAAACTTCACAACCCGCGCTTGCACCCGGCTGCGCCTCCCCCTAGCTTGCCGCCGGTCGATGGGAGAGAAATGATGCACACCGAGGACGTTATCGGAGCTATTGGCCGCACGCCGCTTATCAAACTGCGCCGAGCGTCTGAGCTAACCGGCTGCACCATCCTTGGCAAGGCCGAGTTCATGAACCCCGGCGGCTCCGTCAAGGACCGCGCCGCGCTCGCCATCGTGCGCGACGCCGTAGCGCGCGGGCAATTGCGCCCCGGCGGCGTGATCGTGGAAGGCACCGCAGGCAATACCGGCATCGGGCTGGCGCTGGTGGCCAACGCGATGGGCTTTCGCACCGTGATCGTGATCCCCGAGACGCAATCGCAAGAAAAGAAAGACATGCTGCGCATGCAGGGCGCGCAGCTCATTGAAGTGCCCGCAGTGCCCTATTCCAACCCCAACAATTACGTGAAGGTCTCCGGCCGCATCGCCGAGCGCCTCGCCAAGGAAGACCCCAACGGCGCGGTGTGGGCGAACCAGTTCGACAATATCGCCAACCGGCAGGGCCATTATGAGACGACGGCGCCCGAAATCTGGGAGCAGACGGAGGGCAAGGTGGACGCGTTCACCTGCGCCGTGGGCACCGGCGGCACGCTGGCTGGCGTCGGCATGGCGCTGAAGGAGCGCAATCCCAAAATCCAGATCGCGCTGGCCGATCCGATGGGGGCCGCGCTCTATTCTTATTACAAGACCGGCGTTCTGAAGGCTGAAGGCTCGTCAATCACGGAAGGCATCGGCCAGGGCCGCATCACCGCCAACCTCGTCGATGCGCCGATAGACCACGCGTTTCAGGTGACCGACGAAGAGGCGCTACCGATTGTGTTCGACATGGCCGAGCACGAAGGCCTGCTGCTGGGCGGCTCATCCGGCGTCAACGTCGGCGGCGCCATGAAGCTCGCGCGAGAAATGGGACCAGGCCATGTGATCGTGACGATCCTGTGCGATTCCGGCGTGCGCTACGCCTCGAAATTGTACAACCCGGCGTTCCTGCGTAGCAAGAACCTGCCCGCGCCCGCATGGATGGAGCGCGAGACGACGATAGACGCAGGTCTGGTTTAAGAAGCTCTTTCTTCCTTCTCCCCTTGCGGGAGAAGAAAGAAAGGCCCCCTCAAATCGCGTTCGGAACAGCAGCGCCTTTATAAAGCCAATCGAGGCACAGCCACACGTCCTCGTCGCTGCGGGCGCGGTAGGCGGCGTTGCGCGCTTCGCTCTCAACATCATCCGTGTGGTAGAAATAATTCCACATGAAGCGGCTCTCGTATTGCACGCGGGCGGTGCGCGCCAGGCGTAACTTCTCGAACGCCTTGAACGCGCGCGGATGGTCGCCGTCGGCCAGCTTTACGCATTGCGCGAAGATCACGGAATCCTCAATCGCCATGCCTGCGCCCTGCGCCAGAGATTGCAGCGTGGCGTGCGCTGCGTCGCCGATCAGGACCGCCCTGCCCTGCGACCAGCCACGACGCGGCTCGCGGTCGCCGATGGGCCAGCGGCGTTCCAGATCGAGCATCGCGATCATGTCGCGCATGGCCGGATGCGCGTCTTTATAAGTCGCCTGCAATTCAGCGCGATAGCTTTCGACATCGCCCTTTTGCGAAAACGTATCGGTGCGAAACACCGCGACGATATTAAACAAAGCGTTGTCACGCAGCGGGTAATGCACGATGTGGAACCCCGGCCCGCCCCATAGCGCGACGTCCTGACGGTTCACGCCCACAGGCGCCTGATCGATCGGAACGATGGTGCGATGGGCGACATAGCCGATCATCGTCGGGTCGCCGTCGCCGATCATCAGCGTGCGCAGGCGCGAGCGAATGCCGTCTGCGCCAACGACAAACGCGCCCTCAACGCGGCGCCCGTCCTGCATTAAGACGACGACGTGATCGCCGAAATCCTCAAAGCTCGTGACGGCGGCGTTTTCATCCAGATGAATGGCCGGATATTTCAGGCATTGCGCGACCAGCAGATTGTGCAAATCAACGCGATGAATGACGACATACGGGTTGCCATAGCGCTGCACAAAATCTGCGTCCGTGCGCACGCGCGTCACCGGCTGCCCGTCGAACGCGTCATACATCCACACATTGCCGGGAAACACGCATTTGGCCCACACGGCCTGCGCAACGCCAAGTCGTTCGAACATCGGAAACACGTTGGGGCCCAGCTGGATTCCGTAGCCGATGGCGCCAAATTGCGGCGCCTGCTCCAGCACGCGCACATTCCAGCCGTTTTGCGCCAGCGCAATCGCCGTGCAAAGCCCGCCGATTCCGCCGCCAACGATGATCGCTGTGTTGTCCGTGTCCGACCTGACCAAACTTTCCCCCGAACGTTTTTGTTTTTCGGCTCTAGTTTTGGCCCAGAGCGCGCACGATGTGAAGCCCAATCGACGTGGGGCGCCCGCATGTGCTTTGATGACAATGCGCCACAGGAGATCCAGCCATGAGCCAGACTGATTCCCCGCTCGTCTCCCCGCAATGGGTCGCGCAGCAGCTTGGCAGCCCCGACCTCGCCATCCTCGACGCCTCATGGCATTTGCCTGCCGCCGGGCGCGATCCGCGCGCCGAATTTACGCAGGGCCACATCCCCGGCGCGGTCTTTTTCGACATCGACGCAATTTCCGATCCCGCCAGCGGCCTGCCGCATATGTTGCCGGATGCGCCAAGCTTCGCCAAAGCCATGGGCGCGCTCGGGGTCAGCGATAACATGACCATCGTAGTCTACGATTCGCTGGGTGTGTTCTCAGCCCCGCGCGCGTGGTGGAGCCTGCAAACCTTCGGCGTCCGCAAGTTGTATATGCTTGACGGCGGCCTGCCCGCATGGCGCGCGGCGGGCTTGCCAATTGAGTCAGGCGAGGCCGAACCGGAGCCCGCGATCTTCAACGCGCAGCTCAACAGCGGCGCGGTCGCGAGCATTGAGGACGTAGCGGCGGCGCTGAAAAACGACACCGCCCAGGTGGCGGATGCGCGTTCGGCAGAGCGCTTTTCGGGCGCAGCGCCAGAGCCCCGCCCCGGCCTGCCGTCCGGCCACATGCCGGGCGCACGCAACCTGCCAATCGGCAAGCTGATCGCCAATGGCCGCATGAAGCCGCCCGCCGATTTGCTGGCGGCGTTCCATGAGGCCGGGCTTGATCCGGACGCACCGATCATCACGTCATGCGGGTCAGGGGTTACGGCGGCTGTCATCAATTTAGCGTTGGCGTGCGCAGGCAAACCGGCGCCGCGTCTTTATGACGGCTCGTGGACGCAATGGGCCTCGACGCCAAATGCGCCGATTGAGCCAGCGCCCTGAACGGGACGAGATTTTTCTCGCGGCGCCCTAGGCGGGCCGGTTTCTGGCGCTAGTTACTTTTACAGGCTGGGCGGGCTCATCAAGGAGCGTCCGCCAATGTGCGATTACTCTCTGGAAATGTACGCCTCGCGTCCTGCGCGCGAGGGTGAGATTTATCAGACCACGCGCTTCACCTCGGGCAGTCTTGGGCTGGCTTCCCCGGGCGATTGCGGAACCGCTGTCTGCGTCCAATACGATACGCGGCTGGAGCTGGATAATCTCCCGCCAGCCGTTCGCGTTGCATTGGGCGTCGGCGCTCGCGAAATGGTTACCTTCGTCCGACTGGACGCAGGCGCCTACCGCGACGGCGTGCGCTTTTCTAACGGGCGAGAAATATCGCTTCAACAATTGGGCAGCGGCGTACGCGCCACGATCCCACAATTGATCGAAAGCGCCGAACCCTTCAGGCGGACATTCACGCCCGAGAAGGATTCGGTCTCCTAGCGCACCGCAGGGCGCCAGCTTGCCGCCACGAAGACCCGCCGCTCTCGCAAAGAGAACGGCGGGTTTCCGTGTCGCTTTGGACCGCGGGCTTCCAGACCGCACTTTTGCGGCCGCGCGGACTGCGTCATGGCGGCGACGGCCGCCATCCACGGTAGGTTGCGAGCTCGTGGCCTGTCGTGGGTCCCGGCCTTCGCCGGGATGACGCGAGCAGCGCCTATTATTTAATCCCAACTGCACAATTATTAATCACCCCGCCCACCAAATAGCGCGCCCCTGCCCGCGTTTGAATCTCTCCCCTGTGCGCAGCAGCCGTTTTGTGGATAGAATCTTGGCATGGCAGGTGCTATGAGCCAAACGAGTTCCTCACGGGCGTCGCATG
>CAMCMI010000070.1 GCA_945875875.1 Rhizobium sp. Q54
GATGACGAGCGTCGATACGCGGCAGGCCGCTGATCTCATCATCGCCCGCGCGCTTGATTTGAAGCTGGCGGCCTGCGTGCAGGTTGCCGCCATCGAGAGCCATTATGTGTGGGAAGGCGAGCGCACCAGCGCGCCCGAGCTGATGCTGATGATGAAGATCAAAAGCGCAGATTACGAGGCTCTGGCGACAGCGATCCGCGACGTGCATCCCTATGACACGCCCGAGATCCTGCGCCTCGACATAGCTGAGGGCGATTCCAGATATCTCGACTGGCTGCGCGCCGTTACGAGATAAAAGGATCGCCGCCGACTCTGGAGCATGGAAGGCTGGGGGGCGATAGGTACACGCTCTGGAGCCGGCGGCGAAGGGGGGAATTCAAATCACTCGCACTAAAGCCCCAACGCGCACGCGCGAATAGAGGTCCATCACGTCATCGTTCATCATGCGAATGCAGCCTGACGAGACCGCCTGGCCGATGGTCCACGGCTCGTTTGTGCCATGGATGCGAAACAGCGTGTCGCGGTCGCCGTTGTAGAGATAGAGCGCGCGGGCGCCGAGCGGGTTGTTGATGCCGCCGTTCATAAAGCGCGGCAGATCGGGTCGGCGCTTCAGCATTGCCGCTGGCGGCGTCCACGAGGGCCATTCCGCCTTGCGCCCGACATGCGCGCGCCCGCGCCATTCAAAGCCCGCGCGCCCAACGCCGACGCCGTAGCGGATCGCCTGCCCGCCGCCCAGCGACAGATAAAGCGCGCGCCGATTGGTGTCGATGGTGACGGAGCCCGTCTTTTGTCCCGTGGGATCGGTGACGAGCACGCGCGTGGGCGCGTAAGAACGCTGCGGCGCATAGGTTTCTTCAAGCGGCAGAGATTGCGAGCGCCATGACTGCGCCAGCGCGCCTGTCGCCGACGAGATAAAAGCAATCGCTAGAACAACGGATGACGCCCGGATGGAAAGCATCGTTAAATCCCTTGTCGGAGACATGGGCGAGAACGAAGCCGCTGGCGAAATGTTCCTGGAGCTTAGGGAGTAGGCGGGCATTAGGCATTAGGCAGTAGGCACTAGGCAGTGGGCAGTGAGGAAGAATACCCCTCATGCCACCGTCTCCCGCAGGCGGGAGAAGGTGTCGCGCGGAGCGTGACGGATGAGGGGTTTTTCTACTGCCTACTGCCCGCTCGCCCCTTTACGGGGCCAGCGGAAATCATCCGCCCGGCCGGGGCTGGCTTCTGCGGGGCGTCCCTCGATCAGGACTTGCTCGACGATGGCGCGCGATTCCCGGTCGCGCTGATCGGTTTGGCGCGGGCTTCCCGCCAGTTCGCCGCCCGGCGTCATGGCGATTCCCGTCAGCGGCAGCACCGGGCCTTTGTCGGGGCGCACGGGAATGACGATGGCTGGGGACGCGGCGGGCAGGGGAGCGGGCAGGGGAATGGCGATCTGCTGGGAGCCGTCCGGCGTCAAGGCGATTGGGGCGTCTGCTGGCCTTTGCTCCTGCGCTTTGCGCTCGATCAGGCGCTTCAGATCGCCCTCGACGAAATAAGCGAGCTTGCGGGCGCCCGCACGCGTGAAATGCACGCCGTCGCTCGTGCGCAGCCGCGTGATGGCGCCGTTCAGATCGGGGCCGAAGACCGTGAATTGCTGACGGTCGTCGACGAAAGCTTCCCAAACGTCGATATAGGTCGCGCCGTTCTGCCCGGCGGCGTCGCGAAAGATTTCGTTGAGTTCAAGCAGACCATTGGACAGCCGCTCGTTCCTCATTACCGGCATGCCGACCCAGATCAGCGGAATGTTTTTCTCGCGCAAAATACTGGCGAGAGCCTGGGCGCGCGCCGTATAAATCTCGCGCCAGCGCGGCATGCGCGGATCGACCGGGGCCACGCCGTCGCGCATCGCCTGTCTGTCATTGCTGCCGAGCGTCAGAATGATCGCGTCGATCTTTTCGGTCGATGCCGTCAGTTCGCGCGCGGCTTTTATCCAGTCAAAATAATCGTCGCGCACAAGGCCGGTGTTTTCGCGCGCCTTGCGCAGAATTTTCACGTTGGGTTGGCTGGCGAAGCTCTCCTGCAGGCCTTGCGCAAGCATGAAGCCGATATTGTCGCCCAGAACTGCAATAGTGAAGCCCGGACCCTGAACGGGCGCCGCAGGCGCTGTCGGCTCGACATAGGGCGTGGGCCGCGTGCCGTCGGCGGCCTCGATCTCGGAGGCCGGATCGTATTGCGACGCACCGACAGCACCTTCCTCGCGCACATAGCCGCGCCTTGGCGCTGCACGACGAATGAGATGGGTGGGGCGCTGCACAACGCGCGCCGGGCGCGTCTGCGCTTGCACGCGCTCACGCTCGCGGGTCCAGTACGCCGCAGCCGAGCCGTCGTCGCTTTGGGCGCTTGCGGGCGCGCTCGCCAGCAAGGCCGGAGCAAGGAGCGCCAGCGCAACAACTGCGCCCACCTTCAGGCTGCGCGTGATGAATCTGTGATGATCGGCATAGCGTCGCATAGATTCATTATAGCGCGTCAGCGCGTTTTAATCATCTGCTCAAGAAGGGCATGTGTAGCATAGCCGTCGGCCATTATGCCCGCGCGCGACTGGTAGGCGCGGATAGCGGCCTGCACTTGCTCGCCAATGCGTCCGTCAATTTTGCCGACGGGGTAACCAAGGCGTTGTAATTGCCGTTGAATATCCATCGCCTGATTGGTGGACAATGGCTTGTCGTCGGTCGGCCAGCGACCCGCCAGCGGTCCCGCGCCTGCAATCCGGTCGCTCAGCAATGCCACGCCCAGCATGTAGGCGGCGGAATTATTGTAGGAGCGGATCACGCGGAAATTGCTAGTCACCACGAAGGCTGGCCCGCGTCGGCCGGCAGGCAATAAAAGCGCGCCTTCGCCGCCAGCAGGCATGGGCACGCCGTCGGCCCTGCGCACGCCGAGCGAGGCCCATTGCGGGAATGAGCGCACGGCTTTGGGATCGTGCGGGGTAACGTCGAAATTTGGCGGCAGAACGACTTCGTAGCCCCACGTCATGCCAGCGGTCCAGCCGTGTCGGGCCAGATAGTTTCCGGTTGAGGCCAGAGCGTCGGCGACGTTCGTCCAGATGTCCTTGTGGCCATCGCCATCATAATCCATGGCGAATTTCATGAAGCTCGACGGCATGAATTGGGTGTGGCCCATGGCCCCCGCCCACGAGCCGGTCATGCGCTCGCGCTTCACGTGCCCCTCTTGCAGAATTTGCAGGGCGGTCAGCAATTCGTCGCGAAAGAAGTCCTTGCGCTCGCTGGTGAAAGCGAGCGTGGCCAAAGCGCGAAAAACGTTCTTGTCGCCGGTGAAGCCGCCATAGCTCGTCTCCATGCCCCAAATCGCGAGCACGACATAAGGATCGACGCCGGTTCTGCGCTCCACCTCCGCCAGAAGCGCGCTTTGCTCCTGCGCCTTGCGTCGGCCCTGGTTGATTCGCGTCTCGCTCACCGCTCCGGCGATGTAGCTCCACACGGGTTTTACGAATTCAGCCTGTTTGGCGGTCTGTTTTGCGAGCGAGGAATCAAGCGTCAGGTCGCCAAGCGCCGCGTTGAAAGTGGCGCGCGTAATTTTACGGCTTTGCGCCTGTGGCCAAAGGTTCTCGAGAAAGGCGCGGAATTCTTTGTTCTGCGCAGCGTTCGGTTGCGCGACGGCTGGCTTCTTCTGCGCTTGTGCGTGCGCCGGGGTTGCGCTCGCCGTCAGCGCGGTAAGGGTGGCGGCCGCCACGAGCGCCAGAAAGTGCCGCGGCTCAAGATCAAACCCGTCCAGTTTACGCTTCAAATCAGGCATTACCCGAGGCATCGCTTGCTCCACGCGCCAAACAGACCGCCAGCAATGGTACGGCTGTCTCAGCTTTAAAAAAGGATAGAGCCAAAGCGTTTCCGATTGGTTGACCATCCTGTTCAGGAAAACGGGAAAATACGGACGCTTCAAGGCGAACCCTTCCACACTGGCGAATTCTTCAAGTGCGCTCAAGGTTGTGACCAAGATTGGGCTTGCGGCGGACACGGTCGCGCCTTCTAATAGGAATGTTAGTTGCTGCGCCGCTTTGGCCGCTCACATAAGGCTTGCCGCCCATGATTACGCTTTCCGGCTTCGGCCTGTTTGCTTTGGCTATCGTCGTCTTCGTGCTCATCTCGGTGCTGATGGGCGTGCGCCAGGTGCCTCAGGGCTATGGCTATACTGTTGAGCGATTTGGTAAGTATTACAAGACGCTGCACCCCGGCCTTGGCGTGATCGTACCGTGGATTGATCGCATCGGGCGCAAGATCAACGTGATGGAGCAGGTGCTTGACGTGCCGACCCAGGAGGTCATCACCAAGGACAACGCCACCGTGGCGGTGGACGGCGTGCTGTTCTTTCAGGTGCTCGATCCTGCGCGCGCCTCCTATGAAGTGTTCGACCTGCAATTGGCTTTGCTCAACCTGACCATGACCAACATCCGCACCGTGATGGGCTCGATGGATCTTGATGCGCTGCTCTCGCACAGGGACGAAATCAACACGCGGCTGCTGGCCGTTATCGACAGCGCCGCCCAGCCATGGGGCATCAAGACCAATCGCGTCGAGATCAAGGACATCGTGCCGCCGCGCGATCTGATCGATTCCATGGGCCGTCAGATGAAGGCCGAGCGCGAAAAGCGCGCCGCCATTCTGGAGGCCGAAGGCCACAGGCAAGCCGAGATTTTGCGCGCCGAGGGCAAGAAGGCAGCGCTGGTTCTGGACGCTGAAGGGCGCAAGGAAGCCGCCTTCCGCGACGCCGAGGCGCGCGAACGTCAGGCTGAAGCTGAATCGACCGCCACCCGCATGATGAGCGAGGCCATCGCCAACGGCGACAAGTCCGCGATCAATTATTTCATCGCCGAGAAATACGTGCGCGCGATTGATGCGCTCGCCCGCTCCCCCAACCAGAAGACGTTCATCATGCCGCTCGATATGGCGGGCGTTGCGGGCACGCTGGCGGGCGTGGCGGAAGTTGCGAAAGGCGCTTTCGAGCAGCAGGCCGCAACGCGCCCGACAAGCGTGCCGCCAGCGGGGCGCGCCTCGTCATGATCTCCGGCTTCTGGCTCTGGCTGATTGCGGGCATGTTGCTGATTGCAGGCGAGGCGTTTGCGCCCGGCGTGTTTCTGCTGTGGATCGGGGCGGCGGCCATCGCCACCGGCCTTTTGACCGCAGCGGTGGATCTTACCCTTGCGTGGTCGCTGTTGTTTTTCGCCTTCAGCGCCGGGGCTTCCGTTTTGATCGGGCGGCGCGTCTACGGGGCCGCCAGTTTGCAAACCGACGAGCCGTTTCTAAACCGGCGCGCGGATGCGCTGGTGGGGCGCACGTTCACGCTCAATCAGCCGATCGCTGGCGGGGAAGGCGTGATCTCCGTCAACGATACCCAATGGCGCCTGCGTGGCCCGGATATGCCTGCGGGCGTGCGCATCCGCGTGGTCGCAATTGAAGAGGCGACATTCCTGCGGGTTCAGCAGGCGTAAACTTGCAGGCGATGCTGATTGCCGCAGCCTTGCCGTAGGCTTTATCCGCCGCGTTCTAATGCCGTCATGGACGGGTCAAGCCCGTCCATGACGGCATTGGAATAGCGGCTTTATCTTTTTGCGACGAGCGTTGCAGCAGCACAGCCTGCTGTTTGCGAGCCGCGCTAACCGACGATCTTCTTCAATTCCTCAAGGAAGCCGGGGCGGATGTCGTCGCGCGACATGGCGAACGCCACGTTGGCGGCCAGAAAGCCGACCTTTGAGCCGGTGTCATAAGTCTTGCCGTCAAAACGCACGCCGAAGAAGTCCTGCAATTCCTGCAGTTTCTTCATGCCGTCGGTGAGCTGAATCTCGCCGCCTGCGCCTTTTTCAACATTTGCAAGAATGTCGAAGATCTGAGGCTCAAGAATATAGCGGCCGGAGATAATGTAATTCGACGGAGCGGTACCCTGCGGGGGCTTTTCAACCATGCCGCCGATCTGGAACGTGTGGCCGAAATCCTTCGCCACTGAAACGACGCCATACATGTGCGTGTCTTGCGGCGCGACTTCCTCCACCGCGATGATATTGCCGCCGTGGTTGTTATAGGCTTCGATGCATTGGGCGAGGCAGCGCGTGTTGCGCTGTCCGGGCAGGGTGATCATGTCCGGCAGCAACACGGCGAATGGCTCGTCGCCGATGATGTCGCGCGCGCACCAGACCGCATGGCCAAGGCCCAGCGGCGCCTGCTGGCGCGTGAAACTGGTGGCGCCGGCGGCAGGAAGATCGGCCATCAGCGCATCGTATTCTTTCTTTTTGCCGCGACGCTGCAGCGTATCCTCAAGCTCGTAGGCCATGTCGAAATGATCTTCGATCACCGCCTTGTTGCGCCCGGTTACGAACACGAAATGTTCGATGCCAGCCTCGCGCGCCTCCTCAAGGCAATGTTGAAGCACGGGCCGATCAACGACGGTCAGCATTTCTTTTGGAATGGATTTGGTGGCCGGCAGCACGCGAGTGCCAAGACCGGCGACGGGAAATACAGCTTTGCGAATGCGCTTGGACATGAAAATTCCATCTCTGGCGTGTTCGGGCACGCGCTCTTGCGGACGCGCGATCTTGAGTTGCGCGTTTGCGGATATATCGCAACATAAATTTTACGACTTCCGCCTAAGTTCAATAGCACACGAACATTAACGTAACGTGATGCTTTTACGGAAGGTCACTTTTCATGACAGTGCTCGTCACAGGGGGCGCCGGCTTTATCGGCAGTCACATGACCCTCGAACTTCTTGCCGCCGGAGAATCTGTCGTGGTTCTCGATAATTTATCTACCGGCTTCGCTTCAGCCGTGCCCAAAAGCGTGCCGCTCGTAATAGGCGATTTCGGCGATGAGGCGCTTGTTGCAAAAACCATCAAAGACCATGACGTGCGTGAGGTCATTCACTTTGCGGCCAAGATAGTAGTGCCGGAATCCATTGCTGATCCGGTCGCTTATTACGTGAATAATACAGCCAAGGCGCTGGCTTTGATTAGCTGCGTCGCCGCGTGCGGAATTGAGCGTTTTATATTTTCATCGACGGCTGCCGTTTATGGCGATCCGGAAAGCTCGCCGGTGCGCGAAGATACGCGGTTGTCGCCATTGTCGCCCTATGGACGCTCGAAGCTGATGGTTGAATGGATGCTGCAAGACATATCGCGCGCTCATAATATGAACCATGTGGCGCTGCGTTATTTCAATGTCGCGGGCGCCGATCCGCAGGGCCGCGTCGGACAATCAACCGTCAACGCCAGCCACCTTATCAAAACAGCGGTGCGCGCCGCGCTTGGGTTCCGCAACGGCATGGAGGTTTTTGGAACCGATTACCCAACGCCCGACGGCTCGTGCGTGCGTGATTTCATTCACGTGACAGACCTTGTGCGCGCCCATCTCGACGCTTTGCGCTATCTGCGCGCGGGCGGCGACAGCATCGTGTGCAATTGCGGCTACCAGACCGGCTATTCGGTGCTGGAGGTGATCGAGGTGGTGAAGTCCGTGGCGGGCGTGGATTTCCCGGTTCGTTTGTCGGGCTGCCGTCCGGGTGATTCCGCCTCCGTCATCGCCGACAACACGCGCATCAAATCGCTGCTGGGCTGGAAGCCGATCCATGCGGACCTGCACGCCATGATAGCGCAATCCATGGCGTGGGAGCGCAGGCTGCATAACAGGGCGGCTTAGGGACTGGAGAAGACGGGGCTTGCTGAACGACCAGCCTCGTTATACGTTCTGTATAACGAGGTGTCCCCATGAAGATCGAACCCAAGCGCATCGGCAATTCCACCGGCTTTATCATCCCGCGCGACGTGGTGGTGCGGCTCGGCATCGAGCAGGGCAAGGCGTTTTATCTCACCGAATTGGCGGACGGGAGTCTGCGGATCGCGCCCTATGATCCCGAGTTCGAGAAGGCCATGGATATCGTTGACGAGATCATGGTCGAGTACAAGGACACGCTTCGGGCGCTCGCCAAATGAGCGAGCCCCGTTGGCTTACCCTTGAAGAGGTGATGATCGCTCAGGAGAAGCAGCTCAAAGCATTCGGCGGTCCTGCTGGCGTGCGCGATCAGGGCGCGTTGGAATCCGCCCTGTCGCGGCCCATCAACCGCTATCATTACGGAGATTTCGATCTGGCCGTGCTCGCGGCGTCACTGGCTTTCGGGCTGGCGCGAAATCACGCTTTTGTGGACGGAAACAAGCGCATCGTATTCGTCGCCACGCTGGCGTTTTTACGGTTGAACGGGGTGCGTTTTGCGCCCGATCCCAAGCTCGCGACGGCGATGTATGTCGCGCTGGCCGCAGGCGAAGTGAGCGAGGAATCGCTCGCCCGCTGGATTCGTGACAACTGGCCAGAAGCTGCCCTTGGTCAGGCGTAGCCAGGCCAAGCTGGATTTACCGCCCCGCCCGCCTATATCCAGCGTCAAAGGGGCGTTCCATGTCTGATTCTGAAGGCGACAGGTTTTCCGCGCGTGCGGCGCGTTATGCGCGCGTGGGCGCGAGCATTGGCGGCGTTGCGGCGCGCATGGCGGGCGCGCGGCTCACGGGGCGCGAGGTTGGCGACAGCGCCAATGCGGCGGCGTTGACGGCTGCGCTGGGCGGGCTCAAGGGGCCGCTGATGAAGGTGGCGCAGTTTATGGCCACCATCCCCGAGGCTTTGCCCGAGGAATGGGCGGTCAAATTGCAAACGCTGCAATCCAACGCGCCGCCGATGGGGGCTGCTTTCGTCAAGCGCCGCATGGTCGCTGAACTTGGTCCCGAGTGGCGCTCGAAATTCCGAGAGTTTGATTTGCATCCCGCGCACGCGGCCTCGCTGGGCCAGGTGCACCGCGCGATTGCGCATGACGGATCGCCGCTTGCGTGCAAGCTGCAATATCCCGACATGAAATCCACGGTCGAGGCGGATCTCAAGCAGCTCGACATGTTGTTTGCGCTTCGCAAGCGCTTCGACGGCGCGGTCGACACCAAAGAGATGGCGGCTGAAATTGGCGCCCGCGTGCGAGAAGAGCTGGACTACCAGCGCGAAGCCAAACACGCCGCGCTTTACGCCGATATCCTTGGCGCGGGCAAAGACACCATTGGCGACGTGCGCACGCCCGGCGTTCGCCACGAACTGTCCACCGGTCGCCTGCTCACGCTCGACTGGCTTGAGGGTGAGCCGCTGATGGATTTTGTTAGCGCCTCGCAGGAGGAACGCAACACGATTGCGCGCGCGATGTTCCGCGCGTGGTGGGCGCCGTTCGTGCAGCTCGGCATCATCCACGGCGATCCCCATCTTGGCAATTACACCGTGTTCCGCAATGCCGACGGGCAGGCGGGCGGCATCAATCTGCTCGATTACGGCTGCATCCGCATCTTCCCGCCCGCCTTCGTGCAGGGCGTGATCGATCTCTACATGGGCCTGCGCGACGGCGACGAAGACCTTGTCGCCAAAGCCTATGAGGTGTGGGGTTTCCGCAATCTCAAGCCCGAGCTTGTGGACGTGCTGAACATCTGGGCGCGCTTCATTTATGGCCCGCTGCTCGATGATCGCGTGCGCCCGATCGCGGAAGGCGTCTCGCCCGGCCAATACGGGCGCGAGCAGGCGATGCTCGTGCATCGCGGCCTGAAGGAGAAGGGGCCGGTGACGATCCCGCGCGAATTCGTGTTCATGGACCGTGCGGCGATTGGCCTCGGGGGCGCTTTCCTGCGGCTCGACGCCCGCATGAACTTCTGCGCCATGTTCAACGAGGCGCTGGGGGAGGGGTTCGACGTGCGCCAATTGGCGGAGCGGCAGGCACAGGCGCTGGCGCGGGCGGGACTTTAGGGTTCGGGCGTAGTTTCGCCCGATTGCCCGCTGTGCGCGATTCGGCTAAAGCCTTCCCCAGAATTCACCCCGAGAGGCTCCCATGGCAGATCATCATCCCACAACCGGCGGCCATCCCGAGATGGACTACTCGGAACACGAGAAGACCTATGAATTGTTTCTCGTTTTGGCCAAGTGGACCACGATCCTGACCGTGGGCATTCTCGTTTTTATGGCGATTGTCCTCCTATAAATAACGACGACACTTGCGATTCGGCGAGACTCGCGTCACGCTCCAGATAACAAGTCTCATTGTCGCTGGAGCGTTTCATGCGCATTGCCGTGCCGGTCGAGTTAGAGGGCGAAACCCGTGTTGCGGCTACGCCCGAGACCGTCCGCAAATTTATCGCCCTTGGCGCACAGGTCGCGGTTCAGGCCGGAGCCGGGCTCAAGTCCGGCGTTCTCGATTCTGAATACGTGGCCGCTGGCGCCAGCATCGCCGTCAGCCTGCCCGAGGCTATGGCGGACGCTGACGTCGTGCTCGCCGTGCGCCGCCCGCACGCATCAGCGCTCAAAGGCGTCAAGCCAGGCGCAGCTGTCGTCTGCATCGCCGATCCCTATGGCGCCATTGACGCTCTGAACGAAGTAGCGGCGACCGGCGCCCGCCTGTTTGGCATGGAGCTGATGCCGCGCATCACCCGCGCGCAGGTGATGGACGTTTTGTCCTCGCAAGCAAACCTTGCTGGTTATCGCGCCATCGTCGATGGAGCTGCCGAATATGGCCGCGCCTTGCCGATGATGATGACGGCGGCGGGCACAGTTTCCGCCGCGCGCATCTTCATCATGGGGGTTGGCGTCGCGGGCCTTCAGGCCATCGCCACCGCGCGCCGGATGGGCGCCATCGTCACCGCCACCGACGTTCGTCCCGCCACCAAGGAACAGGTCGAATCGCTTGGCGCCAAGTTTCTTGCGGTCGAGGACGACGAGTTCAAACAGGCGCAGACTGCTGGCGGCTACGCCAAGGAAATGTCGGCGGATTATCAGGCCAAGCAAGCGGCCCTCACCGCAAGCCATATCGCCAAACAGGATATCGTCGTCACCACGGCGTTGATTCCCGGTCGCCCCGCGCCAAAGCTGATCTCTGCGGAAATGGTCGCCTCGATGCGTCCGGGTTCGGTGATTGTCGATCTGGCGGTCGAGCGCGGCGGCAATTGCGAATTGTCAAAGCCCGGCGAGATTTTTGTCACCGAAAACGGCGTCAAGATTTTCGGCTTGCTCAACCTGCCGGGTCGTCTGGCGGCCACCGCCTCACAGCTCTACGCCAAGAACCTGTTCGCCTTCGTCGAGACGATGATCGACAAGGAGAAAAAGGCGCTGGCGATCAATTTCGAGGATGAGCTTGTGCGCGCGACGTTGCTGGTCAACGACGGCGCTATCGTCCATCCGAATTTCCAGACCAAAGCTTGAGGCGTTGCGCCTCGCGCAACACACCTAGAAGGGGGCGCGTTCATGGCCGTCGATCCGTTCGTCTTTCAGCTGGCGATTTTCGTACTGGCGATTTTTGTCGGCTATTACGTGGTGTGGGCGGTGACGCCTGCGCTGCATACGCCGCTGATGTCCGTCACTAACGCGATCTCGTCGGTGATCGTGGTCGGCGCGCTGCTCTCGGTGGGTGTTGACGCCACGGGCGCCGACAGCGGCGCGATGTGGGCCAATATCTTCGGCTTCATCGCTCTGGTGCTGGCCTGCGTGAACATCTTCGGCGGCTTCCTTGTCACCGAACGCATGCTCGCGATGTACAAGAAGAAGGGCTAAACCCCATGAGCGCCAATCTCGCAGCCCTTCTCTACCTCGTCGCCGGCGTGTTGTTCATCCTTTCGCTGCGCGGCCTTTCATCGCCTGCCTCCTCGCGGCAGGGCAATCTGTTTGGCATGGTCGGCATGGGCGTGGCAATCGCCACCACTTTGGCCTACAGCCCGCCCTCCAGCTTCACCGGCTGGGTCTTCGTGATCGCCGGCGTGGCGATTGGCGGCGGCATCGGCGCCTGGCGCGCCCGCACGGTGCAGATGACGGCGATGCCGCAATTGGTGGCGTTCTTTCACGCGCTTGTGGGCCTTGCCGCCGTGCTCGTAGCCGCTGGCGCGCTGAATGCGCCCGCAGCTTTTGGCATCGGTAAGCCGGGGGCTATTGGCGCCGCAAGCCTGTTCGAAATGGCGCTGGGCGCGGGCATCGGCGCGCTCACGTTCACGGGCTCGATCATCGCCTTCCTGAAGCTCGACGGTCGCATGTCGGGCAAGCCGATCATGCTGCCGCAGCGCCATCTCATCAACATCGCTCTGGCGATCTGGCTGGTGCTGCTCATCATCGGCTTTACGCAAACGGCCAACCAGCCTGTGTTCTGGATGATCGTCATCCTGGCGTTTGTGCTGGGCGTGTTGCTTATTATCCCCATCGGCGGTGCCGACATGCCCGTCGTGGTGTCCATGCTCAATTCCTATTCGGGCTGGGCGGCGGCGGGCATCGGCTTCACGGTCGGCAATCTCGCGCTCATCATCACCGGCGCGCTGGTTGGCTCGTCGGGCGCGATCCTCAGCTACATCATGTGCAAGGCGATGAACCGCTCGTTTATCTCCGTGATTCTGGGCGGCTTTGGCGGTGATGCAGAGGCGGCGACCGGCGTCGTCGAGACGCGCCCCGTCAAGCAGGGCTCGGCGGAAGACGCCGCGTTCATCATGAAGAACGCCGCCAAGGTCATCATCGTGCCTGGCTACGGAATGGCTGTGGCGCAAGCTCAACATGCGCTGCGCGAAATGTGCGATCTGTTGAAGAAGGAAGGCGTCGAGGTCAAATACGCCATCCATCCGGTGGCTGGCCGCATGCCCGGTCACATGAACGTGCTGCTGGCGGAAGCCAATGTGCCCTATGACGAAGTGTTCGAGCTTGAGGACATCAATTCCGAGTTCGCGCAGGCGGACGTGGCGTTTGTCATCGGCGCCAACGACGTGACCAATCCATCCGCCAAGACGGACCCGAAATCTTCGATTTACGGCATGCCGATTCTGGATGTGGAAAAGGCCAAGACCGTCCTGTTCATCAAGCGCGGCATGGGCGCAGGCTATGCAGGCGTCGAGAACGAGCTGTTCTTCCGCGACAACACGATGATGCTGTTCGCCGACGCCAAGAAGATGGTCGAGACGATCGTGAAGTCGTTGGGGCATTAGGG
>CAMCMI010000071.1 GCA_945875875.1 Rhizobium sp. Q54
GTGCTCACTGCAAAGATGTCGGTGTCGCTGGACCGCATGTGCAAGGGCCGCATGGCGCTCAACGTCGTCAACGGCTGGTTCGACGAAGAGTTTATGATGTTCGGCGGCACGGTGCTTGGCGGGGAAGAGCGTTACAAGCGCTCCAGCGAGTTCATCGCGGTCTTGCGCGGCCTGTGGGAGAACGACAAATTCTCCATCGATGGCGATTACTACAAGCTGAAAGATGCGCATCTTTTGTTGAAGCCAGCTGGGCCTTCGCCGGAAATCTACTCCGTCAGCTCCGGCGACGAGGGACGTGAGTTCGTGGCTGAAACTTGCGACTGGTGGTTTGTGAACTACCCCAAGGACGCCGAGACAACCGACGACGTGTTGCGCGGTTTCGAGAGCGCTATGGACGACATGCGTAAGCGCACAAAAGCGCTTGGCCGCAGCATGAAGTTTGCGATGAACCCGTTCGTGGCGCTTGGCCCGGACGCAGAATCTGCTTTTGACGCCACCGTCAACCGCGTGCTGGAATTTGATCCCGAAACCGACGCGCGCAAGATGAAGCGCCGCATGCTGCCCGCCATGAAAGCCGGCTGTGTCGGCACGCCCGCGCAGGTGCGCGCGCAATTGGCCCGCTATCGCGACATGGGCATGGAGCTGATCCTGTGCAAAATGATCCCGACCGTTGAGAACGTCGAGGCGATTGGCCGCGAAGTCGTGACGCCCATGAAGGCTGCATAAAGGCTGCGTAAATCTGACGCCGTGTAGCGGAACAACAGGGGCGTGCGGGCCTGGTCTGCGCGCCCTTTTTCTATTGATCGGGGCGCTTGCTCTGCGAGCGCGAATGCGGGACATTGATTGATAATATGAATCGCGCCCCTTGAGGAGCGCGGCCACAAAAGGGCGGAAGCGATGCTGCGAAGCGAAGAGAACGAAAAACTCACGCGCGTTGGCCCCGGTACTCCGGGCGGTAATTTTATGCGGCGCTATTGGCAGCCGATCCTGCTCGCCAGCGAACTTCCCGAGCCTGATTCCGCGCCTGTGCGCGTGCGGCTTCTGGGCGAAGATCTGATTGCGTATCGCGACAGCGAAGGCATGATCGGCATGGTGGACGCCTATTGTCCGCATCGCCGCGCGCCGATGTTTTTTGGTCGCAACGAGGAATGCGGGTTGCGCTGCGTCTATCACGGCTGGAAGTTTGACCGGAACGGCGATTGCGTCGATATGCCCTCCGAGCCAGCAGGCACGCCGCTGCAGGCGCGCGTCAAGATCAAGGCCTATCCAGCGATTGAAAAAGGCGGCGTCATCTGGACCTATATGGGACCGCGCGAGACAATGCCGCCGGCGCCTGATTATGAGTGGATGCGCGCGCCCGCCTCGCATCGCTTCGTCTCAAAAACGTTTGAGCATTGCAATTATCTGCAAGCGCTGGAGGGCGGGCTTGATACGGCGCACTCATCTTACGCACATAACAACGATATCAAAAACCGCAACATGCCGCGCAATCGCGACAAGGCGCCACGTCTTGATGTTGAGCTGACCGATTACGGCTATCGTTACATCTCGCAGCGTCGCGTTGAGGAGGATTTGAATTACGTACGCATCTATCAATACATCATGCCCACGCAGCAGATGCGCGGCAGCATCGTCAAGATCGAAGGCGGCATGGCTGATTACCCCCGTTTCGACGGCCATATCTGGACACCTATCGACGACGAGAGCTGTTTTGTTTTTAATATGATGTATAGCTACGATCAAAATACGCCTCTGCCGATGGACCTTGTTCTGGGCTGGGAAGCGCGGGCAGGGCGCGGGCCGCAACATCATGTGCCCGGATCGTTCAAGCTGATCGCGAATATGAGCAATGATTATTTCATTGATCGCGATATGCAGAAGAATAAAACTTTCACCGGCATAGCAGGAGTCAATACGCAGGATTACGCCTTGCAGGAAGGCATGGGGACGATCTCTGATCGCAGCCTTGAAAATCTTGGCTCATCCGACAAAGCCATCGCTGCGATGCGGCGCCTGATGTCGCGCTCGATTGATGCTGTGGCCAATGGAGAAAGCCCGCCGGGCGTCGATCCGGCAAGCCATGGCCATGTGCGCGCGCATGATAATTATCTGCCAAATAACAAGACATGGCAGGACGCTCTGGCCAGTGAGCTTGTCGCCAAATGGTAGCTGCTGCGATTTTCAGTCTTTAGGGAGTGCGTCATGAGGAATAAACCAATGGGCTGTTTTGTAGCCGTCGCGGGCGCACTTTTGGCCAGCATTTGCGTGCAAACCTTGAGCGCACAGCCTTTAAGCTCGCAGGAGTTCTACAAAGGCAAAACCGTTATTATGATTATTCCGTCGTCGGCCGCTGGCGGCTATGATACCTATGCGCGATTGCTGGCGCGGCACATGGGACAATATCTGCCGGGCAGGGCAGACATGGTGCCTCAGAATATGCCGGGCGCAGGCGGCAAGGTCGCTGTATCGTATCTGGCGAATGCTGCGCCAAAAGATGGCACCGTGATTTCAGGCGCCTACCCGCAGACGCTGACGGAAGCTGCATTGGGCCGCGCCGATCTTGTTAAATACGATACGAAAGCGCTCACCTATATAGGCAGCATGAACGGCGAGCCTTATTATTGTTTTGTACGCAATGACGTCAAAGTTAAAAGCCTGAAGGATTTGCAAACCCACGAGCTGATTGTTGGAGCGACCGGGCAGGGCTCGTCCTCGTCGATTTCGCCAGCTCTTCTGAACAATCTTATTGGAACAAAATTCCGCATTATCTCCGGCTATCAGGGCTCCAACCAGATCATTCTGGCGACGCTGCGCAACGAGGTTCAGGGCTGGTGCGGCATGGGCTGGAGTTCGCTGAATGGGGTCGCCGACGAGGAATTGCGCAAGGGCAACGTGCGCGTTTTGTTTCAGGAGAATGGCGATCCCAACGAGCGCGTAAACATTATGAAACTTGAGCGCGCAACTGATGTGGCAAAAACCGCTGAAGATCGCAAGATCATGGATATCATATACTCGCAGCAGATCTACGGCCGCCCGTTCCTTGCGCCTTCCGGCCTTGCGCAAGCGCGCGTTGATGAATTGCGCGCTGCGTTTGACGCTGCTCTTAAAGACCCAAAACTAAAATCTGACGCCGCCCGCATGGGCATGGAATTACGCTCGATGACGGGCGCCCAATTGCAGGCGGTGATTGAAGATTTATATGCGACGCCGCCCGCTTTGCTCGCGCGCGCCCGCAGCGCTCTCGATCCTGGCGCCGCTATGCAAAATTTGCCAGGTTCCAAATAATAACAGGAGTAAATAATGTCGCAGGCTCAAGAACAGGCGCAGGATGAAGCGCCGAAGTATTTCTTAAATCCCTACATGGATTGGGCGGAAGCTGAAGGCGTGCCGGTTCATTTGAATTTCGGGCACGATTTGTTGTCGCTTGAAACGTCTGCATGGGATCGCTTTGATGCGCGCGGATGTTTCGCCCACACGCATGGTCGCGGCGACTTCTGCGCTAATTATGTTCTTGAGATTGAGGCTGGCAAGAAGACCGCGCCGATCAAGCATTTGTATGAGGCGTTCTTCTATGTGCTGTCGGGCTTTGGTTCGACGGTGGTGTGGTTGCCGACCGGCGAGAAGCAGACGTTTGAATGGGGACCGAAAGCGCTGTTTTCGATTCCGCTGAATTGCCAGTATCAAATCTTCAATACTTCGGGCCGCGAAAATGCGCGCCTGTCTTGCACAAACGATGCGCCGATGGCGATCAATCATTATCACAGCCTCGATTTTATATTTAACAATCCGTGCGTCTTTCCCGAGCGCATCGGCAAGCCCAACAGCTTTCAGGGCGAGGGGGAATTGGGCCAATATGTGCGCAAGGGCGCGGCGGCGACCATCAACATCTGGGAGACGAATTTTGTCAGCGATCTGACGAGCTTCAAGCTCTATGATCTGGCTGCGCGCGGCAAGGGCTCACGCAACGTGTTCTTCCAGCTTACCGACGGCACGATGCACGCGCACACGTCCGAGATTCCAGTGGGCCGTTACAAGAAAGCCCACCGCCACGCGGCTGGAACGCATGTGCATGCGGTGAGCGGCGAGGGGTATTCGCTGCTTTGGTACGACGGCGATTCAGAATTTGTTGAAATCCCGTGGCGTCACGGCTTCATGTACACGCCGCCGTTCTGGATGTTCCACCAGCACTTCAACACCTGCCCGACGCCCGCGCGCTATCTGGCTTGCAGCTTTGGCAGCGCCCGCTATCCCACGATTTCGCTGCGCCGCGTGAGCAACGAGGGCGGCGGCTCCACGTCGGTGAAACAGGGCGGACGCCAGATTGAATATGAGGATCAGGACCCGCGCATCCACCGCAAGTTTCTGGAGGAAACGGCGAGGTTCGGCGTAACGTCTGAAATGAGCGACGTGTTCGACGAGGCTGCAATTATGGCGATCCCGAAGGAGCAACTCACAGGGGTTATCAGCACGCCGGAGCTGAAAGGGCCTGCGGTTTGATTGCAGGCTTTTCGTATTGCGGGCTACCCCTCATCCGCCCCTTGCTGACGCAAGGCGCACCTTCTCCCGCCTGCGGGAGAAGGTGGCGCGCGAAGCGTGACGGATGAGATGGCCTTGGGGCTTTTCTCGCAAGACAAGAGCTTACCTGTTCGCGCTCACGTTCAATTCAACCCTGTCCAGGAATGAGCTCGGATCGGCCAGCGCGGGCGCGTCGGAAAAACGCACCGGGGCGCCTTTGGCTTTGAGCGAGACGGTGAGGCTCTTGGGCTCGCGCACGAAAGCTCCAAGACTCTCGGCTATTTTCAGGCTGGCGGGGTCGCCGCCCATCAGCATCGGCAGCAGGCCGGTGACGAGCATGGCCCATTCGCTGCGCACGGCTTCCGTATTCTTGCCGACGGTGGATGCGTAATAACTCAGCGCTTTGCCGAACAGGCCGCTATCTACGTAACGCAGCGTCAGTGCGCTCATGCTCCCGCGTGACAAAGCGTCGAGGCGCTCGTTGCCTTCGCCGACGAAGGCTTTGGGCTCCAGTCCGCCAAACGCTCCGGAAAATTTCAGCGCGCCAGCGCCGATTCCGCTGATCGTATAATCGTTGAGCGCGTAGGTCATCTTCGCGGGGTCGTAGAGCCCGTCAAAGGTTAATCCGACGTCGAGCTTGTCATAGCCAAAGCTCGCGAGCATGCGTCCGGCTTCAGAGGCCTGCGGCGCGGCGAACGTGAGAGCCTCAATTACGCCCAGCGTTTTCAGCGGAATATCTCCCGCATAGGTGGTGGAGCCCTTCAGCGCGCCAAGGCTGATCTTGTAATGATTGCCGCCGACTGCGGTGCGCGGAACGTCCTTGTCGGGCACGAGCATTTGAAAACCGGTCCACGAAAAGGCGCCCAGTTTTGCGACGCCGTCCAGCACGTCGCCCTTGAGCGCGGCTTGCAGCAGGCTTGAGAAATCGCCATTTTCCAGCACGATGGGGCCGGACGCCAGCGCGCCGTCGCCGGCGCCGGGAATCGTGAACTTGCCCTCAACGCCGTTGATGGAGATACGCTCAAATCGGCCCTTGTCGATATTCACCACCAGTTTGTCGCGAATGAGGATCGAGCCTTTCTCGTCGCCTCCGGCAATGAAAGTCATATGCGGAATGCTGATGCGCTTTGCCCGCAGCTTCGCCACCAGCGCGTTCGTCTCGGCTGATAGCGCCTCGCCCGAGAGGAGCCGGTCGATTTCCGGGCGGGTGAGGTTGGTGTCGGCGATCTCCATGCGCGGTATGGACGCAAGCGCTCCGTCCGGACCTTTGATCGTCACGTTCTCCAGCACATGATCGAGCGCCAGCGCGGGAGAAAGCGCGCCATAAAGCGCGAGGCTGTAAAGAACCGGTCGAACAAAGGCGCGGCGCATAGGTTTCTCCAAAAGGGAGCTAAAACGAAGACTAAACGCTACCAGCGGTGGCGGCCATACAGGCCCTGATAGGGGCGGCCATAGCCGAAGGGGCGCTGATAGACATAGACCGGCGGCGCACGTTCATAAACCACGACGGGCGGCGGCGGCGGGGCTGTAGCCAGCACGTCATGGCCACGTGCGCGCATGCATTGCGCATAGGCCAGATCGAAGCGTCCCTGCACGGAGCCGCCGGTGCGCTCCGCGTTGCTGGCGCCGATCATCGTGCCCGCGACAAGGCCTGTGCCCGCGCCGATGGCGGCGCCGCGTCCCGCATTGGCCGAGGTTGAACCAATCGCCGCGCCCGCAAGCGCGCCAAGCGCCGTGCCGACGGCGGCCCCGGTTATGGTTGAATTATTGCCGACTTCGCCCGGCGATTGATAATTGATCGCCCGTTGGGCGCTGGCCTGACAGTTTACGTCATCGCGCTGGAAGGCCTCGTAAGACTTTGACTGTCCGGGCATAACCGCGATATTGGGTTGCGCCGGTCCGGTGGTGGCGCAGGCGCCGAGCGACATGCTGAGCGCAACGACGGAGATGCCCGCAATTTTTCTGTTCATGGCCCAACCTCAAGTGATTCTATCATTTGTTTATACGAGACGAAGAGCCAGTTGAAAAACGGCGAAGTTAAGGGTGGCTTGGGCAAGCGATCAATTTTTGCGGAGCCGCATTTTTAAGCCCGTTCCGGCGGCAAAAGTGTATTCTGCACCGATGGACCAGCCTTTCAGCAACGAGCCCAAAGCAGACGGGCAATTCAGCAAGCGCGTCGCCTCTCGCCAGTCGCGGCTCGACGATTACCCCGGCGAGGGCGAGCCGCCAGAGGGATTGCCGTGCGATCTGCTGTGCGAGGATCACGTCGGCACGTATCGCATGCCTTACCCCTGCGTGTGGGTGGACGGGGGGTGGCGCAACCACAATACGGGCGAGCCCGTGATGGCGGGCGTCGCCGGCTGGCGTGTGCGCAAGGCCTGAGCGCCGCTTTTGCGCAGTCCTAATCCTCGCCGCTGCGCGCAACCTGCGGATGACGCCAGAGATAGATCGCAATCACCGTCATAGCCGCGCTGACGATGGCGCCGACCACGTAGAACGAGTTCTCAAGCCCGACCACTTCGGCGATTCCACCCATCGCCAGCGGCGCGATGATTGAGGCCATGCGGTTGGCGGTGCCGCGCAGGCCAATCGCCTTGCCCTGATTGCTGCGTCCCGCGCCGCGCAGCACCAGCGTAATCACCAGCGGCTGCGCCAGCCCGTTCATGCCCGAACGCATGAACATCGCAATCTGCAAGGCCAGATAAGTGCCCAGCAGCGGCGTGATGCAAACCAGCAATATGCCCGCCCACAAGGCCAGAAGCGTTATCCAGAACCCGCTGACATAGCGCGTCAACGGAGCGGTCATCAGCGAGAACACCGCTGCGCCGACGGCGCCCGCAGGGCTCAACAGGCCAATCGCCGTGCCCGCAATGCCCATGTCCTTGAGCCAGGCTACGTAGAACGAACCTTGCACCGCATTGCCCAGATGCATCATCGAGCCAAGAATCACGATCAGTGCGACGGAGGGCGTCGCCAGCAGGCCGAAGGCGGTGAGGTAATCGCTCCACTTGGGCATCAGCGCGCGAAATTTTGCGCCCCTTAGATGCGCGTTACTGGCGCCGGGCGTGCGGGAATCAGCGGCCAGCGGCGGCAATATCAGCGCGCAGAAAAAGCCGCCCGCAGCCCAGGCGCCCATCAGCGTGAAAGCGCCCCAGGGTCCGAATAAATCCCACGTGAGGCCCGCAAGCGGCGGCCCGACCAATTGCCCGAGGCGGATGACAAAGCTCAGGCGCCCGGCGTAAAGCGTCTTGCCGTGCATATATTGGCCGATCATCGTCTGCGCGCCGATCCAGCCCATGGATTCCACGAGGCCGAGGAACATCTGCAAGACAATCAGCGCCCATATCCACGTCGCCATGGGATAGAGCAGCGGCAGAATGGCGGAGATAATTGTGCAAACAAACATCACCCGGCGCGCGCCGAGCCTGTCCATCAGCGCCCCGGCGTGGATCGAGAACAACAGCGGCAGCACATGGGCGGCGCTGAACACGAGGCCAAACAGCAATGGCGACGGGTTCATCGTGTAGACGTAAAGCGGAATGATGATCGAGCCGATGTGGAAGATCGAGGTCGTGAACAGGCCGATCCCGTAGACGGCGCCCTGCACCCGGAGCGAGACGGGCTCCGTGGCGCCGGGGTTCGACGAATTGCTGGCGGCCCCGCTCAAAACGAATGGCCGGGGCAGGCGCGCGACAAACTAGGCCTCAAAAGCAACTTCACCTTGGCGCCCCTCCGGGAATCCACGAATTTTCATGGCTGAATTTATAGTTTAGGCTAAACGCCGCTCTGTCGCATTGCAGCTAAACGCCGCTCTGTCGCATTGCAATGGCGTAAGCCTTGGAATCCCCATGGCACGCAGGCGCGCGAGCCTGTAAAAGGGCGCCAGAGAGCCAGCTTAAGGAAACTTGAACATGCCCGTCTATCGTTCACGCACCACGACCCACGGACGCAATATGGCAGGCGCGCGCGGCCTGTGGCGCGCGACCGGCATGAAGGACGGCGATTTCGGCAAGCCGATTATCGCGGTGGTGAACTCGTTCACGCAATTCGTGCCCGGCCACGTCCACTTGAAGGATTTGGGCCAGATGGTGGCGCGCGAGATCGAGAAAGCGGGCGGCGTCGCCAAGGAGTTCAACACCATCGCGGTCGACGACGGCATCGCCATGGGCCACGACGGCATGCTCTACAGCCTGCCCTCGCGCGAGATCATCGCCGACAGCGTCGAGTTCATGGTCAACGCCCATTGCGCCGACGGCATGGTTTGCATTTCCAATTGCGACAAGATCACGCCCGGCATGTTGATGGCCGCTTTGCGTGTCAACATCCCCACCGTCTTCGTCTCCGGCGGGCCGATGGAAGCTGGCAAGGTGCTCATCAACGGCAAGGAGCATGCGCTTGATCTGGTGGACGCGATGGTGGCCGCCGCCGACGACAAGATGACCGACGAGGAGGTCGAGAACATCGAGCGTTCCGCCTGTCCCACATGCGGTTCCTGCTCGGGCATGTTCACTGCAAATTCCATGAATTGCCTCACCGAGGCCATGGGCCTGTCGCTGCCCGGCAACGGATCGGTGCTGGCCACGCACGCTGATCGCCGCGAGCTGTTTCTGGAAGCCGGGCGCCGGATCGTCGATCTCTGCCGCCGCTATTACGAGAAGGACGACGTCACCGCGACTCCGCGCGGCATCGCCTCGTTCAAGGCGTTTGAAAACGCGATGACGGTGGACATCGCCATGGGCGGCTCCACCAACACCGTGCTGCATCTGCTGGCCGCCGCGCATGAAGCGGGCGTCGATTTCACCATGACCGACATTGACCGCCTGTCGCGCAAGGCGCCCGTCTTGTGCAAGGTCGCGCCGTCTACGCCCGACGTGCATATGGAAGACGTGCATCGCGCAGGCGGCATCATGGCCATCGTCGGCCAGCTGGATCGCGCCGGGCTGATCCATAGCGACATCCCGACCGTGCATGCGCCCACGCTCGCCGACGCGCTGAACAAGTGGGACATTTCGCGCACGAGCGACGAGTCTGTGGCCACCTTCTATCGCGCCGCTCCCGGCGGCGTACCCACGCAAACCGCCTTCAGCCAGGAGCGCCGCTACAAGACGCTGGATTCTGACCGCGAAGCCGGCGTCATCCGCGACATGGAGCATGCGTTCTCCAAAGACGGCGGTCTGGCGGTGCTGTCGGGCAATCTTGCGCTCGACGGCTGCATCGTGAAAACGGCGGGCGTTGACGAGAGCATCCTGAAATTCTCCGGCCCCGCAAAAGTGTTCGAGTGTCAGGACACGGCGGTAAAGGGCATCCTCGGCGGCGCCGTGAAAGCGGGCGACGTGGTGGTGATCCGCTATGAAGGCCCGCGCGGCGGACCGGGCATGCAGGAAATGCTCTATCCCACGAGCTACATCAAATCGAAGGGCCTGGGCAAAGCCTGCGCGCTCGTCACCGACGGGCGCTTTTCGGGCGGCACGTCCGGCCTGTCCATCGGCCATTGCTCACCGGAAGCAGCCGAAGGCGGGCTGATCGGCCTTGTGCAAACCGGCGACCTGATCGAGATCGACATCCCCAACCGCAGCATCCATCTGGCTGTGCCGCAGGAGATTCTCGACGCCCGCCGCATTGCGCAGGACAAGGCCGGCTGGAAGCCTGCGCAAGTGCGCCCGCGCAAGATCACGACCGCTCTGCGCGCGTACGCCTCCATGACGACAAGCGCCGCGCGTGGAGCGGTGAGGTTTGTGCCGGAGGAATAGCCCCTCATCCGTCAGGCTTCGCCTCTGGTTGCGTTTTTCCTTCTCCCCTTGCGGGAGAAGGTGCGCCTTCCGTCAGCAAGGGGCGGATGAGGGGTTCTTGCTCAGGCTCGCTGGCGCGGCAACCCCTCATCCGTCACGCTTCGCGCGCCACCTTCTCCCGCAAGGGGAGAAGGAAGAACTTTTGTGCGGCACAGGGGTGCCCAAAGACCGCCAACATGAAACAAACTTTAACCTGTCCGCTGGTATTCTAACGATCGTCGCCACCATTTTGCAGGCAGCGGCGCCTGTGTTGCGGAGCTTTTGCATGTTTGCTCGTTTCGCCGAGAAGGCGATGGCCCTTTTCATCGTCGGCATCATCATCCTGGGCTTTTTTGGCCCGTGGCTGATTTCCCTCTTCCTGGCCGCCCTCTGTGCCGGATGCTGGTATGCCTGCCGCCCCCAACAAGGCGACGACAGGGACGTTATCGCGCCCTTAAGCCTCAACAGGCTGGACTTTTAGCATCGGACCACGGCATGAACGGGCGCGCTGGGACGCATCGTTCCGCGCTTCTTTTCGGAAAAGCCCATGACCCCCGCCGCCCGTCTCGCCGCCGCGATTGAAGTTCTCGAAGACATCGCCGTGCGCCGTCGGCCTGCCGCCGATTCCCTGAAAGAATGGGGCCTCGCCCACCGTTTCGCCGGGTCCAAAGACCGCTCCGCCATCGCCGGGCTGGTCTGGGACAGTTTGCGCGTGAAGTCCTCCGCCGCATTTCTGATGGGCGAGACGCTTGAGACCGCCACCGCTCGCGCCATTGCGCTAGGCGCCCTCAACCGCGCTCGCGGGCTGGACGTCGCCGCGATCTCAAACCTCTGCAACGGCGAGGGCCACGCCCCGCCGCCGCTCAGCGAGGCCGAGAAAGCCCGCCTGACCGTAGCCGACATGAGCGGCGCCCCCGCCCATGTGCTTGGCGATTATCCGGAATGGCTGGCGCCGCAGCTTGAGGAAGCCTGGGGCGAGCGCGCGGCGGAAGAGGGCAGGGCGCTCGCCGCCCGCGCGCCCGTCGATCTGCGCGCAAACCTGCTGCTGACGGACCGCGACAGCGCGCTCGCCGAGCTTGACCATCTTGGCCCCCGCGCCACCCGCTATTCGCCATGGGGCCTGCGGGTTGACGTCGGCGTGGACGGGCGCGCCCCGGCGCTTTCGGCGGAGCCTTCCTACGTCAAAGGCCAGATCGAGGTTCAGGACGAGGGATCGCAAATCGCCGCGCTCATCAGCGGCGCCGAGCCCGGCTGGCAGGTGCTGGACCTGTGCGCAGGCGGCGGCGGCAAGACGCTGTGTCTGGCCGCAATGATGGACAACAAGGGCCAGCTCTACGCCACCGACAAGGATGGCCGGCGCCTGACGCCGATCTTCGAGCGGCTGGAGCGCGCGGGCGTGCGCAACGTGCAGGTGCGAGCCCCCAAGGGCAAGCAGGACATTCTGGCCGATCTGGCTGGCCGTTGCGACCTCGTGGTGGTGGACGCGCCTTGCACCGGCGCCGGCGCCTGGCGTCGCAATCCGGACGCCAAATGGCGCGTGCGCCCCGGCGCTCTGGAGCTGCGCATCCGCGATCAGGACGAGGCGCTGCATGAGGCCGCCCGCTTCGTGAAGCCGGGCGGGCGCATCGCCTATGTCACCTGCTCGGTGCTGAAGGCCGAGAACGAGGATCGCGTGAACGCTTTCCTCAATTCACACGCCGATTACCTGCCCATCGACATGGCCCATGCGGCGCGCAAGGCGGGCCTGCCAGAGCTGGCCGATTATGGCTCGAAGCTCGGGCCGGGCCTGCGCCTCTCGCCCGCCACCACGCAGACGGACGGCTTCTACGTCGCCCTGCTGGCGCGCAGCGCCTGAGGGCTGGGCTGGCTCTTCGTTGAACAGAGCGGAGAATTGCGGGCTGGCGAAGCGTTGCATCATGGAATCCTTTTCTGACGCTGTGATCCTGCCAGCGTCAGCTTGAGAAAAGCCAAAGCTGATCGCTCAAATGCGAGCGATTGCGCTTTTTCCCTCGGGTCTGGCGCGCCTGCATTGCGCCTGCCGCCCCCATGGCCTATTCCGGCCTCGTATCTGACAGCGCGAGCCAAGAGACCCGCACATGACCGCTACCCATACCGATATCGCCCGCAACCACGACAAGGTGCTCATCGTCGATTTCGGGTCGCAGGTGACGCAGCTCATCGCCCGCCGCGTGCGCGAGGCAGGGGTTTATTGCGAGATCGCGCCGTTTAAATCGGCGGAGAAAGCTTTTAACGAGCTGGCGCCCAAGGCTGTCATCCTGTCCGGCGGCCCCCCCACGGTGACGCAAGAGGGCTCGCCCCGC
>CAMCMI010000072.1 GCA_945875875.1 Rhizobium sp. Q54
CCGCGCGCCCTGTCGCTGGAAGGCCTTCGCGTCGTCATCGATTGCGCCAATGGCGCGGGCTATCGCGTGGCCCCGGAGGCGCTTTGGGAATTGGGCGCGGAAGTGATCGCCATCGGCGTTGAGCCTGACGGGTTCAACATCAATCACGACGTCGGCTCGACCTCGCCTGAAGCGCTCATCGCCAAGGTGCGCGAAGTGCGCGCCGACGTTGGCATTGCGCTGGACGGCGACGCCGACCGCCTGCTGCTGGTTGACGAGCTTGGACAGATCGTCAACGGCGACCAATTGATGGGCGTCATCGCGCAAAGCTGGAGCGAGGACGGCCGCCTGAGCAAGCCCGGCATCGTGGCCACCGTGATGTCGAATTTGGGGCTGGAGCGCTATCTGGGCGGCATCGGATTGAGCATGGCGCGCACGTCCGTTGGGGATCGCTACGTGCTGGAGCATATGCGCGAACACGGGTTCAATCTGGGCGGCGAACAATCGGGCCATGTGATCTTGTCCGATTACAACACCACGGGCGACGGCCTGATCTCGGCGTTGCAAGTTCTGGCTGTGGTGCAGCGACAAGGCAAGCCTGTGAGCCAGGTCTGCCATGTGTTTGACCCCGTCCCGCAGATCCTGCGCAACGTGCGCGGCGTCTCGCGCGAGGCCGCACAAAACGAGGCCGTGGTGAAAGCGATTGCGGAAGGCGAAAAGCGGCTGGGCGGCGGCGGGCGCCTGCTGATCCGCCCGTCCGGCACCGAGCCCGTGATCCGGGTCATGGGTGAGGCCGACGACGCCGGTCTGCTCGATCAGGTGGTCGGCTCAATCTGCGAGGCGCTGAAGCGGGCGCCGGCAATGGCGTAAAGAGCGCCAATCTGGACCGCGCGCGGTCCAGATCCTTGCTTTTTTCTACGGCCAAAAATTCGTGCGTTAAGGTTAAGGGTGCATTAAACTTCATCCGCCATGGTCTCGACAGTCTTGTTCGCGTCTGTTGAGGTTTGTTTATGGGCCGTGTTTTTGCCCCCTTTCTGGTGGCCGCTATCGCCGCTTTGGGAATCAGCTCCGCCAATGCGGCCGACGCTCTCCCGCCAGCGCCCGTTTTGGGCAAAGCCATCGGGCCGTCCGCCAACATCTCCGACTGGTATTTGCGCGGCGACGCGGGGCGCGCGGTTTCCACAACGTCTGAAGCCAGTCTGGGCACGCTGCCCGTAGGCGTGACCAGCGACTGGTCGCGGCCGCGCGATTCCGCGTTCTATGGAATTGGCCTTGGCTATCGCCTCAATGATTTCGTGCGCCTTGACGCCAGCGCAGAGCACCGTCTTCCGGCCAAATACAGCGCGCAGACACGCCATCCCTGCGCCACAGGCGTTTGCGTTGATTCCTATTCGGCAAGCACGCAAAGCGGCGTGTTTCTCGCCAACGCTTATTTTGAAGTCATCACCTGGATGAGCCTTACCCCGTTCATAGGCGTGGGCCTTGGCGCGGCAAGCAATCAATCCTCACACGTGGTTGATGTGGGAACCAACGAAACCGCTTCTGGCGCAGGCGCTTCTCGCTGGTCTTTGGCGTGGGCGCTGATGGCGGGCGTGGCGTATGAGGCCGTTCCCGGCGTGCACGTGGAATTGGGCTATCGCTACCTTGATCGCGGACGCACGAGCCTTGGCGCAATTGCGTGCGTCAACAATTGTGCTGGCGCAGTCAAGCGCTTCACAACCATCTCGCACGATGTGCGCATGGGCGTGCGGTTTGCGTTCCAGCAAGGCTCGCCCCAGATCATCGCGGCGCGTTAGGTGGGCCAATCCGTCGGGCTTGAGTTCACCACGGCGCCTTGACGCGCCCGCCAGACAGGCGTAACGGCAACAGCGGGACACCTCCCCCCAACGGGAGGCGCTCATCTGAAAGGATGGCACGCACATGAACAAGCCTGAGCTCAAGCCTGCGAACCCGAACTTCTCATCCGGCCCCTGCGCCAAGCGCCCCGGATATTCCCTGAACAATTTGTCGGATGCGCCGCTGGGCCGTTCACACCGCGCCAAAGTCGGCAAGAGCAAACTCAAGCTCGCCATTGATCTGACGCGCGAAGTTCTCCAAGTCCCCGCTGATTACCGCATCGGCATCGTGCCCGGCTCCGACACCGGCGCCGTGGAAATGGCCATGTGGTCGCTGCTGGGCGCCCGCGGCGTCGACATGATGGCGTGGGAAAGCTTCGGCGAAGGCTGGGTGACGGATGCGATCAAGCAGCTCAAGCTGAAAGACGCCCGCGTCATCAAGTCTGGCTACGGCGAGCTGCCGGACCTTGCAAGCGTCAACTTCGACAACGACGTCGTGTTTACATGGAACGGCACCACGTCGGGCGTGCGCGTGCCGAATGCCGACTGGATTCCCGCCGACCGCAAGGGCCTGACCATTTGCGACGCCACGTCCGCCTGCTTTGCGCAGGACATGGACTTCTCCAAGCTCGATGTCGTGACTTACTCATGGCAGAAAGTGCTTGGCGGAGAAGGCGCGCACGGCATGATTATCCTTGGCCCGCGCGCTGTTGAGCGTCTGGCTAGCTACACGCCCGCCTGGCCGATCCCGAAGATTTTCCGCCTAACCAATGGCGGCAAGCTGATCGAAGGAATCTTTGTCGGCGAGACGATCAACACTCCCTCCATGCTCTGCGTGGAAGATTACATAGACGCTTTGCAATGGGCCAAGACGGTGGGCGGCCTTGAGGGGCTGATCGGGCGCGCCGATGCCAATTCCAAAGCTATCGCCGATTGGGTCGCCAAGACCGATTGGGTGGATTTCCTGGCGGTGAGCGCAAACATCCGCTCCAACACCAGCGTCTGCCTGAAGGTCGTCGATCCCGCGATCACTGCGCTATCGTACGATGAACAGGCCGCGTTCGTGAAGTCGATGGTGGCGGCGCTCGAAAAAGAAGGCGCAGCCTACGACATCGACGGTTATCGCGACGCCCCTCCGGGCCTGCGCATCTGGTGCGGCGCGACGGTTGAGACCGCCGACGTCGCGCAGCTCACGCACTGGCTCGACTGGGCTTTCGCCAACGCCAAGGCCGGTCTGAAGGCGTAAAGTCGCCTCAGCACCGCCTTGCATTCACGGGCTGCGCGCCAGTGTGCGCGCCCGTATCTCTCACATCATCATCCGTTTTGCTTCACACGTTTGAAGGATTAATCCCATGGCGCCCCGCGTTCTCATCTCCGACGCTCTGTCCACCGCCGCCGTCCAGATCTTCAAGGATCGTGGCGTCGAAGTCGATTTCCAGCCCAATCTGGGCAAGGACAAGGAAAAGCTCGCAGAAATCATCGGCAATTATGATGGCCTCGCCATTCGCTCCAACACCAAGGCGACCGCCAAATTGCTGGAAGGCGCCACACGCCTGAAGGTCATTGGACGCGCAGGCATCGGCGTTGACAACGTCGATATTCCCGCTGCCACCGCCAAGGGCATCATCGTGATGAACACGCCCTTCGGCAATTCCATCACCACCGCCGAACACGCCATTGCGATGATGTTTGCGGTCGCCCGAGAAATCCCCGCCGCCGATGTGTCGACGCAGGCTGGCAAGTGGGAAAAGAACCGCTTCATGGGCGTGGAAATCACCGCCAAGACGCTGGGCATCATCGGCTGCGGCAATATCGGCTCCATCGTCGCTGATCGCGCCGTGGGCCTGCGCATGCGCGTCATCGCGTTCGATCCCTTCCTGTCGGTTGAGCGCGCGCGTGACATCGGCGTCGAGAAGGTGGAGCTCGACGAGCTTCTCAAGCGCGCCGATTTCATCACGCTGCACACGCCGCTGACGCCGCAGACGCGCAACATCATGAACGCGGAAAACATCGCCAAGACAAAGAAGGGCGTGCGCATCATCAATTGCGCGCGCGGCGAGCTGGTGGACGAAGCCGCCATGCGCGAGGCCATCGTATCGGGCCAGGTCGGCGGCGGCGGGTTCGACGTGTTCTCGGATGAGCCTGCGACCGCCAATCCGCTGTTTGGCCTGCCCAACGTCGTTTGCACGCCCCACCTTGGCGCCTCCACAACGGAAGCGCAGGAAAACGTGGCGTTGCAGGTCGCCGAGCAGATGTCGGATTACCTGATGCGCGGCGCAATCTCGAACGCAATCAACTTCCCCTCGATCTCGGCTGAAGAAGCTCCGAAGCTGAAGCCCTTCGTGGCGCTGGCCGAAAAGCTTGGCTCGTTCGCGGGCCAGCTCACCGAGACCGGCGTCAAAAAGCTCACGATCACCTATGAGGGCGAAGTCGCGGAGTTGAAGACCAAAGCGCTGACGGCGGCGGCGATTGCTGGCTTCCTGCGCCCGATGCTGTCGGACGTGAACGTGGTCTCGGCCCCCATCGTGGCCAAAGAGCGCGGCATGGTGATCGACGAAGTCACCCGTGCGGCAGAGGGCGATTATGAATCCCTCATCACCGTGACGGTGGAGACCGAGCGCCAGACGCGTTCGGTTTCAGGCACCGTGTTCCACGACGGCAAGCCGCGCATCATCGCCATCAAGGGCATCAAGATCGACGCGGAATTTGCGCCCTCGATGATCTACGTGACCAACGAGGACAAGCCCGGCTTCATAGGCCGCTTTGCGGGCGTGCTGGGCGAGGCCGCCGTCAACATCGCGACCTTCGCTCTGGGCCGCGACGCCCCCGGCGGATCGGCCATCGCGCTGGTGCAGATCGACGGCGAAACCCCAGCTGGCACGATTGAAAAGATTCAAGCCATCCCCGGCGTGAAGCAGGCCAAAGCGCTTAAGTTCTAAGGCGCTAACTGGACCGCGCGCGGCCTCGCGCGCTTCTTCAAATCAGGGCTGCACGCTGCAAGGCGCGCAGCCCTTTTCTTTATCCGCGCGCGCCAAAGCGCTCGCAGATAAAAATCCCGCCAAGCACCATGGCAAGCGCCGTGAAATGATAGAGCGCAAGCGTCTCGCCCAGCAGCAGCACCGAGAGCAGCGCGCCTAAAACCGGCGTCAGATTGTGGAAGATCGCGGCCCGGCCCGGCCCCACCAGCTCAACGCTGCGCATAAAAAACATTTGCGCCAGCAGCGAGGTGAACAACGCGATATAAACGAGCGCAAGAAGGCCATTGAGGCTTGGGGTAAATATCGCGCCAGCGTTCACCTCCCACGCCAGCAACGGCAGCGAGGTCAGGAACGAGGCGGCTGAGATCAGGCCGAAGATCGCCCACGCAGAGCCGGGCGGACGCTTTCGCAGCAGCAACGCGTAAACGGCATAAAGCACCGAGGCGCAAATTTGCAGGCCGTCGCCAAAATTCAGCGACATGTTCAAAAGATCGCCCGGCGCCCCGGCGGTGGCGGCGACAGCAACGCCTAAAAGCGAAATGGCGAGCCCTATCAGGCGCACCGCACCGATGGGCGCGTTAAACATGAAATAGGCGCCCAGAATCACAAGCGCGGGCGTCACTCCTTGCAGGATCGACAAATTGACGCCGGTGGTGTGGGCGGCAGCGTGAAACACCAGCGTGTTTGAAACGGTAAGCGTGACGCCCAGCGTCGCCAGCCAGCGCCAGTGGACCAGCAGCTCGCGCCATTCCGCGCGTGTTACATTCCGCAAAAAGAAAAAGGCGAGCAGGCTCGTCAGCGCCCAGCGTCCGACAATGATCGTCATCGGCGATATTTCACCAACAGACCACCGCGCCGCTGGCACATTGCCCGCCCAGAAAAGGGCGGTCAAACTCAAGAGCAACCAGGGCGAATCGTTGGAGCGCGCAAGAAAACGGCGGATTGTGCCTGGCACTGAATTTTTCCAATCAAAAATTATGCGCCTCCTTGCGCCCGCCCGGCGATTGCGTCGAGAAAAAAGATGATCGACTTATCATTTATTGATCTGGATCGGTCTCGCGCGCATCTTGTGCCGTGAACAGGCCGGTGACAGGAGAGCCTTGGAATAGAAGAGCTTTGGGACAGGAGAGCATGATGGATTTTTCCAGCGACAACGCAAGCGGCGCCTCGCGCGAAGTTATGCAGGCGCTGCTGGCCGCCAATGACGGCTTTGCACCCGCCTATGGCGCCGATTCGTGGACGCTGGAGGCGCAAGCGCGCATCAGCACTGTCTTTGAGCGCCCATGCGCGACGTTTCTTGTGGCGACGGGAACCGCAAGCAACGCGCTGGCGCTGGCTGCCATCGCGCCGCCATGGGGAGCCGTATTCGCCCATAGCGATGCGCACATAATGGGCGACGAATGCGGCGCGCCGGAGTTTTTCACCGCCGGCGCCAAACTGGTTGGACTCTCCGGCGACGCGGGAAGAATAGCGCCAGAAACTTTGCGCGCGGCATTGTCCGCGTTTCCGCGCGGGCTTGTAAAACAGGTGCAGCCCAGCGCCCTTTCGCTCTCGCAAGCCACCGAAAGCGGCACATTGTATACGCTGGGGGAAATCGCCGCACTGACGCAGATCGCGCACGAGGCGGGATTGCAGGTGCATATGGACGGCGCCCGCTTTGCAAATTCCATCGCCTCGCTGGGCTGTTCGCCAGCGGACATGACATGGCGCGCAGGCGTTGACGTGTTGTCGCTCGGCGCTTCCAAGAATGGAACAATCGCCTGCGAGGCAGTGGTTTTCTTCAATCCTCAACAAGCGCTCGATTTCGCGTTCCGGCGCAAGCGCGGCGGGCATACGCTGTCCAAGGGCCGTTTTCTGGCCGCGCAAATGAACGCGTGGCTGCACGAAAATCACTGGCTTGATCTGGCTTCTCGCGCCAATGCGCACGCACAGGCTCTTGCGCATGGGCTGCGACAGATTGAGGGCGTGCGTCTGCCATGGCCGGTGCAGATCAACGAGGTCTTCGCGATCCTGCCGCAGCATGTGGACGCAGCGTTAAAGACCGCGGGCGCGCGTTATTACGATTGGTCCGCGCGGCGCCTTACGCCTACATTTGCGCCGGGACCCAATGCGCGATTTGTGCGGCTGATTACCTCTTTTTCTACACCGCAAGGCGACGTCGAAAAATTCATCGAAACAGCACGAAAGGCCACAAGAGGCTAGACGCCCCCACGCACTGGGCCTGCCGCCTACCCCCCAATATTAAACGCCGCCAACGCCGCCATATTGACGATGTCGGAATCCTTGGCTCCCAGCGGCATGATCTGGACAGCCTTGTCGAGGCCAACGATCAGCGGGCCGATGACCGTGGCGCCGCCCAATTCCTGCAACATCTTGGTCGATATTGAGGCTGAGTGGAACGCGGGCATCACCAGCACATTAGCGGTGTCGGTCAGGCGGCAGAACGGATAGGCGGCCATCAATTCCTTGTTCAGCGCCACGTCGGCGGCCATTTCACCGTCATATTCAAAATCAACGCGCATGCGGTCAAGAATGCGCACTGCTTCCTGCACGCGCGCCGATCGTTCGCCGGGCGGCTGGCCGAAGGTGGCGAACGCCAGCAGCGCCACGCGCGGCTCCGTGCCAAGACGGCGCGCTACGCCAGCAGCTTCAATCGCGATTTGCGCAATCTCTTCCGCGTTCGGCATTTCCGTGATCGCGGTGTCAGCCACCACCACGGTGCGCCCGCGCGCCAGCACAAGCGACACGCCCATCAGGCGATGGCCGGGGCGGGGATCAATGACGCGGCGCACGTCGTCGAGAGCGTTCGAGAAATTGCGCGTCATGCCCGTCACCATGGCGTCGGCGTCGCCCATCGCCACCATGACGGAGGCGAAGTAATTGCGATCCGTATTGATAAGGCGGGCGCAATCGCGCACCAGATAGCCTTGCCGCTGCAAGCGCTCATACAGATATTGCGCATAGATCGAGGTACGATGGGAAATGCGCGCGTTCTGCACTTCAATCGCTTTGTCGGCGATATCGAGCCCGGCGAAGGCCGCCGTCTGCGCCACACGATCTTCGCGCCCGATCAGGATCGCAGTTCCCAACCCCTGGTTGACGAACGACAAGGCGGCGCGAATGACCTGCTCTTCCTCGCCTTCTGCAAACACAACCCGCTTGGGATAGCGCCGCACGCGGTCAATCACGCGCTGCAAGGCGCCCGCGACCGGATCGCGCCGCGCCGACAGCGTATCGCGATAGGTTTTCATATCAACGATGGGCTTGCGCGCGACGCCTGAATCCATCGCGGCCTTGGCCACCGCTGCGGGAATGACGCTGATGAGGCGCGGATCAAACGGCGCCGGAATGATATATTCGCGGCCAAAGCGCGGTCGCGCGCCCTGATAGGCGGCGGCCACTTCATCGGGCACGTCTTCCTGCGCAAGCGCGGCCAGTGCATGCACGGCGGCGACCTTCATCTCCATGTTGATCGTTGTCGCGCGCACGTCGAGGGCGCCGCGGAAGATGTAGGGAAAGCCCAGAACGTTGTTGACCTGATTGGGATAATCCGAGCGTCCCGTCGCCATGATGACGTCGCCGCGCACGGCATGCGCTTCCTCTGGCGTGATCTCGGGATCGGGATTGGCCATCGCGAAGATGATCGGGTCCTTGCCCATCGAGGCCACCATCTCGGCCGTCAACGCGCCCTTGGCGGACAGGCCAAAGAAGATATCGGCGCCGACCATGGCTTCCGCCAGCGTGCGCCGGTCCGTCTGCGCCGCGTGGGCAGATTTCCACTGGTTCATGCCCTCGGTGCGGCCCTTGTAGACCACGCCCTTGGTGTCGCACAAAAGCACGTTGTCATGGGCAAACCCCATCGCCTTGATGAGATCAAGGCAGGCGATACCGGCCGCGCCCGCGCCGTTGCACACAAGCCGCGTGCTCTTGACGTCGCGCCCCGTGAGCTTGATCGCGTTCAACATGCCGGCGGCTGCAATGATCGCGGTGCCGTGCTGGTCGTCGTGGAAGACCGGTATGTCCATCAATTCTTGCAGGCGCTGCTCGATGATGAAACATTCAGGCGCCCGGATATCTTCAAGATTGATGCCGCCGAAAGAGGGCCCAAGGTAACGCACAGCGTTGATGAATTCATCCGGGTCTTCGGTGTCCACTTCGAGATCGATTGAATCGATATCGGCGAAGCGCTTGAAAAGCACCGCCTTGCCTTCCATCACCGGCTTGGAGGCCAGAGCGCCAAGATTTCCAAGCCCCAGAATGGCGGTGCCGTTGGAGATCACCGCAACCAGATTGCCGCGCGCCGTATAGTCGAACACGGCTGAAGGATCGGCGGCGATCGCCTTCACGGGCACAGCCACGCCGGGCGAATACGCCAATGAGAGATCGCGCTGCGTCGCCATCGGCTTGGTCGCGACAATCTCGATCTTGCCGGGCCTCCCGCGCGAATGAAACAGCAGGGCTTCCTGATCGGTGATGATTGCACGCGTCGGACGATTGGGCGGTTGTGACATGTGTCGTCTCTGATTGGTCAGGATAGCGACCTTAACTGCACAACAGGCGCCGTCACAAGGCAGGAAAGTAAAAAAGGCGAATGCAGCAGAGCCTCGCAACGAAGCGCTGGCGTCCGCGTTACCCAATACGGGAGCGCCGAGTGCGCAAGTCCTTGGATACCAACCGGAGCCCTGGATGCAGAGCGTTGACGACGGCCTTCCCGCCCCGCTTGGCGCAAATTGGGATGGCCGCGGCGTCAACTTCGCACTCTTCAGCTCGCATGCGACCGCCGTCGATCTTTGCCTGTTTGACCCTACCGGGCGCAAGGAAACGCGACGCATTCGCTTTGGCGCCCGCACCGGCGACGTCTGGCACGGCTATTTGCGCGGCGTCTATCCGGGTCAATTATACGGCTATCGCGTGCATGGCCCCTATGAGCCCGACCACGGACATCGCTACAATCCCAACAAGCTGCTGGTCGATCCTTACGCACGCAGCCTGTTTGGCCGCGTGCGCTGGCACGACGCCCTGTTTGGCTACCGGCTGGGCGCCCATCGCGGCGACCTGACGATGGACCGGCGCGACAGCGCCCCGATGATCCCAAAATGCGTCGTCATGGACCCTGCGGCAAACTGGGGCGAGGACCGCCCGCCACGCCGGGCGTGGAACGACACGTTCATTTATGAAGCCCATGTGAAGGGCCTGACCGAATTGCGCCGCGATCTGCCCGCGTCCATTCGCGGAACCTATACTGCGCTTGGCCATCCCGCGATCGTCGATCATCTCGTGAAGCTGGGCGTGACGGCGGTTGAACTGCTGCCGATACAGTCCTTCATCGACGACCGGTTTTTGCAACAGCGCGGACTTCGTAATTACTGGGGATATTCCACGCTTAATTTTTTCTCCCCGGAACAACGCTACATCGGGGAGGGCGGCTTGAGCGGCCTGCGCGCAGCAATCGCTACGCTGCACGAAGCCAATATCGAAGTGATCCTCGACGTTTGGTCTGCGCCCTGAAAAGTGGTCCTCCCTGAAGTATGGCTTTTGAGCCTGATGGAGGAACGTGGAATGCCCAGGAAGAAACACAAGGCGGAAGAGATAGTAGCCAAGTTTCGACAGGTTGACGTTCTCACAGCACAGGGCCGGCCAGTGGCCGAGGCTGTGAGATCGATAGGTGTTACGGAAGTTACCTATTATCGTTGGCGGTCAGAATATGGTGGCCTGAAAGGCGATCAGGTGAAGCGTCTTAAAGAGCTTGAGGCAGAGAACAATCGCCTTCGCCGAGCGGTCTCAGATCTCACGATCGAGAAGCTGATTTTGAAAGAGGCCGCAGGGGGAACCGCAGGTCCGCGATAGCGAAACTTCTAAGCCCCGCACGTCGCCGTGCCTGTGTGGAGCACGTGGTTGCCAGGCATGGCGTCTCTGAGCGGCTTGCTTGCCGGGTTCTTGGCCAGCATCGCTCCACGCAGCGCAAGAAGCCAATCAGACCCGATGATGAGGCGGCGCTGACCGCTGATATCACGGCTCTGGCTATCCAGTACGGTCGCTATGGCTATCGCCGGATTACAGCGATGCTGCGACACGCAGGCTGGAGGGTGAACGCTAAGCGGGTAGCCCGGATCTGGCGACGTGAGGGGCTTAAAGTACCTTCCAAACAACCTAAACGCGGACGTCTTTGGCTTAATGACGGATCCTGTCAATAGCGGAGACAAAATGTGCCAGCTGGTGGGGTAAAAGTGTACCAGTCTGGTTGAGAGAAAAGGGCTGCGTGAGCCCTTGTGAGTTGTGATGCCGCGCACATTGAGGCGTAAGAAGCGCAGCTCAATGCGCGCGGCGGCGGTTTAGGCAATTTGCAGCATGGGCCGCCGCATTTCACAGGCGACCCAGAGCTGGTTGCGCGCTAGTTGAAGCGACCGGACGAGGCCCACTTACCGACGTAATCGTAGAGATTTTTCGTCGCGTTGGAATAGCTTTGTCCCGTCACTTTGGAGCAGGCTTCGCAGCCGGTCTGTCCGTGCACGGCACCCTCGACGACGACGTAATCCTTGTCCTTGCTCGCGGCAAGGTCGTAATGGATCTCATTGTCTGCGATGAAGTAGTGCCCGCCCATGGCCGCGATCAGCAAGGGGACGCTGATCTGGCGCACTGCGCATGGTGTCGAATTGTTGCTTGAGCACCAGTCGACGTCTACCATGGAATCCTTCGCGCGGATAGCATTGGCGCTGAGGAATGAGGTCAGGCTCAGGAACATCGTTCCGTTCGACAGGGTGCGGTCAAGCCGGGCGTTCTGCGTCAGCGGCACGCGAACTGATTTGACGATCTCGGTTGAAATCGACCCGTCGTCCTTGATCAACTTTTGCGGACGCGTTGAGCCGGGATGGACGCTCATGGAAAAATCCATCAGTCGCGCGCGGTTTCGGTAAACGATAAAGGGCGCGTCGTCGGTCGTCGCAGACTTGCCTGCCGCGATGTCTGCGCGCATGGCGAGCGCCTTGTCGACCAGACGATTCATGCGTGCAGCCTGAGCCTTGAAATAACGATCCAGAAAGTCGCTCGTGTAAACGGAATGGCCTTTGGCGTTAAAGCCGTTGGCGGGATTGAACGGATCAAGCGCAGGATCAATCTTGTCGGGATTGGCCTCATCCATCACAGACGGATTGAGGCTGCGCAGCGCATTGATCGTGTTGCCGGGATGGGCGTCCAGCAGAAACAATCCGTCAGCTTTGGGCAAGTCCTTCAAGGCGTCGGAGCATTGCGTCAGTTTGCCAGGACCCTTGCAGAACGAGACGCCTTGTTCTGCCGTCGCCTGGTAAAACGAAGTGGCGGGGCCGCCGCCGGAGAAGCCGATGAGGACCACCTTCGTCACTCCGGGCTGCTTGCGCAGGTATTCGACGCCTTGCTTAATGTCGAGTGCGACGTTCTCAAAATTGACGACGGCTTCGTTGTTGTCCGAGCGTGGATTCATGCCCAGCGTCAGGAAGCCGCGCTTCGCCAGCTCCCGGTTGCCGATCATGTTCATGAAGTTCGACGTGCGATGTATGGCCAGAAAGGC
>CAMCMI010000073.1 GCA_945875875.1 Rhizobium sp. Q54
CCAAAAAATGCGAAAAAAGCGTACCGCAGAAAAACAAAGTGATTTGGTTACATAAAGCGCATCGCTACAACATATCAAACTAGCGCGCTTAAGCGTCGGCGCAAAGCAAGATTATTGAATGGTAACGTCACCGTTAGACTCCGCCGGGCCGCACAATCGCCGAAAGAACTTAAATGAATGAAAACGCGGGCCGAGACAGGCCGCAGACGGCCAAAGAACTCGCCCATGACCGCACGGCGCTGGAGCCGGGCGCTTGCCGAATAGCCTCAAAGCTCGTGCGCCGCATTGTCGCGCCCAATCCCTCGCCGTTCACCTTCACGGGAACCTGCACCTATATCGTGGGCGCTGGCGAGGTGACCGTGATCGACCCCGGTCCTGAAAACGCCGATCATCTGGCGGCCTTGCTCGCCGCCACGAAGGGCGAACGCATCGCCCATATTCTCGTCACCCACACCCACCGCGATCATTCGCCCGCCGCGCGCGCGTTGCAGGCGCTCACTGGCGCAGACATACGCGGCTGTGCGGCCCATGCGCAGATTATGGATCATCCCTCCGGCCGCGCGGACACAAGCCACGATCTGGCCTATGCGCCTGATGTTGAAATGCGGGAAGGCGATATGCTGGAGGGCGAGGGCTATACGCTGACCGCCGTTCACACGCCGGGCCACGCCTCAAACCATGTGTGCTTTGCCCTGCGCGAGGAGGGCGCGCTGTTTTCCGGCGATCACGTGATGGCGTGGTCAACGACCGTGGTTGCGCCGCCCGATGGAAACATGCGCGATTATATGGCGTCGCTGGAAAAGCTCGCGGCCCGCAGCGATGTGCTTTACTGGCCCGGCCACGGCGCGCCGGTGCTTGCGCCCCAACGCTATGTGCGCGGACTGGCCAGCCACCGCAGACAACGCGAACGCGCCATTCTTGAGCGGATAGCGGCAGGCGATTCGCAGGTTCCAGCCATCGTCGACAGCGCCTATGCGAGCCTCAACCCCAACCTGCGCAACGCCGCCGCGTTGTCTGTGCTCGCCCATCTGGAGGACATGACGGAGCGCGGATTGATCGTATCGGACGAGGGCCCGGCGACGCTGACGGCGCGTTACGAGCTGGCGTGAGACCGAAGCCGGCAGCGTAAAGCGACGGCTTGCGCCGTTTTACGGGCTGGAAGCCCGCGGTCCGGGAGGGCGCCCTTTGGACCGCGGGCTTCCAGCCCGCATTCTTTGCCCAAGCCCCCAGCCGCTCACCTTCCGTCGAGCTGCGTCTGCATTTCTCTGGCGAAGGTTTCGATCCGTTTGGCGTTGACGCCGAAATCGTGGCGGCCATAACGCGAGACCGAGCGGACGTCGATGCGCGTCTGGCCCACGAGCGGGCGGACGCGGATCGCCAGATCATCTGGAAAGCGCATAATAAGCGTTCGCTGCACGGCGTCGATGCGCCCGTCGCCGTCGCCGCGACGCCCGCCGGGCGCCACCTGATCAACGACCTCCCAACCCAGCGCGCCAGCCGCTTTCAGCACCAGTTGAAACGCCTCGTCAGCCTCAAGATCGAGCGTGATCGGCTGCACGTTGGGATAAGCGCGCACCTGCTCCCGGCGCAGCTCTTGCCCGATCTCGCCCGGAACATGGCCTTTGCGCGCCCCGAGCGCCTTGGCCGAGCGTGAAAAATAGGGCGGGTCGTTCAGGTCGGTCGTAACGTCGTTGAGCATCGGCAGGCTGGCCGCCTTAACCACCAGATAGGCTGGCCACGCAAGCACCAAAGCCGCAAGCGCAATTCCAATTGTCACAACGCCCATGCCCCTGCGCCCCGTTCGCCAGATCGTCGCCGCTGCGGCGCCCGCCAATAATACGGCAGCGCACGCCGAAAGGATCGCAAAAGCGAACACGCTCATGCTGGCCGACAGCTCGGAGGCGCCGCTGCGTACAAGCCCGATCGCAATCACGCCCAGCGCAATCGCGAACAGCGCAAGCCTGCGGCTCCAGATCGCCGCAGCGGAAAATGGTTCTTCGAGGATTATCCGGCGCATGAGTTTCCTTTCGTACATTGGACAGGAGAGCGCACGCCCGCGTCAATCCGGTACATTATAGCGCTTGTGCAAAAGCGCAGCCTTAACGCGATTTTCAGCCCGGGCATGGAGAGTGGCGAAGGGTTGCGTTTAAAAACCCGTGTGGAGAGTTTCGATGATGAGGCGCACCGATGCAGCCCCGCAGAATTCGGCCCTCGCGCGGCTTGAAGCCAGCGCCGCGCAGGCGCGCGCGGAATTGGCCTCAGTCTACAACGAAGCCGCCCTTGCGGCAGTCGCCGCCGCCCTGACGCTGACGCCAGATCAGACGGCGCCAGATTCTGCGGCTCAAGGCGACGTTTCCAGCCAAGGACATAATCCCGCCTTGCTGCGCGACGATCATCTGGCGGCGTGAGCGCTGCGGCGCAGCCGCCGCCCGATCATCAATCGCAAAAGAAGTGTGTGCACATAAATGAACCTGACCAGACGCGGATTCATCATGCGGGGAGCCGGCGCCATGTCGCTGGGCGCGCTTGGCCTCGGCGGCTGGACCTTTGTGCTCGAACCGGGCTTCCTGCTCGACGTTACCCGCTATTCAGTCACGCCGCCTAAATGGCCTGCCGGGCTTGAACTGAAAATAGCCATCATAGCCGACGTTCACGCTTGCGATCCGTGGATGCCCGCCGCCCGCATACAGCGCATTTGCGAAGCTGTGAACGCGCTCAAGCCCGACGTGATCGTGCTGCTGGGCGATTATTACGGCGGCACCGACGTTATGACGCAGGCCGTGCATCCCGACGAATGGGGCGAGGCGTTCAGCACCCTGCGCGCGCCCCATGGCGTCTTCGGCGTACTCGGCAATCACGATATCTGGCATGGCCCCTTGCCCAACATGCCCGGCGACGACGGCGAGACCGTCACCCGCACCTTGCGGCACGCATCAGTGCGCGTGCTCGACAACCAGTCCGTGCGGCTGGTGAAGGACGGAATCGCGTTCTGGATGATGGGGCTCGCCGACCAGATGGCGCATCGCGTTGCGCGCGGACGCTTTATCGGCCGCGACGATCTCGATGGCACGCTGGCCAGCGTCACCGACGACGCGCCCGCCATTCTGCTCGCCCATGAGCCGTTCATTTTTCCGCGCGTGCCCGAGCGCGTATCGCTGACCCTGTGCGGACATACCCATGGCGGACAGGTGGATCTGCCAATCATCGGCAATCCGTTCCTGCGCAAGCGCCTGCCGCGCGAACATGTTTATGGCCATGTCAACGAAGGCGGTCGCAACATGATCGTTTCGGCGGGCCTCGGCGTCTCTATTATTCCGGCGCGGTTTATGCGACCGCCGGAAATCGTACTCGTGACGCTGGGCACGCCCGCAATCGCGTGAAAACGCTAGCGAACGATGACAGTCGCGCCGATGGGCGTGCGATTATACAAATCTACGACGTCGATGTTGCGCATGCGGATGCAGCCTGCCGACGCATTGCTGCCAATGGAATCAGGTTCATTGGTGCCGTGAATGCGATAGAGCGTGTCGCGATTGCCCTGATAAAGATAAAGCGCGCGGGCGCCCAGCGGGTTTTGTGGCCCCCCGGACATGCCGCCAGCGGCCAGCGTGGGCCGCAGATGGGGCCAGCGTTGCACCATTTCGGCGGGCGGCATCCAGCGCGGCCATTCAGACTTGCGGGCGACTGTCGCCTTGCCGGTCCAGCCAAGCGCTTCCGTTCCAGTGGCTACGCCGTAACGCATGGCGCGCTTGTTTTCGAGGACGAGGTAGAGAAAGTTCGCCTTGGTGTTGACGATGATGGTGCCGGGCTTCTCTCCAGTGGGATCATCAATCTCGTAGCGATCATAATTGACGTCGATCAAATCGAATTTCGGCGCAAGCGCAATAAATTCCTTGTCGCGCGCAGACAATGCGGGATCTGGAACGCTTTTGTAATTGCAGCCGCCCAATATAGCAGCCAGCGTCACAACCGACGCCAATCTGAAAAACATAATGCCCCCGAAACCCGATTCGCCGTGTACCCGCTACGCTCTCCTTACCATATGGATTCGGGGTGACAGCCAGTTCGTGAAAAAGTGCTGAGTGTGTGGCGCCGCAGCAACAATCGTGTAAATTACGGTGCCGCATGATTACGCTGGCTTGGCAATACGTCGTGAGCCCGGAGACGCGTTTTGACGACCCTTTTTATAAGCCATCCATCCGCCTTGCTGCACGACATGGGGCCCGGCCATCCCGAACGCCCGGACCGGGTGCGCGTCATAGAGCGCGCGCTGGAGGCTGAAGCCTTTCAGATGCTGGCGCGCGAGCGGGCGGCGCGCGGCGAGTTCGAGCAGATTATCCGCTGCCATCCCGAAGCCTATGTGCGCAGCCTTGAGGAGGCGGCGCCGCAGCACGGCTTGCTGCATCTGGACGGCGACACCTGTATGAATTCAGGCACGTGGGAGGCTGCGCTTCATGGCGTGGGCGCCGCCTGTCAGGCGGTGGACGAGGTGATGGGCGGCAAGGCGGCCAACGCGTTCGTGGCCATGCGCCCGCCGGGCCATCATGCGGAAATCTCGACGCCAATGGGCTTTTGCTTTTTCAACAACGCCGCCATCGCAGCCCGTCACGCGCAGGCTGCACATGGAGCAACCCGCGTCGCGATCATGGATTTCGACGTCCACCACGGCAATGGCACGCAAGATATCTTCTGGGCCGACGGTTCGGTGATGTACGCCTCGACGCACCAGATGCCGCTGTTTCCCGGCACCGGCGCCGCCAACGAGATCGGCGAGATGAACACAATCGTCAACGCGCCGCTGCGGGCAGGCGATGCGGGTCCGCAATTTCGTCACGCGATGGAGAGCGCGATCCTGCCCAGGCTCATCGCTTTCCGCCCCGATCTCGTGATTATCTCGGCGGGCTTTGACGCCCATCAGCGCGACCCGCTCGCGCAGATCAATCTGCTGGAGGAGGATTTCGCGTGGGCTACCGCGCGACTGATGGACGTGGCGGACGCAAGCGCCGGCGGCCGGCTCGTGTCGCTGCTTGAGGGCGGGTATGATCTGACCGCGCTGGCCGGCTCCGTCAGCGCCCATGTCTCAACGCTGATGGGGCGGTCGCCGGGCGCGTCAAGTTCATGAGCGCCAAAGCCTGCGTCAAACGTCAAGGCTTGTCTCATTCGTTTTCTGCCTGTTTAGTAAGGCCATGAACCATCGTGCGGTTTTTCATGCGTTTGTGATCGTCGCCGCCCTCGGCTGTGCGGGCGTCGCGGCGCGCGCGCAGACAAGTCCGACGCCGGAGCCATGCGCCAACCGCATTTTTGAGGGGCGCAATTATCTTGTCTGCGTCGCGCCGCCCAAGGGCGACCTGCGGTTATTCTTCACCGGCCCGGACGGAGAGCCCTTTGGCGCGTTCGCCAATGTGCGCGAGGCGCTTGCGCTTTCGGGAGAGCGTCTTGTGTTTGCGATGAACGCGGGCATGTACAATCCCGACTTTGCGCCGTCGGGCCTTTATGTGGAGCGCGGCGTGCAACGCAAGGCCGCCAACCAGCGCCCAGGCGCCGGCAATTTTCACCTGAAGCCCAATGGCGTGTTCTGGGTCAATCCGGACGGGCAAAGCGGCGTCACGGAGACCGCGCGCTATCTCGCCCAACGCATTCAGCCTGCCTACGCAACGCAATCTGGCCCGATGCTGCTGATCGACGGCAAGCTGCATCCGCGCATCCGCGAGGACGGCACGTCGCGCAAAATCCGCAACGGCGTCGGCGCCTGCGAGCAAGGCCGCACATCGTTCGCAATCTCCAACGAGCCGGTGACGTTCCACGAATTCGCGCTGCTGTTCAAAACCGAATTGAAATGCCCCGACGCGCTCTATCTCGACGGCTCGATCTCCGCCGTCTACGCGCCCTCGCTGGGTCGCCACGACCGCTGGCGCCCGATGGGGCCCATCGTGGGCATGGTGGCGAAGGGGAAGTAGCGGCCACTGTTTTGGACCGGCGGCGTTGTCGCAGCGTCGTAAAGAATGCGGGCTGGAAGCCCGCGGTCCAAAGAAGCGCCCTATTCCCGAACCAGCGCGCTCGCCGCTTCATCCACCTGCATGTCGGCTGAATCTGCAACAGCAGCCAATGCGTCCACGCGCACGCCCTCGATCATCCAGTCCGGCGCGATTTCAGCCAGCGGGACCAGCACGAACGCGCGCTCGTTCATGCGCGGATGGGGGAGCGTCAGGGCCTCGTCGTCCCATTTCACGTCGTCGTAGGCCAGCACGTCAATGTCGATAAGCCGTGGGCCCCAGCGCTCTTTACGTGCCCGGCCACCCTGCGTCTCAACATCGAGACAAAGAGCCAGCAGATCGCGCGGGCTCAGCTGCGTCTCCACCAGCGCGCACATGTTCAGAAAATCAGGTTGGTCGGTCTTGCCCCATGGCGGCGTGCGCCAGACGTTTGAGCGCGCGATCACACGCAGGCGCCCGCCCGTTTCAAGAGCTTCAAAAGCCGCGACGAATGCGCTTGCGACGTCGCCCAGATTGCCGCCCAGCGCCAGCGCCGCGCGATGGATTGTCATCAAAGGTCGGTGCGGGCGAGCCGCAGGTCTATGCCCACGGCGGCAATGCGCTCGGGAATCGGCGGCTTGAGTTTGCGCACGCGCACATGCACAGCGTCAACACGCGGAAAGTGCGCCAGCACGCCGCGCGCCAAGGCAGCGGCTGCCGCCTCCACCAGCTTGTAGCGTTTCTCGACGAACAGCTCGCGCGTGATGCGCACGACGGCGGCGTAATCCAGCGCGTCGTTCAAATCATCGCTGTCGGCCTCGCGGCCCAGATCTGCTTCCAGTTCAAGGTCAACCGTGAACGGCTGGCCGAACTCTTTCTCGTGCGCATGCCAGCCGTGATAGGCGTGCACTTCAAGCTGTTCGATGATGACGCGTCCCGCTAGTTTCATGGCCCGCGACCCTTGATGGCTGAAAGAACGTTCAACGCCTGCGCATGCTCTGCGACGTCGTGAACGCGAATGATGTCGGCGCCGTGCATGGCGCCCCAAAGATGGGCCGCGAGCGAACCCGCAACGCGCTCTGCCGCAATGGTTTGCCCCGTTGCCGCGCCGATGCAGCGCTTGCGCGAGGCGCCAAGCAGCACCGGCAAATCGAACGCCGCACGCAGTTCGGACAGCCTGCGTATCTGCTCGAAACTCTGCTGATGGGTGCGGTCAAAGCCGATGCCCGGATCGATGATAATTTTATCGCGCGCAACGCCCGCAGCCAGCGCAATCTCGACGGAGCGGGCCAGAAACGCGCAGGCGTCGGCGAAGATGTCCACGGCGGGATCTTCGCTGGCGCGATTGTGCATCAGCACGCAATGCACGCCCGATTGCGCAACCACGCGCGCCATGTCGGCGTCAAACTGGAAGCCCCAGACGTCGTTGACGATTGTGGCGCCGGCTTCAATCGCGCGCGCGGCGACGACGGCTTTCATCGTGTCGATGGAGATCGGCAGCCGCGTTGAAGTGTTCAATGCGCGCACGACGGGAACTACGCGCGCAATCTCGTCTTCAACACTGACGGGCGCGGCGCCGGGGCGCGTCGACTCGCCGCCGATGTCTAGAATATGCGCGCCCTCATGCGCAAGCTTCTGGCCATGCGCGATGGCGCGCTCCTGATCGAGATAAAGCCCGCCATCTGAAAACGAATCCGGCGTGACGTTGACCACGCCCATGATCTGCGTCGAGCCGGTCCATTTCAGCGCAATGCCAGGCAAAGCGGGCGCCTCAAGGACAGGCGTACGCGGGGTGACGTCGCGGGCCTGCGCCGGGTCGGCAGGCTCGGGCTTGTCGTCGAGCGCGTGGATGGCGCTGCGAACGCCGCGACCCAGAGCAAACATGTATTTATCGAACATGGACCAGCCTCGCTCGCTTAACGCGGGAACGGCCAACGCGGCGCCCCTGCCCCGGTTTGGGCGCGGTGACGCAGGAACGCGTCGGCCAAAACAACGGCCATCATCGCTTCCCCAACAGGCACGGCGCGGATGCCAACGCAAGGATCGTGACGACCCTTGGTGCGAATATCGACCTCGGCGCCGAAGCGATCAACCGAGCGGCGGTGCGTCAAAATCGACGACGTCGGCTTGACGGCGAAGCGCGCCACGATCTGCTGGCCGGTCGAGAGCCCGCCGATGATGCCGCCCGCATGGTTGGAGAGAAACAGCGGCGCCCCGTCATTGCCCAGCCGCATCTCGTCGGCGTTTTCCTCGCCTGACAGAGCAGCGCTGGCCATGCCGTCGCCGATTTCGACGCCCTTCACGGCGTTGATCGACATCAGCGCCGAGGCCAGCTCTGCATCAAGCTTGCCGTAAAGCGGCGCGCCCCAGCCGGGCGGCACGCCGTCTGCCATGAGCTCGATCACCGCCCCGCAGGACGAGCCGGACTTGCGCACTCCGTCGAGATAATCAACCCAAAGCGCGGCGGCCTTGGCGTCCGGGCAGAAGAACGGGTTCTCGTCCACCTGCGCCCAATCCCAATTGGCGCGATCGATCTTGTGCGGTCCCATCTGCACGAGGGCGCCGCGAATGCTCACGCCCGGCATGAGCTTGCGCGCCACGCCGCCAGCGGCCACACGCATCGCGGTTTCGCGCGCCGACGAGCGCCCGCCGCCGCGATAATCGCGGATGCCGTATTTCTCGTCATAGACGTAATCAGCGTGGCCGGGCCGGTATTGATGACGAATCTCGCCATAATCCTTCGAGCGCTGATCGACGTTCTCGATGATAAGCCCGATGGAGGCGCCAGTGGTGAGCTGGCGCCCGCTGGCCTCGTCCACCATCACGCCCGAGACGATGCGAACCTGATCGGGCTCCTGACGCTGCGTGGTGAAGCGCGACTGGCCGGGGCGGCGCTTGTCCAGATACATCTGGAGATCGGCCTCGGTCAGCTCCACCAGCGGCGGGCACCCGTCCACGACGCAGCCGATCAGCGGCCCGTGGCTTTCGCCAAAGGTCGTGAACCTGAACAAATGGCCGAACGTGTTGTGGGACATGGATGGTTCCGCAAAGGTCGGCAAAGGACGCGGGCGCCCTCTGCAAGCATGACATGACGCTTTTACTAGGGGCGCCCGGCAGACTGGTCAAATCAAGCCGCTTCAGCGCTCAACGCCGGTTCAGAGGCTTTTGCAGCAACGCCTGCAAAGAAAGGTTCCGCCGGCGCCCCCACCCATTGCGTATTGCCGGGGATCGCCTCACCCTTCATCACGACCGTCAGCGGCCCAAGCCGCGCCCAGTCGCCAACCACGGAATCATAGAGCACCGTGGCGGCTGGCCCAACCGTGACGCCGCGACCCAGATGCACCCGCCCGACCTTCATGATGCGATCCTCGTAAAGATGCGTCTGCAGGCAGGACATCATGTTCAGCGAGCAATAATCGCCCACCGTCACGCAATCAAACTCGGTGACGTCGGTCAGGTCCATCCAGACGCCCTTGCCGATCCGGCAGCCGTAAAGCCGCAGCACCCACGGCAGGAACGGCGTGCCGCGCAGAAACTCGCTCGACGCTTTGCCCACCAGCCCGCCGTAGAGCACGGCGACGGCTTCCGTGCGCATCGCCCAGAACGACCACATCGGTTTCATGACCGGCTTGTAAACGCCCATCAGCACCCATTTGATGGAAGCGCAGAACAAAATCGCCACTATCGCCATAGCTATTCCAGACGCCAGGAAATAGGCGATCGCCAGCCCCCAATTGCCTGTCTCCAGAGGCATGGCGATCACGTCGGCGGTGATGTAGGCCATCGAGATGAACAGCGCCGTCGGCAAGGACGTATGCAGCGCTTCGAACACATACCGGAACGCTTTGAACCACATCGGCGGCTGGTAGGTGAAATTGGCGGAGATCGCCACCTTCTGCCGGTTGGGGATCGACATCGCGGGCGAGCCAAACCACGTCTCTTTTTTCCCGACGCGCTTGCCCTCGGGCAGTTTCGACTTCACGCCAATCAGCGCGTCGTCCTCGATCACGGCGCCGGCGGAAATGACGCAATCATTGCCAAAGAACACGCGGTCGCCGGTCTTCACCTTTTCGAGCGTCATCCAGCCGCGATGCAATTCCTCGTCGCCGAACACTGCTTCATCGCCGATGAAATTGTCGGCGCCGATATCCACAAGATCATAACGCCCGGCAAGATTGGTTGAGATTTCGCTCCCCGGTCCAATCTTGGCGCCCATCGCGCGATACCAATGGCGCATGTAGAGCGTGGCGTAGAGCGACGACAAAGTCTCCAGCGTCACTTCAGTGGCGAGCCCGACAATCCATTTGCGCAGATAGAAATTGGAATGGATCGAGTAAACGCCGGTGGAGACGCGCGGCAAAATCATCCAGCGCACGGCGACGATGACGACCATCGCCACCACGACCAGCGCGAACGCCGTCGGCCACGTCAGCATCGGCAACATCGACCACGGAATCTCGTAATCGACCACGCCTTTGCTGTCGATCCAGTTGTCGAGATTGTAGAGGACGTAGAAGGCCGGGAAGATCGGCAACAGGCCCAGCATCAAAATGACGATGTAGGACAGGGAGTAAATCACGCCATGGACGGAGCGGCGCAGGGCGCTGGCCTGCGCCACCGGCGGCAGCGCGGCCACGTCCACCATGCCGATTTTACGCGCGGGCGAGCCGTCCCATATCTCGGCGTCAGCCACGATCGTTCCAGCCAGCAGTGCGGTCAGATCGCCAATTTGCGCATCGCGCCCAATTTGAACATCGCGGCCAAAGACCGAGCAATTGCCGGTATAGGCGCCGTCGCCAATCGAGATCGGCCCGATGTAAATTTTGTCGCCGATCACTTCAGCATTGGCGAACTTGGTCTTCAGCCCAATCGAAACGTTGTCGCCAATCGTCAAAAGGTCGATGGCGCCGGCTTCGAACTCGCCGATCATGGCGTCTTTGCCGATTTTGGCGCCCAAAGCCCGCATGTACCAGCGCATCAACGGCGAGCATTGCAGGAATTTAAGCGTGGAGACCTGAACGAGACGCTGCACAAACCAGACGCGGAAATAATAGACGCCCCAGAGCGGATAAACGCCCGGCTTCGTGCGCCCGATCACCGCCCATTTCAGCACGACGATGAGCCCTTTCATGCCGATATTGGTGACGACATAGACGCCCATCAGCGTCACCATCTCGACCCATATCGGCGCGTCGGACGCCACGATCCAGATCGAGGCCAGAAACAGCCCCAGCCATTGGATCGTCACGAAGCCGAAGATCAGCACGAGAGCTGCGGCCTGCGCCGATCCGCACAGGAAACGGCGCATGAGGGGCGGCGGCGTGAAAGACAAATCCAGATTGGCGCGCTCGCCCATTTGCGCCGCGCGCCCGTCCAGCACATTGCCCAGATTGCGCAGCGTGCGCGTTGAATAAAGCTCCTGAAGAGTGACCGTTGCAAAAGCCGGAGTCTGGCGCAAAATCGAGACGAACCGCGCAGCCAGCAGCGAGTGACCGCCAAGGTCGGTGAAGAAGTCAGCATCGAACGCAATGGCCTGCGGCGGCAGCAACGCCTTTGCAGCCTCCAGCAATTTCGCCTCGGTCTCGGTGCGCGGATCTTCCTGCGCCTCAAGCGCTTCCTGCACCGACAGCTCGCGCTTCTTCAATTCGTTGCGATTGACCTTGCCCGACGGCAGGCGCGGCAGTTCCGTCAGCGCCTCAAACCGGGCCGGCACCATGTAGGCGGGCAGAGTCTCGCGCAATTGCGTGCGCAAAGCTTTTGGCTCCAGCTCGCTGGAACCCGCACCAGGCACGACGAAGGCGACCAATTGATCGAGCCCGTCGTCGTTGCGCAGCACCACGGCGACCTGCCCTATGCCCTCAAGATTGGAAAGCCGCGCCTCGATCTCGCCCAGCTCGACGCGGAAGCCGCGAATCTTCACCTGATCGTCGATGCGGCCACGGAAAAGAATGTCGCCCTTGTCGTCAATCGCCACCGCATCGCCCGAGCGATAGAGGATCGGATCGAGGCCGTTTTGTCCAAAAGGATTTGGAATAAACTTCTCGGCCGTCAGGTCTTCGCGCCCAAGATAACCCATGGCCACGCCCGGCCCGCCGATGAGCAATTCGCCCTCGGCTCCCGGCGCCGCAAGGCTCATGTCCTCGTTGACGACGTAGCAGGAATAATTGGGAATCGGCTTGCCGATGGTGATCGGCTCGCCCGCGCGCACTTCCGAAATTGTGGCGACAACCGTCGCCTCGGTCGGGCCGTAGCTGTTGAAAATCTTGCGGTGGGGCGCGCACCAGCGGGCGCCCAACGAGGGTGGGCACGCCTCGCCGCCCAGAATGATAATGCGCAAACCCGGA
>CAMCMI010000074.1 GCA_945875875.1 Rhizobium sp. Q54
ACGGCGCTGATCGAATGGCAATAGACGTGCGGCTCATAAATGTTGGCGGTGCGCATTGCGGTGATGCGGTCGATCATCATGCCTTGCCCGTCGCAATAGATCAGATGCAGCGGCAGGCCCAGTTCGCGGTTCTCGCGGGTGACGATGCGATAGGCGCCGTCCTGCGTGAAAAAGTCCGGCCATTCCTCCAGCCGGTCGTCGTCCAGAACATGCGCGTAATCGGCGTAGAAATCGTCCACGCGCAGGCGCAGCGTGAGGTGTTCGTTCAAGCTCTGGTCCATCGTCATGTCACTCACGTCAAACCCCCATCAGGCTGCGCCAGCCGGTCCAGAAGCCGCGCACGGCGGCCTCGGTCACGCGTGAGCCCTCGCTCGCCTCAATCCCTGCGCCGCCCATCGGCATGATCGTCCTTGCGTGCGGATCGGCTTTGGCCGCGCGCTGCACCCAGCCGCCGACGCAGCCGTCCTCCATCGAAATCAGGCCTGCGGGGCCAACGAGATTGTTCACCTGCATGCGCAATTCCTGCATCTGCGCATCGTCGTCCTCAAAGCCCAGAATGGTCCAGATCAGTTCGGTGCTCTCAGGCCCCTTGGGCAAGATCTGGCGCACGGCGAGCGCGTTGAGGATTTGCTGCACGACAAGCGTTGGAAACACGGTCTGAATGGCGTTGGTGGTCAGGTCGCCCAGCTCCAGTTTGTGCTCCATCATGCGCACGTCGTTGAGCTTGTAGGAATCCTTGAGCGAGCGCACTTTCTCGGCGCCCACAGCGTCATTGGCGTCGGCGTTGCGGACGGTGTAGCTCAAATGATGCCAGCCATTGGGCGAGATTTTCACGCCGCCGCCCATGTTGGGGCGCACAACGCCAAAGGTATTGTGGAACACGTGCAGCAGGCTCGCGTGATAGGAATCCTTGTTGTTCTCCGCATAGAGCTTCCAATTATTGGGCAGCATTTGCGAATGATAGCCCAGCACTTTGAGCGGCTTTGAAAACACGCGGTCGATATTGGCGCAAAGCTCGTCGCCGATGAATTGCGCAAACGGCGGCGTCTCGTCGCTGAACGTGCCAAACACAAGCTGGCCGTAAATTTCCACGCGCAGCCGTTCGAGCCCGTGCGCGCTCTGGTCAAAATCGGCGTCGAGCCCGCCCTTGCCGCCCACGCCTTTCTTGAACGCGATGCCCGTGAGATCGCCCGCAAGGCTATAGGTCCAGTTGTGATAGACGCAGGTGAATTCCGACACATTCCCGCGCGGCTTGTAGCAAACGAGTGCGCCCTTGTGGGCGCAACGGTTCACCAGCGCATGAATGGCGCCGTCGGCGGCCCGCGACAGGATGATCGGCGCATCGCCCACAAACGTCGTTTTGTAATCGCCGGGGTTTGGAATTTCGCAGGTCAGCCCCAGAAAATTCCACACCGGGCCACGAAAAATGCGCTCCTGCTCAAGCGCGTAAAGCTGCGGGTCCGTGTAAACCTGAAACGGCGCGCGCGAAGAATCCGTATGCGGCCAGATGAAATCGGACGTGTGAACAGAAGTCTGGGCCATGTCGCCTCCAAGTTTGTTTTGCGGCATTCTAGCGAAACGGCGGAAAGATGGAAGCTGGTGGGATGCAATCTGGACCGCGCTCGGTCCAGATTTAGCTCTTATTCAGCCTTCTTCTGATAATCCTTCACGTCGGTGAACGTTATCTTCGGCCATTTGTCCTGCTCATATTTCAGCGCCCAGGCAGATTGCGCGAGAAACACCGAGGCTCCGTCAAGGTCGATGGCGATGGAGGAGGGATAGGCGCGCTCGAATTTTTCGAGTTCAACCTTGTCGTCGCTTTCAATCCAGCGCGCCAGTTCAAAGCGGCTCTGCTCGAAGGCCACGGGAAGTCCGTATTCCGCCTGCAAACGCTCCTTCAAAACGTCGAGCTGCAACGCGCCGACGACGCCAACTATGGCGCCAGACCCGTCGTTGGGGATGAAGGTTTGCACCACGCCCTCTTCGGCCATTTGCTGCAAGGCCTCGCGCAGCTTCTTGGCTTTCATCGCGTCGTTGAGTTTCACGCGGCGCAGGATTTCCGGCGCGAAGCTTGGCACGCCGCGAAACACGATCTGTTCGCCTTCCGTCAGCGTATCGCCGATGCGCAGCGTGCCGTGGTTGGGAATGCCCACCACGTCGCCCGCATAAGCCTCGTCCGCAATCGCGCGCTCCTGCGCAAAAAAGAACTGCGGCGCAGTGATTGCCATGCTCTTGCCGGTGCGCACGAGTTTGGCTTTCATGCCGCGCGAAAGCTTGCCCGAGCACACGCGCATGAAGGCGATGCGGTCGCGATGATTGGGGTCCATGTTCGCCTGAATCTTGAACACGAAGCCAGTCATTTTCGGCTCGCGCGCATCCACCGTTCGCTGCGCCGATTCCTGCGCCCGGGGCGGCGGCGCAAAAGCGCCCAGCGCATCAATCAAATCCTGCACGCCGAATGTGCGCAACGCCGAGCCCCAATAGAGCGGCGTCAAATGGCCTTCGAGAAACGCGCCCTTGTCGAACGGCTTCAGCGCATCCACGGCCAGGCCTATTTCTTCCACAAACGCCGCGCGCTCGTGTTCGGGCAGCAATTCTGCGATCACCGGATCGCCGGGGCCGTTGACCTTGAATGGCTCTTCGTCGCGATCAATCAGCCGCACGGTGCTGTTGAGAATATCGTAGGTTCCGCGAAACGTGCGCCCGCGCCCGATCGGCCACGTCATCGGCGCCACGTCGAGCGCGAGAATATTTTCAATCTCGTCGATCAGCTCGAAGGGATCGCGCGTTTCACGGTCCATCTTGTTGACGAAGGTGACGATGGGAATGTCGCGCAGGCGGCAGACTTCAAACAGCTTGCGCGTGCGCGCCTCAATGCCCTTTGCCGCGTCGATCACCATCACCGCCGAGTCGACGGCGGTCAGCGTGCGATAGGTGTCTTCCGAGAAGTCCTCATGGCCCGGCGTATCGAGCAGGTTGAAGACGTTGCCGCCATATTCGAACGTCATCACCGATGTGACGACCGAAATGCCGCGCTCGCGCTCAATGCCCATCCAGTCGGACCGGGTCTGGCGGCGATTGGCCTTGGCGCGCACCTCGCCGGCCAGCTGAATCGCGCCGCCAAACAGCAGCAGCTTTTCGGTGAGCGTGGTCTTGCCGGCGTCCGGGTGAGAGATAATGGCGAACGTGCGGCGTCGGCTGACGGGATCTGGAGCGAGCATAATAACCTCGGATGTCTGGCCGGGGTTTGCCCCATGGGAGGCCGGAAGGCAAATTCCGCTTTACACGCGGCATAGGAGCGGGCACGCCTGCTCCATCATGTCCGGCCAATCTCCCAATTCCCAGCGTATCGACCTTGCCCTCGTGGCGCGAGGCTATTTCGACAGCCGCGCCCGCGCCCGTGAAGCCATCGCGGCTGGCCTCGTGCGCGTGGACGGCAAAGTGGTGCGCAAGCCCGCCGACACGGTCCCCCGTTCGGCCAAAATCGAGGCCGAGGCACCACATCCGTGGGTGTCGCGCGCCGGGCTGAAGCTTGTGGCGGGCTGGATGCGTTCGGCGTGGACCCCAAAGGCGCGACGTGTCTGGACCTTGGCGCCTCGACGGGCGGCTTCACGCAAGTGTTGATGTCGCGCGGCGCCGCCCTCATCTATGCGGTGGACGTTGGCCACGGCCAGCTGCATGCCAGCCTGAAGGGCTCGCAACGCGTACGCTCGATGGAGGGCACGGACGCACGCGATCTCACCGATGAGCATTTCGAGGCGCGCCCCTCCATCGTCGTCAGCGACGTGAGTTTTATATCGCTGCGGCTGGTGCTGCCGCACGCTTTGCAATTTTGCACTGACGACGCGCAGCTTGTGGCGCTTGTGAAGCCGCAATTCGAAGCCGGTCGCGATTTCGTGCAAAAGGGCCTCGTGCGCGACCCTGAAACACATGCGCGGGTTTGTGCTGAGACGCAGGCTCTTGTTGAGAGTCTTGGCTGGAGCGTGCAGGGAATCATCCCCTCCCCCATCGAGGGCGGCGACGGCAACAAGGAATTTCTGCTCGGGGCTAAAAGAATTGGCGCTCCAAATATCTCCGGCGCGATAAACGCAGCGCCGGTCGAAAGGCAAGCTTAGTGAACACGTCTCAAATGCGCGGGCACAAGCTCGTTATCGACCGTCTGGGCCAACGTGGCGAAGGTATTGCGCAGGGGCCGGACGGTCTTGTGTTCACGCCCTACGCCCTGCCCGGCGATGTTATTCTGGCTGATATCGAGGGCGAGCGCGGAATTTTGCTGGAGGTGCTTGAGCCCTCAAAAGATCGCCTGCCCGCCTTTTGCCCCAATTACGGAACCTGCGGCGGCTGCGCCGTGCAGGCCCTGAGCCCCAGCCCTTATGCGGACTGGAAGCGCGATCTCGTTGTGCAGGCTTTGCGCCATTCCAAAATCGAGACCAACGTTTCGCCGATGCTTGACGGACATGGGCAGGGCCGTCGCCGCGCGACCTTCCATGCGCGCATTTTGCGCGACGCTCTGGGCCGCGTGCGCGTTGACGTCGGCTTTATGAAGGCGCGCGCCCACGACATCGTCAACATTGAAGCCTGCCCGGTGCTGGCGCCCGAAATGGGCGGCGCTGCGCGAGCGGCCCATGCGCTTGCGCGTGCTTTGTCGTCGCTTGGCAAGCCGCTCGATATTCTCATCACCGCCACGCAGACAGGCCTTGACGTTGACGTGCGCGGCTGCGGCGAGCTTGAGGAAGGCCCGCGCCGCGCTTTGATCGCGGAAGCCGCGCGGCTTGATCTTGCGCGCGTGTCCAATCACGGCCAGGTCGTCATCGAGCGCCGCCCTCCCGTATTGCCGATGGGGCGCGCCGTTTTGCAGCCGCCGCCGGGAGCCTTTCTGCAAGCAACGCAAGCGGGCGAAGAGCTTCTCGCGCAATTGGCGTGCGAGCGCGCAGGCAAGGCGCGCCGGGTGCTCGATTTGTTTTCTGGCGTCGGCACGTTCGCGCTGCGGCTGGCGGAAAAGGCGACTGTTCATGCGGTGGAAAACGACAGGGCTGCGCTGGCCTCGTTGATCCGCGCCTCCGGGGACGCTGGCCCTGCGCTCAAGCCAATCACGACCGACGTGCGCGATTTGTTCAAAAGGCCATTGCCCGTGCTTGATCTGGAGGCCTTCGACGTCGTGCTGTTTGATCCGCCGCGCGCTGGCGCCGAAGCGCAGGCGCGCGAGATCGCGCTGTCAAAAGTGCCATTGGTTATCGGCGTATCCTGCAACGTGCAGACCTTTGCGCGCGACGCCCGCATTCTGATCGACGGCGGCTATAGCCTTGATGAGGTGACGCCTGTCGATCAGTTCCGCCATTCGGCCCATGTTGAAATGGTCGCAACTTTCCGCAAGCAGCGCGTGACGGGGCAGACCAAGGGCAAAGGCAATCGCAAGCGTCTGCTTGGCTAAAGACATCATCCATTCGCGCTGGCGCCTGTAAATGCGGCGGCGCTCTTGCTACATAGAAAGCTGCACCCGGAGCGCTTCAGATGAAATGGGAAGATTTCCGCCAGTCCGACAACATTGACGACCGTCGCGACGATGGCGGCGGTGGATTTGGCGGCGGCGGCGGCCTGAACTTTGGTGGCGGCGGCGGGCTTGGCATCGGCACGATCATCGTTCTGGGGCTGATAAGCTGGGCGGTGGGCGTTGATCCGCGCATTTTAATCACCGGCGCTGAAATGGTGAGCGGGGGCCGCGCGCCCCAAACGCAGCAATATGTCGAACAGCCGCGCTCGCGCAGCGCCGCACCGCCCGCCGACAACACGGGCCGCTTCGTTTCAGCCGTGGTGGCGATGAACGAGGACGTATGGAAAGACGTGCTGCCGCAACAGGCGGGCGTGCGCTGGAAGCCGCCGGTTCTGGTGATGTTTGACGGCGTGACGCGTTCAGCCTGCGGCACAGCGCAATCGGCAATGGGGCCGTTTTATTGCCCCGCCGACCAGAAGGTTTATCTCGACACGTCGTTCTTTCGCGACATGCAGCGCAAATTCGGCGGCGGCGGCGATTTCGCCTACGCCTACGTCATCGCGCATGAAGTTGGCCACCACATCGAAAACCTGATGGGCATTCTGCCGCGCGTGCAACAGGCGCAACAGCGCGCAGGCAGCAAGGCGGAAGCCAACCGCCTATCGGTGCGTGTGGAATTGATGGCCGATTGTCTGGCTGGCGTATGGGCGTTTCACGCCAACAAACGCTGGAACGTGCTGGAAGTTGGCGACGTTGAGAAAGCCATTCGTACCGCGCAGGCCATTGGCGACGACCGCTTGCAACAGGCTGGCGGCAGCGGCAGAATCGTGCCCGACAGTTTCACCCACGGCTCGGCGGCGCAGCGCACGCAATGGCTAAAGCGCGGGCTTGAAGGCGGTCGGGTCGATGTCTGCAATACGTTTGCAAAATAGGGTTTAAGTCATGCCGGGAATTGACGAGAGCAGGAGCTTCATCCCCCTCAACATTGCCGTACTCACGGTGTCGGACACGCGCAAGCTTGCCGAAGACCGCTCCGGCGATACGCTGGTGGATCGCCTGACCAAAGCGGGACATGTTCTGGCCGATCGCGCCATCGTCACCGACGACGTTTCGGCGATTGCTGGCAAGGTGCGCGAATGGATTTCGAGCACAGGCGTGGACGTGATTATCACCACGGGAGGCACCGGCTTCACCGGGCGCGACGTGACGCCGGAAGCTCTTGAGCCGCTGTTTGAAAAGCGCATGGAGGGCTTCTCCAGCGTGTTTCACGCGCTCTCATTCCCAAAGATCGGCACCTCGACGATTCAATCGCGCGCAACCGCAGGCGTCGCTGGCGCCACCTATATCTTCGTGCTGCCCGGCTCGCCCGGCGCCTGCAAAGACGCGTGGGACGGCATCCTCAGCCAGCAGCTCGATTTTCGATACAGGCCATGCAATTTCGTCGAGATCATGCCGCGCCTTGACGAGCACTTGAAGCGCGGCGCGGGATCATAAAACTAGCCGCGCATCATCCGCGTCTTTAGCGTCAGCGACGACTTGAGGCTGCGCGCCAGCGTGTTCACGTCCACGACCCGCGCCTGGCTCAGGCTCTCGCGCGGCGCTATAAAGGCGGAAACCGACGACAGCGCAGGCAAAATGCGCGTCACAAAATTATGCGGCGCATCGCGCATAAGCGCCACACCCTTGCCGCCGTAAGCGACAAAATCCGCAATCTCTCCCAAATAGCCATGCTCGGGCACGCGGCCTGCGCGCAGCACGAACACGCGCTGCTCCTTCAGCCGCGCCAGCGCATCGCGCAGGGGATCGCCGGGCTCGGCCATGAAGAGGTCGCAGCCTGCATGGTCGCAGATTCGCGCAAGATCGGGCGTGCTTGCGGGCGCGCACATCATGACGTCGCGCACGACCCCCTCGATTGCGGCCGGCACGAGAGCGGCGAGCGTGCGGACAACCGCTTCGGGCGGCGGCGAAGGATTGGAAGAGATTAAAACCAGAGCGGAAAGCATGCCGCTTTCTTAGCACGGCGCACGCGATGAACGAGCGTGGCCATCGAGAGGTTTTCCACAGCCCTTGATAGATGCGCTGTTGCACAGCCCGAGACGCCTTGACGTATTCCTTAATGTTCCGTATCTGTTCTTTGTTCTTGTTTCGTACTTAAACGATGTTTCCTCCGCTGCGGAGATCAACGCCCATGCCAAGCCCGGCGCGCAATACGACCATCAGCCCTCGCCCGGCGAAAGCTGGGCGTGCAGGCGTAGCGTCGGCCAGAACAGCGCCCGCTCCAACGCTTCAATCCCTGAAACCTAAAACACTGAAGGCGCCCAAACTGAAGTCCGGGGCAGTCGTCGAGCGCCCCAAAGCGGCGGCGCAAGCTCTGGTCGATTCCGCACACGGTCGCGGCGCACTCTCAAACGCGAGCGGGCGTTTTGAGCCGATCCTGCGCGAAGTCGTCGATGACGGCTGGGACAGCCTCGCCGATTTACCGGCGCTGAAAACGCACGTCACGCACGAGACCGCGCGCGTCATCATCACGCGTAATGAATCGCCGGACATTTCCTTTGATCGCTCGATCAATCCCTATCGCGGTTGCGAGCATGGCTGCGTCTATTGTTTCGCGCGGCCCAGCCACGCCTTTATGGGCCTGTCGCCCGGGCTCGATTTTGAAACGCGGCTGTTTGTGAAGGACGGCGCCGCCGCTCTGCTGGAGCGCGAATTGTCGTCGCCGCGTTATCAGCCGCGCACCATCGCTATTGGCACCAACACCGATCCTTATCAGCCGATCGAGAAAGAGCATCGCGTGATGCGGCAGGTGCTGGAAGTTCTGGCGCGCGCCAATCATCCCGTCGGCATCGTCACCAAATCTGCGCTCGTGTTGCGCGACATCGACATTCTGGCGCCGATGGCCGCCAAAGGGCTGGCGAAAGTCGCGCTCTCCGTCACCTCGCTTGACGGCAAGCTCTCGCGCCTGATGGAGCCGCGCGCCGCCCAGCCCGAGAGACGGCTGGAGACGATCCGCGCACTCTCGGAGGCAGGCATCCCCACCAGCGTGATGGTGGCGCCGATCATCCCCTCCATCAACGATCATGAGATCGAGGCCATTCTGATGCGCGCCCATGCGGCGGGCGCTCGCGAAGCGGGCTACGTGATGCTGCGCCTGCCGCTGGAGGTGGAGGACATTTTCAGCGAATGGCTGCTCGCCCATTTCCCGGATCGCTATCGCCACGTGATGTCGCTGGTGCGCGGCGTGCGCGACGGCAAGGCCTACGATTCAAGCTGGGGCAAGCGCATGACCGGAACAGGCCCCTATGCATGGGTGACCGGGCGACGCTTTGAAATTGCAGCCGCAAAAGCCGGCCTCAATCTTCAGCGAACCAGATTGCGCACCGATCTTTTTGTCAGCCCCCGACGCGGGGCGCAGCAATTATCCCTGTTTTGAAATTTCATGCGTGAATGGAGTGTCCGATGTCGTTTTATGCGGGACTTTCGCTCATTACCCTTGGCGTTACGGACGTTGCGCGGGCGCGCAGTTTTTATGAGCGCCTCGGCTGGCGCTGCTCGTCGGCCAGCACGCCGGAAGTCGCATTCTTCCAACTCAACAACATCGCGCTGGCTTTGTTTGACCGGCGGGCCCTTCTCATTGACGCCGGACTTGAGCCGCAACCGGACGCCGCGGCTCCCACGCCGGCTTTCAGCCTGTCGCAAAACCATGGCGGAACAGGCGGCGTTGATCGCGCCCTTGCCGAGGCGGTGGCCGCTGGCGGCGCGCTCTTGAAAGCAGGACAAGCCACGTCCTGGGGCGGCTATCACGGCATAATCGCCGATCCCGACGGGCATGTGTGGGAAATGGCGTGGAACCCCCATTTCCCGCTCGCGCATGACGGCACGATAGACTTGCCGACGTAACGATAGACTTGCCGACGTAATTCGTTCAGCCTGTCAGGCCAAAGCGAACCAGAAGCCAGACGAACAAGGCTGACACGAGCCCCAGATTGACCAGCAGCAGCACTCCGCCCGGAGATTTCAGGGCGGCGGAAAAGCCGCTATTGGGGGAGGCGCGCAGGCCCGGCGCGGTTTGCACATCGGGGCTTTTGCCAGCCAGCGTGGATTGCGCCAGATGACGATAGATCGCGAGTCGGCGCGGAGTCGCCTCGCCCATTATATAGGCGGAAAGCTCTGCCTCATTTGGTTCGCGAGCGAGCTGCCGATTAAAAGCGACAAGGAAATCATGCTTGTTCTGCTTGTAAATAGAATAGGCGACGAGGCCGATCACATCAGAATCATCGCCCACAAGGCTCGTGAACACCGATTGCCGCTCGTCTGCGGCGGTTTCATTCGACAAGGGCGCAAACGCCGGAGAATTGGCGCTTTTCACCAACGGCTTCTCGCCACTCAACGTTTCAGAATCTTCAGGCCCGGCCATAACAATTAAATCCATTACAAATACGCGCGCTATCTATATCTTCGTTAAGTAAACGTTACAAACAAGTTCTGGTCCTTGCGTAAACAGCATTGAGAACGGCTCGCCAAATCGCGTCCTGAATTGCGTTTATGTCGACGGCCATTGCGGCTATGAACATCCACAAACACCCTATTGAGAAGCTCTTTCGATAAAGCCCCGCTGCAGGACGCTCCCGTGCCGCCAGTAAAATCCCCCTCCCCCCATTTTCGCCGCGAGCGTGCATTGCTGCGCGCCAATTGCTGGCCGGTGGCGGGTGTGGACGAGGTTGGGCGCGGTCCGCTGGCAGGCCCCGTGACCGCCGCCGCTGTCATCCTCGACCCTGATCGGCTTCCGCGAGGATTGGGCGATTCGAAAGCCATGACCGCCAGCGCCCGTGAAATTGCTTACGAGGCGATCATGTCGCGCGCACTGGCTGTCGCCATTGGCTTTGCGCCAGCCCATGAGATCGACCGGATCAACATTCGTCAGGCCACCTTCGCCGCGATGCGGCGGGCTTTGCACGGCCTTTCGCTTCGCGTCGCCTATGTGCTGGTGGACGGATCGGACTCGCCGCCCGGCCTGCATTGCCCGGGCGAAACGATTGTGCGCGGAGATTCATCCAGCCTCTCCATAGCCGCAGCCTCGATCATCGCCAAAGTCACGCGCGACAGAATGATGACCCGGCTCGACAAAATTTACCCCCATTACGGCTTCGCCCGTCACATGGGCTATGGCGTGCCCGCCCATCTGGAGGCGCTGCGGATCCATGGCGCCTGCGTCCTACACCGCAGAAGTTTCTCGCCAATACGCTCTCTAGCTTTACTTTGAAATCTAGGACTTCACCAGTGAATCGAAGCTCCACTGCAACAGTTTCGCCGTTTTCGTTAACGAAGGCGTGCAGAAAAGACACACCGGGAAACCGGGCGCCCTAACGCGCCTTTTACCCTGACCGCGCATATTCGAATGGTCAGTTGCGTAACCGGTAAGTGTTCACATGAGTATCGCACGAGCCGGAATGGCTGTTCAAAAAACCCGGATTCAGGTCTCGCGTACCGGGGGATTGGCGTCGCCTATTCCAGCTGAGGCAAGGTCTTTGCCCAAAAACCAGATCCTGATCGGAGATTGCATCTCCGAGCTGCGCCAGCTTCCCGCTGGATCAGCGGATCTGGTTTTTGCCGACCCGCCCTATAATCTCCAATTGGAAGGTGCCCTCTCGCGCCCGGACCAGAGCGTCGTTGACGCCGTCGACGACGATTGGGACAAATTCGCCAGCTTCGCCGATTATGATCGCTTCACCCGTGACTGGCTCACGGAAGCGCGCCGCCTCATGAAGCCGGACGCGACGATCTTCGTGATCGGCTCCTACCACAACATTTTCCGCGTCGGCGCCATCATGCAGGATCTGGGCTTCTGGATTCTCAACGACATCGTGTGGCGCAAGGCCAACCCGATGCCAAATTTTCGCGGTCGCCGCTTCACAAACGCCCACGAGACGATGATCTGGGCCTCGCGCAGCGCGCAAGGCAAGGCCTACACGTTCAATTACGACGCGTTGAAAGCGGGCAATGAAGATTGTCAGGTGCGCTCGGATTGGTACATGCCGATCTGCACCGGCGGCGAACGGCTGAAGGATGATCAGGGCCGCAAGACGCACCCGACCCAAAAGCCCGAAGCGCTGCTCTCGAAGATCATCATGTCGGCGAGCAAGCCCGGCGATCTGGTCCTCGATCCCTTCTTCGGCTCGGGCACCACCGGCGCCGTCGCCAAGAAATTAAGCCGCGATTTCATCGGTATCGAGCGCGACAGGACCTATGCGAAAGCCGCCCTTGCGCGCATCAAAGCCGTCGAGCCTCTGCCTGCCGACGCCATCTCCGCGCCGCTTGCCAAACGCTCGGAGCCGCGCGTGGCGTTCTCCAGCGTGGTCGAGGCTGGCCTGCTGAACGCTGGCGTCGAACTCATCGACGAGAAGCGCCGTTACCGCGCGATTGTGCGCGTCGACGGCTCGATCTCGCTGGGCGCCATCGTCGGCTCCATTCACAAGATGGGCGCTTTGGCGCAGGGACTTCCCGCCTGCAACGGCTGGACGTTCTGGCATTTCGAGCGCGGCGGCAAACTCGTCTGCATCGACGATCTGCGCACGATCATGCGCGCGCAGATGAAGGATTCAGACTAGGCCGAATCTTTCTCCTCGCCCGAGCCCCAGAGCGCCAGCGGAATCCCCAGCGCCACAACGCCAATGCCAAACAGGGCGCCCATGCCGGTATAGGCGAGGCTGGAATAGAGCAGATAGCCGCAGATCAACACGAAGATCGCTGGCGTCAGCGGGTAAAGCGGCGTCGAAAACGGACGGCTTGAGGC
>CAMCMI010000075.1 GCA_945875875.1 Rhizobium sp. Q54
CGGGGGCTGGCGATGCCGGGGCTTTGTTTTTACGAATTCTTCGCAGGCGGAGGCATGGCGCGCGCGGGCCTTGGCCCCTCGTGGACCTGTCTGTTCGCCAATGATTTCGACGCCAAAAAAGGCGCCGCTTACGCAGGAAACTGGGGCGCTGACGGTCTGCGCATTGGCGATATTCACGGCTTGAAAAGCGCCGATTTGCCGGGCCGCGCCGATCTCGCATGGGCATCGTTTCCCTGTCAGGATTTATCGCTGGCGGGCGCGCAGGCGGGGCTGAAGGGCGTTCGTTCCGGCGCCTTCTACGGCTTGCGCGATCTCATCGCGGGGCTTGCGCGCGAGGGGCGGGCGCCGCGCATATTGGCGCTGGAGAATGTTGTTGGCGCGCTCACCTCCAACAAGGGCGCGGACTTTGTTGCGCTCTGCACAGAATTGCGCAACCTCGGTTATGTCTTCGGCGCCATGACGATTGATGCTGCGCGCTTTGTGCCGCAATCGCGCCCGCGTCTGTTCGTGATTGCGGTGCGTCGTAAGATCACACTGTCTCCCAGTCTGATTTGCGATTGCCCGCATGCAGATTTCACATCGCCCGCTTTGCTGCGCGCTTATGAATTGATGCCAGAGAACATGCGCCGGGACTGGCGCTGGTGGGCGCTCCCGGCGCCCGCTGGCTCCAACCTGCGGCTGATTGATGTGATTGAAACGGCGCCCGCCGACGTTGACTGGCATAGCGAGGCGCAAACGCAAAAGCTGGTGTCGCTGATGGATGGCGTCAATCGCGCCAAGCTCGATGCAGCGCTGCAAAGCGGCGAACGCAGAATCGGCGCGCTGTTTCGGCGCACGCGCATGGATGCTGCGGGCAAGAAAGTGCAACGCGCAGAGGTGCGTTTCGATGGGTTGGCCGGATGCCTGCGCACGCCGGGCGGGGGCTCAAGCCGACAATTCATCCTCGTCGTGGAACATGGGGCAGTGCGCTCGCGTCTGCTGTCAGGCCGCGAGGCTGCGCGGCTGATGGGATTGCCGGATGATTTCGCTCTGCCGCAACGCTATTCCGACGCGCTCCACCTGCTGGGCGACGGCGTTGCGCCGCCCGTCGTGCGCCATCTCGCGCAGCATCTTTTCGCGCCGCTGCTGGCTGCGGGGATGCGGGCTGATGCGGCTGAATAATGCCGCCTGAAACGTCCCCCGCCCGCTCCGCCATCATGCGGGCGGTGCGCTCGCGCGATACGGGGCCGGAGCGTATTGTGCGCGGGCTTCTGCGCTCGTTCGCGCCGGGTTATCGCTTGCAGCGCAGGGACATTCCGGGGCGGCCGGACATTGCTTACGTCGGCGCCAAGCGGGCGATCTTCGTGCATGGTTGTTTCTGGCACGGGCATGATTGCGCGCGCGGGGGCCGTTCGCCCAAGACCAATGCGGATTATTGGCAGGCCAAACTTGCGTGCAACACGGCGCGGGATGCGCTGGCGCTGCAATCGCTCGAAAGCCTCGGCTGGCTGGCGCTTGTCGTCTGGGAATGCGAGCTGAAAGACCGCGAGGCGCTGGCGCGCAAGCTGCGCGCCTTTGTATGCGACTAGAAGCGCGTGTCGAACGAATACGCCATCGAGCCGCCGAAGCTGAACTGGTTGAGCGATCCGAACGCTTTGGGAACCGGGCTGTCGGCGGCGGGGCCTATGAGCCGATCCCAGCGGGCGTAGCCGGTGGCGGCCCATTGTTGCGAGAAGCGATAGCTGAGCGAGGCGGCGGCGCCGGCGGAGCGCAGGCCGCCGTCTGGCGAATAGGCCTGCGTGATGGCTGCATTGGCAGTAGCCTCCGCTGTGCTGACGCCGAAATAAGCGCTCATGTTGTCGCTGCTGGCGACGACGAGGCGCGGGCCTGCGGCCATCGTCCAGGGGCCGTATCGATGCACGCCGTCGGCGGCAAAATCAGCGACCACGCCCTCATGGCCACGGAAGCCGTAGCGCACGTCCACGCGGGCGCGGGCGAATTCCGCCGGCCATAATTCCATGAAGGCGCCGCCCTCAACCGTCCACGGCACGTTGCGCAGGCCGGTCAGCTCGGGATGATCGGACGATTTGCGCGCGCCGACATAGCGAAACGAGGGACCGGCGCGAAAGGCGCCAAGATCAAGCAGGCCGAACGAGATCGCATCGTCGGGAGCCGAGAAGCGCTGCGGCGAGCCGGGGCGGCGCAGCGAGAGCGAGGGATAGGGGATTGCGCGCAGCTCATCCGAGCCGGGATATTTGGGCGATACGCCGACATTGCCCTTCACGGTCACTGTCCAGTCGCCTTCCCACGGCATTTGCGCGTTGGCGGAGCCAACCAGAGCAGGAAGCGCCAGAAAACTGACGATGAACTTTGCGCGAAATGACATGCTCTCTCCTGAACGGCCAAGTTTTACCCGGGTCGTGAAGCTATCGTTTAGCAGCAAGCCGCATATTTCGCCAGTGGAGAGCGCCGCCTTATGCGTTCCGCAGCAGCGCCGATCCAGCTAGTGTGCGTCCATGCTTAACGCCCTTCCTGCTTCAGCTCCAGCTTTTCTTAAAGTCGAACGCTCCGTTCTGGGCCGCGCCTGGCGGGATCGTCTCGATCCCAAGGGCAGGGCGCTGGCCGAATCGATTGTGCAGCAACACGGCCTTCCGGACGCTCTGGCGCGGGTGCTTGCGGGGCGCGGCGTGTCCTGCGAGGCCTGTATCGACTTCCTTGAGCCAACCTTGCGCACGCTGATGCCCGACCCTTCCACCATGTCGGATATGGACTTCGCCGTGGCCCGTCTGGTCCATGCGGTGCAGCGCGGTGAGATTGTTGCGATTTTTGGGGATTACGATGTGGACGGCGCCTGTTCGTCGGCTTTGCTGTCGGAATTCCTCACGGCATGCGGGGTAGAGAGCATCATCCACATCCCGGATCGCATCTATGAGGGCTACGGCCCGAACTCGGAGGCGATTCGCGCTTTGGCCGAACGCGGCGCCAAGCTTCTGGTGACGGTGGATTGCGGCGTCACCAGCCACGAGCCGTTTGAGGACGCGCACAAGCTCGGGCTCGATGTCATCGTGCTCGATCACCATCAGGCGCCCGAACATTTGCCGCGCGCTCTGGCCATCGTCGATCCCAATCGTCAGGACGATTTGTCGGGCCTTGGCAATTTGTGCGCGGCGGGCGTGGTGTTCATGACGCTGGTTGCGCTCAACCGGGCGTTGCGGGCCGGCGGGTTCTGGAACGCGGACCGTCCCGCGCCGGACCTGCTGGCGATGCTTGATCTTGTGGCGCTGGCCACCGTCGCCGACGTCGTGCCGTTGCAGGGGCTCAACCGGGCGTTCGTGTTGCGCGGGCTTGAGATCATGCGCCAGCGCGGGCGCCCCGGCTTGCGGGCGTTGTTTGACGCGGCTGGCGCCAACGGTCCCCCGCGCAGCTATACGCTGGGTTATCTGATCGGGCCGCGCATCAACGCAGGCGGTCGTATCGGCGATGCGGCTTTGGGCGCCAAGCTTCTGCTGCTGCGCGATGACATTGCAGCGCAGGAAATCGCCGCGCAATTGAACCAGCTCAACAAGGACCGACAGATCATCGAGGCTGGCGCCGTGGCCGAAGCCGAAGCCGAGGCTTTGGCCGAGATGGGGCTGGGGGACGGCGGCGCGGTTATCGTCACGGCGGCGGAGGGCTGGCACCCCGGCGTTGTTGGACTGGTGGCGGCGCGGCTGAAAGAGCGCTTCGGGCGGCCTGCCTTCGCGGTTTCGCTTTCGGGCCAAACCGGCGTGGGCTCCGGGCGTTCGATTCCCGGTGTGGATCTGGGGCGTACCGTGCGCGCGGCGGTGGAGGCGGGGCTGTTGGTGAAGGGCGGCGGCCATGCGATGGCGGCGGGCCTCACCATCTCCCTTGATCAACTGGGCGGCTTTCGCGCTTTCCTGGAGGAGAAGCTTGGCGCCGCCGTCGAGATCGCGCGCCGCGAGCGGGCGTTGTCGATTGATTGCGCAATTACCGCAGGGGGCGCCAAAGCGGAACTGGTCAACGAGATTGAGCGCGCCGGACCTTTCGGCTCCGGCAATCCCGAGCCCGTGTTTGCGTTGGCGGGTCACAAGATTGCCGACGCTTCGGTGGTGGGCGCCGGCCATGTCCGGCTGCGGCTCGAATCGGGCGATCGTTCGCGGATCGAGGCCATAGCCTTTCGCGCGGCGGACGGGCCTTTGGGGCAGGCGCTGCTCGGGGGGCGGGGCGAGCGCATGCACATTGCGGGCACGCTGGCGGTGGACAATTACGGAGGTCGCGAGCGCGTGCAGATGCGGGTGCTGGACGCCGCGCCCCCTTCGCCAGGAACGTGATGTCGCAGATGCAATCTGTGCTTGCCAATACGCGAAGGCCCGCCTATACCGGCCTCGCCTGCAGGCGGTTCCGCAACCGTTCGCTGTGCTTGCGACCTTCGTCTATCGGTTAGGACGGCTGCCTTTCACGCAGCAAAGAGGGGTTCGACTCCCCTAGGTCGCACCATTTGCGTACAAAACCACGAACATTTCCCGCCTGTGCCTGACTTCCTGCGATGACGTCGCCGAGGTTTGCCTTTTCCCCGATGATGCTGACCTTTTGGTCGTCGACTACAATCCTTGAGATGACTGAGCGTAGATAGGCCTTGCGCGCTTGTGTGTCGCCGGTGTCGAGCTTTTCACGCATGAGCCTGGTGAAGGCCTCGATGCGTTCGGGCGTGACGTTGGAGCTCTGGCGGCCCTGGGTCTCGATCCGGTCGAGGGTGGACTGGATAATGTCTCGTTCGTTCTTCAAGGTCTGGATGCGTTCTTTCAGATCGGCGTCCAGATCGACCACGCCATCTTCGATCGCGCGATAGAGGCGGGCAAGCTTGTCCTTCTTTTCGGATAGTTCGCTTTGTAGGCCTTTGCAGCGATCCGTGACGGCTTGGTCCTTTTGCGAGCGTTGGTCCATGAGAGCCTCCAGAATGTCGGCCAGGCGTTCGGGGACGAGGAGCTGTTCTTTGACGTTCTGAAGGACAAGTTTGTCGAGCTTGGACATGGGTACATGGCGGCCTTTACAGACAGATTTGCCTTTCCGGTGGCAGCCGCTGCAGCTGTAATAGGTATAGCTCTTCTGGCGGCGCGTCGTTCCTGTGCGGGTCATGCTCGCGCCGCAGGTGGCGCAGGTTGCGAGGCCTGTGAGAAGGGTAGGTCCGTTGACCACGCGCGGCGGGGTGACCCTCGGATTGTTCATGGCGAGACGCGCCTGAACGCGCTCAAACACCGCTAACGGGATAATGGGCGGAACCGGAACGTAGATGATGAGCGATGGATCGTGCAATTGGCCGGTGCGGGAGTCCCGCTTGCCAAATGGCCATTTGCCTGTCGCATAGCCTGCATTGGTCAGGATCTTGTGCAAGGGGCCGACACCGAACGTGGAGCCAAGACGGGTTCGGTAGCCATGGCTGTTTATCCATTTGCAAGTGTCTTTGACGCCAAGTGGGCCGGAGTGCCCGTCGCCCTCAGTATAGAGCCTGTAAATCAGGCGCAGGGTTTCTGCCTCAACCGGATCAATATCGAGCCGCTTCTTGATCTTGGAGCCACGCCTTTCGGATTCAATAATACGATATCCGAGCGGTGCGCGCGCTCCGTTCCAAAAACCTTGCTTGGCCGATTCCCGCATAGAGCGAATGACGTTTTTGCCGTTTTCGCGTGAGGTGTATTCGTCGAAGACACCGATGATCTGGCGCATCAGTTCTTGAGATGGGTCGTCGCCCGTTGGTTGCGTCACCGAGATGACTTCAACGCCCAGTTTGCGCAGTCGGCGAATGGTGAGCTCCATTTCCGCGCCATTGCGATAGAAGCGCGAAAAGGCATGGACACAGATCACGTCAAAGCGGCGATCAGGGGATGCTGCTTCTTCCAGCATGCGTTGAAAGACGGGGCGCCGATCATCTGTCGCCGATGCGCCTGGTTCTACGAATTCTGTTGTTACGATCCAGCCATGCGCATCGCAATAGCGTTGGTTCAGATCACGTTGTGAGGGGATCGAGACATCGCCCGCTGCCTGGCGGCCTGTGCTCACGCGCAGATAAAGTGCGGCCCGCCTGGGGCCGCCATCATTGGGGACGGGAGGCGATTTGAAGCTCATCGGGTCACCTCTTGGACGAGCCTGTCGTTAGGGAAGTCTGACAAAAATCTATTGCTCGGAATCGTGCCAGACAATCGCCTGTTTCTCTCAGTCTCGTAGGAGGCGGTCGAGGTCTTCCCCCAGAAGTTGACAGACAGCTTCCAGTTCGGCGGAGCTGACTGGAGTTGTCTGGCCCAATTTGCTTTCGACATCCGGTGCCCAGCGGCATTCGATTGAGCGGCTACGGGCGCGTAGATTGAGGGGGGGAGCGGCAGGGCATTCGGGGCCCCAGCTTGCGGAGCCCCGTTGGTTTGGGTGTGCGCCCGATATGTCCTTTTTGACCGTGCCATGTGGCAGACATGGCACGAACTTCGATGCACCTCGATTTAGGAAGTCCAGGAAAACGAGAGGGGTATTTTATACTTCTCGGGCTCATTTCTTTTTTGTCCTGAGGGCATTAGCGGAAGGGTAAATCTCTTCTACCAGTTTGGGGATTGAGGGCCCGATTGTGCTGCCTTGAAGTCCACATGTAGTGAGAACCTGTTCGCATAGAACAACGAATTTGCCGTTCGGGCTTTTTGCGGCACGCTTCCCCAAAATTTCTTGTGAAAAAACGATCAATATTCTGACGAGATGTTGGCTATAAACGAGGGTGGGGCGTTTTTTTGAGCCATCAGCGTTCAAGAGCCGCCAAGTCACGAGAGCTGTCAGCAGGTCTTTGATGTACTGCCCAAACAGCTCCGGTCCATGTTTTAATCCGACGGCTTGTAAAACGGGGCGCAAGAAAGAATCAATTTTTACAAGATCGACTTTCCCTTTCTCTGCGAACTCAGAGCCGATTTGACGGTCAATCGACGAAGAGATGGCCTTCTCACCCAAGACCTCTTTTATGAAAGCCGGTGATGCGCGTAGCCCGATCATTTCCAGAGCCTCAAAGGGCAGATAGTCGCTCATATAGCTTTTACTGCGGTTGATCTCATAATCGAGCTTGGCCAAGAATTTTTCGAGATTGCGCATTCGGGCAATCAAATCCTTTCTCTTCTCAGGCGAATGATTTTTTTGTTTGTAGAGACCGATCTGTGAAAAAGCCTGGCACACCGCATGCTGCAGCGCTGCAGCCTGTTCAGCGCTCAGCCGCATATCCTGAGCGATCTTTGCTATATTTGCTTCAGTGGGCAGTTGAATTTCGTAATCTGCTTGTGTTTCACTTTTCTTGGTCGAAGCCTCTTTATTGTTCGCCTTCATTTGTGCCTCCCAGGCTGCGGATGACATTAACAAAATTGCGGTGCGCCTCCATGGCCGTTGCTTGCTGGTAATAGCGCTCGGTTGTTGTGAAGGTGCGATGCCCTAACAGAGGCGCTGCGATACGCACATGGGCTGGATCGGCAATTGCCATCAAGGTTGCGGCAGCATCTCGGAATAGGTGCGGGTTCATAGGCGTCCCAAAAGCCTCCCCTGTACGAAGACGGATCCGATCATAAATAGCGATCTGTGTCATGGGCGAGCCGTCTTTGGATACCCAGAGCTCATGGGTGACAGGTTTTGTCCAGCGCCCAGTGCGCGACATCAGGTAAGGGCGGTGTTTCTGGAGATATTCATCAAGCGGCTCGATTAGATCTTCGGGTATATAGAGTTCCTGCTCGTTGTATGTTTTCGTTTCTTCCTCATTAAGGACGAGCAGATAAATGCCTCCTATGGGGATGAGGTTCTCGCCGATCTTGCTGCCGGCAATATTGCGGCGGCGGAATGGGACATAGGCTGTCATGGCAATCATAAGCCCATCCCGGAAGAGAATGGCAGCCTCAAGCTCATCGGCTGACTTTGCTTGGTCCATCAGGCTTTTGCCGAGATCCACCAGTTCGTCGGAGAGTTTCAGATGTGTTTTGGAGCGCGCCGGCTTGTGGCGGGCGCGGATTTTGGCGGCAAGTTTATTGATGAATGACCACTTGCGGTCGGGATCAAAGACTTTTGCAGCTTCCCCCAATTCCTGCAGGCGGCTCATGATCGTCTGCGTGCTGTTGCCCAGCCCCTGCATGCACTCCACATAAGCGATGACGCGCTGAGGTGTAATACGCTCAGCCGCCTTCAATGAGAGCCCTTCTTTGTCGTTGAAGTGCAGGAACGTAAGCCAGCGCCCATAGCCTTGCTCGGCCTTGAAGTTGGAAGTTCTGGCATGGTGGGCACGCGCGCCAATATCGAGCGCCAAAATATCTGCGACCTCGCATGCGCGCTTCCAAATAAGGCGGTCCTGCTCAGGCCAGTCTTTTGGTTTCAAACAGGCACGTTCCGGCGCTTTGCCACGCCCATAGGGACCGCCGCTCATGATTGGCCTTCCTTCGTGACCTGCTTGGAGCGTGGACGCGGCGGACGGAGGCGCTCCGGTATGTCTGTGGATTTGCGGCGCTCGTTCAACACAGAAGCAAAGTGAAGCCCCACTGTCTTGGTCTCTGCGCCAGCATAAATTGATGACGTCGTTTCAATCGAGCGGTGACCAAGAACGCGGCGCATGACCTCGTAATTGCCTGGGCGGACATCGAGATAGATTTTGGCACCCGCATGACGGAACAGATGCATATTGAATTTCAGGCCAAGGTGGTTATGGATGGTTTGCTTGATTTGTCCGGCTAGGGTACCAGCACTTTTGGGCCCAGCGCCTTCGCCCGGAAAGAGGGCGGTTGTTTCGGCGCGCAGCAAATACGGGCGATATTCACGCACATACCAGGCAAGCAGATCTCTGGTTTCTGGCGGAAATTCAAAATCGATCGGTTCGTTGTTTTTAACGTCCTCTCCCGCGATAACCAGATAGAGGCGCTTGCCACGGGCAATAAGGTTCTTGTCGATATCGATGTCGTGGATGTTTTTGCGGCGCACAGGCATGATCTGCAGAATGGCAATCGCCGCTGCTAACTGGGCACGCAGGGCACGACGTTTGATGGGGGTCTTTTTGTCCTTCTCTACCTGCTCGCGGATTTTGTAGGGCAGAGAAAGAAACCTTTGGACAGTCTCCGGCTCATCGAATGGGCGCAGGCGTTCACGGTTCTTGGTGGTCAACTTGTGCCCGCCATTGTTTTGGTTGAGGCGGCTGCTGATCTTCTCGAAGGGGCGCAGCTCATCTTCGTCGAGCTTCAGCCAATATTTGGCAATGGTCTTAAGGAATGAGGCCATATATCCGACCTGCGGAGAGGCCTGCCCGCCGTTACGGTCCAAGAAAAAGCGCAAGATCAATTGGAAGCGATCGAAGGGCAGAAGCGCCTTCAACGAGGTGAGCTTTTCACGTGGCACGCCTTGGTGAACTGCGGCCGCCGCCGCCATCCGCAACTGGCGTTCGCGGGTTTTCAAAGTTGCCGGACGAGCCGGCTTATCCGGGCCGTCTTCTTCAAGGCTGGCTCCCGCTAGGCGAGCCAGATAGGCTTTGGCATCCTCGTGAAGAGAGGGCGGGTAATAGTCCCAGTCAAATGTATAGATCTCGCGCCTCTGCTCTCGGGGGATTAGCACCTGCGGCCAGCCCTCGACTTCACGCACGCTTGCGTTCCAAGACCAGACGAGGCTGTCCCAGGTCTTTTCTGGATTGGCGCGCAGGCGGTCTTCGCAGATCGCGACACGATAGGCGTCTAAATCCCCTAAAGTCAGATTGTCGGGCGCAGTGGAGAGCTCGCTGAGGCGACGTATCAAAGGCAGAAGGCGGGTGCGGCGGCCGAAATCCAGCCGATCGGCCAAGGCCAGCCAGCCCGGCAAAAGGGGGGTGAAGCTGCGGCCCGGGAGAAGCGGCGTTGCGAGCGTAAGAGCCTTGCCGAACAGGGAGCGGATGTTGTTCCAGCGCCCCGCCGACACTCCGGCCATCTGGTGGGAGACGCCCTCCAGGCGGCGGCGCAAGCTGGCCGGGTCAATCGCAACGAGAGCAGGATCGGCGCCCAGCACCTTCGCCACCTTTCGAACAGCAGATGCCATGTCCGCCTTTGCCTTGGCGGAGATATCCGCTTGGGAAATAAGGGGAAAAAGGTCTAAGAGGGTCTTTCGTGAAGTGGGCTTGGTGGTCATGGGCGGTCTCGTTATGTCCTGAGTGGACAGGTGGATAAAAACGTTATTACACCATTCAGTAGAACAACGCGGTTCTGCTGAAGACCTAATAACGAACACGAAAATGACTATCCATGGCTGTCTTCCTCAGGACGTGTGGAGCTGACGGGATTGGTTGAGGCGGAGGCCAGGAAGCGCTCTAAATCGCTCCGTGGGATGCGCACCAGTCGGTTGATGCGGACGGCGTTCAGCGCCCCCGATTTGATCAGGCGGCGGATGGTCTTTTCCGAGACCTGAAGGTGGGCGGCTGCCCCTCTGACGTTCAGCAGGGGTGCTTGGTAGCTTGCCGCGTGCGCGAGGGGCTTGCCGCCTTCAGCACGCTGCTTGCGCGCAGCCCAATCTGGAATGCGGCTCGTTGGACGCTTTGGGGGTGGGTTACAAATCATACCAGTTAGATCGGCCGATCTAAAGGATCGGCAAATCCAATAAGAGGCAGAGAATTAAAGGGGCTTTATGGATTTTGTTTTTTAGGGCTGCAGGGCTTGTTCGAGGAAGCTGTCAATGGCGACGACAAAATGTGCTATAAATAACAGAGACAAAGTGCAGCACTGCACCGTCATTGGTCGCCTTTTGATGGCGGCGCAAAAGTGTACCGCTCCTGTTAGTCCGTCTTGATGCCTTTAACTGGGATGGAGGGGCTGGAAGGATGTTCACAGTGGAACTCTATGCCGGGATACGACGCGCGGTGATGGTGACGGGCTTAGCCGACGGGATGCGGCAAAGCGGTTTGGCATTCATCGCAACACGATTTCGAAGATGCTGCAGTTTTCTGTCCCAACACCATCGGGCTTGGTCCAATTCGGCCGGTGAGCCTACCGCATGGAAAAGTTAGGGTAGGTGTTGCGACGCATGCTTGGTTCACGTCTCGCGCCGCCCATTCCGCGGCCAGCAGTGTTCGCTGACGCCTAGTGCCGTCAGCTTACCGACTAAGGAGGGGTGCTATCGAATCGTAAACCCGGAGAAGAAAAGCCTGCCACTGCACTGGCCGATGAAACTCGATAGGTGCAGCCTGTTTTACGCATTGACGCAAGCAACGGTGAAAGCGGAGTTCACTATCGGCAACCAGCTCTAGAAGCAATTCGGGCTGCATTGAATGAGGTTGACGGCGAGCTCGGCCAAGGCTAACCGCTATACACCTCGCTTGGCTTTTAACGTTGAGCTACGTGAGGGTTAGAGCGGTGCGCTGGAAGCGCCGCTACGCTGAAGGGTCCATGACAAGCGCTTTCATCCTCGCTCGCGTGGCTTATGGCGACTTCGGCTGGTCCGTCGCCGCGCTCGTTGACGTAAACTGTGACGGCTTCGTCGACATAGTCGGGACCCGACTGTACTGGCCGCCGGTTGATCGCGGCAGACCAATCGAGGTTCTTCTCGGGGACGGCGCCGGGGGTTTCGCACCCTCTACTGACACAATCCTGGCAATGACCCCGACGCCGGTTCATCCTCGCAAAATCGTTGTCTCCGATTTCAATGCTGACGGCAGACCCGATCTCTTCATCGCCGACCACGGATATGACGCAAACCCTTTTCCGGGGAGCGCGAACTGGCTTCTGCTTTCCGACCCCGGCGGCAAAATGCACGGCTCGAAAATCGATGGGCCGCCAGATTTCACCCATTCTGCCACCGCGGGCGATTACGACGGCGACGGCGACAATGACATTTTCGTCGGCAACATCTGGGGCGCGGGGCGCATCGGCCCCTATTTTCTGAAGAATGACGGAGCAGGACGTTTCACGCGCACCGCCGATGGGCTCCCCGCCGAGATTGCAAGTCTTCAGACCCTCTTCACGACATCGGCCTTCGGCGATCTCGACCGCGACGGCGATCTAGATCTGGTGCTGGGATCCTACACGGCGGAGACTTATATTCTGAAGAACGATGGCATGGGCCGCTATGCGGTGTTTCAAAAAATTGCCGGCCTGTTCGGAAGCGCCAATACAATCTCGCTCGATAGCCATATCATGGACGTGAACGGGGACGGCAACACGGACGTCGTGCTCGTCAGCACTCAGGCGGAACCCTCCTACATCGGCTCTGCCACACAATTTCTACTGCAGGGTGGTGATGGGCGCTTCACGTCGCAATCGCCCTTTTCACCGCGCACGCAAGGCGCGTGGGA
>CAMCMI010000076.1 GCA_945875875.1 Rhizobium sp. Q54
GGCTGAAGAGCGCGCCTCGCAAATCTCAAGAGAACGGCCCGCTGGTCACACTGTTTGGTCTCGCTCCATCCGTTCATTTACGGCGCGACTCCATTGGCACTGTCATGTGCTCATTTTCATCTTCTTCTGCGCTGCGCTCGGCAATGTCGCCATTGACAAGTTTGTGCGTCTGCCTGGCCCGCAAGACCGGCAAAAGCGCAAATGGAGCGGCTTTACCCGGAGATTTACATGACGATTCCGACGCTGCGCCTCACCAACGTCGCAAAAACATTCGCCACTGGCGGCGGCTCGGTGCGTGCGCTTGAGCCGATCTCGCTGGACATCAGGCAGGGCGAGTTCATATCGGTCATCGGCCCGTCCGGCTGCGGCAAGTCTACGCTGATGAACATCGTCGGCGGGCTGATCGACGATTACGAGGGCGAGGTGCAGGTTGACGGCCTTCCCGTGCGCGGCTGTCACAAATCCATCGGCATGGTGTTTCAGGAGGAATCGACTTTCCCCTGGCGCACCGCGCTCGACAATGTCGCCTTCCCGATGGAGGCTTTGGGCGTGGAGCGCGAGGAACGACTGTCGCGCGCGCGCGATTTGTTAAAGCTGGTGGGGCTTGACGGCTTTGAGCAGCGCTTTCCCTCCGAGCTGTCAGGCGGCATGCGCCAGCGCATCGCCATAGCGCGCACGCTCGCCTTCCAGCCGCGCATTCTGCTGATGGACGAGCCCTTCGCCGCGCTCGACGAGCAAACGCGCCTGCTGCTGGGCGACAAGGTGTTGCAGATCCAGCAGGAGCTGAATCAGACCACGATGCTCATCACCCACAACATCGCCGAAGCGGTGCAATTGTCGGATCGCGTGTTGATTATGAGCTTCCGTCCCGGTCGCATCAAACGCGTGCTGGAAATCGACCTGCCGCGCCCGCGCTCATCCAAAATGATGGGCGGCGAACGCTTCGGCCATTACGTCGCCGCCATCTGGGAAGACCTGCGCGAGGAAGCCAGCAAAGGCTTGCAGGAAATGGAGCGCCTGCGGGCAGGGGGTTAGGCTTCGCGCGGAAGCTCCGCCTATTTCGCTGCGATCTTCACATCCGCCACCAGCTTTGCAAGTTTGGCTTGCGTCTCGGGCTGGATCAGACCGGCGGACATAATCAACTTGGCGGCTTCGTCAGGCGTTAGAGGCACTTCGATCACGTCTGCCGTCGGCAAATAGAAATAGAATCCCGTTGTTGGGTTTGGGGTGCACGGCAGGAATACGGACATATGCTCGCCGCCCGGCAGGTGCTGCGAAACGCTGGACGACGGCGGCGTCGAGATGAACACGATCGACCACATGCCCTTGGCGGGGAATTGCACCAGGCCCACTTTGCGGAAGCCCGTCCCGTCCTGCGAGAACACAGTCTCGAAAATCTGCTTCACGCTTTTGTAGATGCCGCGCACGATGGGCATACGGTTGAGGATCGTTTCGCCGATTATCAGCAATGTGCGGCCAGCAAGGTTCGCCGCCAGAAAGCCGAGCAGCGTCAGGCCAAGAATAGCGATCACCACGCCGACGCCGGGAATATGGAACGGCAGATATCCATCCGGCCACATCCACACTGGAACGATCGGCTTCACCATGCCGTCAACGGTGCTGATGAACCACCAGACAATCCAGGCGGTGACGGTGAGGGGCCCGGCGATTATGAGTCCGGTAAGGAACCAGGTGCGCAAACCTGCCCCAAAGCTGGGGTGCGGCGCCGGCGCAAACAAAATGGGATCTTCGTTTGGTGGAATGGGAGCTTGCTGGTTCATGGCCTGTCTGACGAACGACCGCAGGGGAACATACAGTGCAGTCTATGCACGCAACATGGCCCGGCGATCATTGCAATGCAAGCCGTACAAACCCGGATCATAAAGCTGAAGTTGCGTCCAGATCGTATGTTTTGCTTCCCAAACGGCGGCTGTTCCCTTTAAAACTTGCTCTGTACATTTGCGGGCGACGAAGTTTGCCGATGCCTTCGGGAGTTTTATGTCCAGTCCGCCCGGTAAGGGGTCCCCCTCCGCCGCATACGGTTTTGATCGCGACGCCGCCATAGCCTTCGCCAAATACACCGGCGGCTTCTGGCGCGGTCCCAGCGCGCGCACAGCGTGGCTGATGACGCTGGCGCTGGCCGGCGTGCTGGTGCTTAAGCTGATCGTGGATGTTGCCAGCAACCGCTGGAATCGCTGGTTTTTCGATGCGCTGGAGAAACGCGACGCGGCCTCCGCCGGGTTGGCTGCGCTTGCGTTTATGGTTCTGGTTGTGGCCGTTGCGGCAGTTGGGGTTGGCATCGTGCTGGCGCGCGAACGGCTTCAGGTGCGCTGGCGCGAATGGTGCACCCATTCGCTGCTGGACGGCTGGCTGAAGAATCAGCGCTTCTACCGGATGACGGCGGCTGACAGCCCGATGCCGAATCCCGAATATCGAATCTCCGACGACGTGCGCATGGCCACGGAGCCGCTGACCGATTTCGCTATCGGCCTCTTCACCGCCGTTCTTGCGGCGGCAACTTTCGCCAGCATTCTGTGGACGGTGGGCGGTTCGCTGACCGTGCCATTTGGCGAGGGCCAGATCACCATTCCCGCGTTTATGCTTCTTGGCGCGCTTGTCTATGGCGTCTTTATGTCGGGGCTTATTCCCATCGTTGGCCGAAAGCTGGCGGGCGCGGCTGCGCGCAAGAACGAGGCGGAGGCCAAGTTTCGCTTCGAGATGATCCGGCTACGCGAAAATTCCGAAGGCGTCATTATGGCGCGCGGCGAGACGGATGCGCGCGAACGCCTGTCCGCCACTTATGGTGGGCTGGTGCGTGCGTGGCTCGATGTGGTGCGCCAGCATGGCGCGGTCACCTGGGTCACGAACGCCAATGGTGCGATGATACCGGTTGTGCCGCTCATGCTCTGCGCGCCCAAATATCTACAGGGCCAGTTGAGCCTTGGCGAAGTCATGCAGCTTGCCTCCGCCTTTATTCAGGTGCAGGTCGCGATCAGCTGGCTGGTGGATAATTACCGCGCCATCGCCGAGTGGTTCGCCTCCGCACGGCGCATAACTGAACTGGTCGAATCCTACGATGGCACGGACGAGGCGACGGCGGCCAACCAGCCGGTGATCCTACGCGGCGACAGCTTCGACGATTGTTTGCGCCTCGACGGCCTGCGCCTTTGCGACCAGAGCGGACGCGTGATCGTGGGGCGCGCGGAAATTGCGATCCTGCAGGGCGAAAAAGTGATGCTTACGGGCGAGGCCGGCGTCGGCAAAAGCGTTCTCGTGCGCGCAATCGCCGGGCTCTGGCCGTGGGGAGAGGGGCGGATTCTCGCGCCGCCCGAGCGCAGTATGTGCTTCATGCCCGCAGGCCCCTTCCTGCCCGCCGGCCCGCTTCGGGAGACGCTGACCTACCCCTCGCCGCCTGATAATCTGGAGGACGTAGATTTACGGTCGGCCCTGTACTCATGCGGACTAGGGCGTTTTGCGGATAAGCTCGACGAGGCGTCGCGCTGGGACCAGACTTTATCGGCCAGCGAGCGCCAGCGTCTCGCCTTTGCACGGCTCCTCGTGCAAAAGCCGGACATTGTGGTGCTGGAGGACGCACTTTCGGTGTTCGAGGATCACACGCAGGACGAGTTGTTTGGCGCCCTCGTTGCGGCCAATCCGGCTGCTACGATCATCGTTGTCGGCGGCCGGGCGTCTCTGGCCTGTCATTTCGACCGCATGTTGTCGCTTCAGCCAAATGGCGAGGGCAGCGTGCTTGTGGAGACGTCTTCAACCGGGCGCGTCGCGCTCGCGATTGCAGGCACATAATTCGCGAAAGCTTCGACTTTCGAAGTTTATTGAAAGAGATAAGGAAAAGCATGTCCGAGACCACAGGGAAGCTGCATTACTGGGATGCGTTCTGGGATCTGCGCATTGACGAATGCCCGTGCGATATTCATTTCTGCGATTGGCTCGAAAAGAACGAGATCAAGAACAAGTCGATCTTTCATTTTGGCACCGGCGGCCACCACATTGTGGGCATTCGCACCGCTGAAAACGGCAGCGGCAATTGCGTCATGGGTATCACCGCCGCCCCGCAGGAATATGACACGTTCGTGAAGCTCGCCATCGAGCGTCCGGACGTCGAGAAGACCTACAAGACATTCTTCGGCGACATCTACCAGCTCGATGCGCGGCTTCTGCCCGAGTTCGACGTGGTGACGCTGTTCCACCTTTGCGAATTCCGCACCGAGAAGAACGACCTCTACGGCGCGCTGACGGATCGCGAAGTCACCGACATGCTCACCGACAAAACCCGCCCCGGCGGCTACATCGTGTTTTACACGAAGTCGTTCGCCTTCGACACCGCGGCCAAGGTCATCGCCCAATGGGAGAAGGAAGCCAAGGTCGAAAAGGTCGGCATGTACGAGACGCTGCTGGTCTATCGCAAGACGGCCTAATGAAATCGCCCCTTCTCCCGCAGGCGGGAGAAGGGGCCCCTTGAGCAAACCGGTAAGCGGCGGAGTTTTAGCTCACCCCGCCTGCAGCAGCTTCGCTGCTTCGTCGCGGCCAAACAAATACAACAACGTGCGCAGCGCCTGGCCGCGCTCGCTTTGAAGCTCGGGGTCGCGTCCGAAGATCAGCTGCGCATCGTCGCGCGCGGCGGCCAGCAATTCGGCGTGAAATTCCAGCTGCGCCAGCTTGAAGCCGGGCGCGCCCGATTGCTTTGAGCCAAGCACCTCGCCTTCGCCGCGCAGGCGCAAATCTTCCTCGGCGATGCGGAAGCCGTCCTCAGTCTCGCGCATGATTTCGAGCCGCGCCCGGGCCACTTCGCCCAGCGGCGATTTATAAAGCAGCAGGCAGGAGGATTTGGCCGAACCGCGCCCCACGCGCCCGCGCAATTGGTGCAATTGCGCCAGCCCAAACCGCTCGGCGTGTTCAATCACCATGATTGAGGCTTCGGGCACGTCGACGCCGACTTCGATCACCGTGGTGGCGACCAATATCTGCGTTTCCCCGCGCTGGAACGCCTCCATCGCAGCGTCCTTCTCGCGCCCCTTCATCTGCCCGTGCACGAGGCCGACGCGATCTCCGAAGAATTGCTGCAACAGCTCGAAGCGCTCGCCTGCGGCTGCCAGATCGAGGTCTTCGTTCTCCTCGACCAGAGGGCACACCCAATAGATGCGGGCGCCGCTGGCCAAAGCCCGGCTCAATCCGCGCACCACGTCCTCCAGCCGCTCGATGGGGATGGCGCGGGTGTCGATGGGCGCGCGGCCAGCGGGTTTCTCGCGCAGAACCGAGACGTCCATATCGCCGAAATAGGTCAGCACCAGCGTGCGCGGAATCGGCGTCGCCGTCATCACCAGAATATCGACGGCCTCGCCCTTGTCGCCCAAAGCCAGGCGCTGATGCACGCCGAAGCGATGCTGCTCGTCGACAACAGCCAGCGCCAGATCGCGGAATGCGACGCTCTCCTGAAACAAAGCATGGGTGCCGACCACAATGTCGATCTCGCCCGCGATCAGCGCCGCCAGCGTCCGGTTGCGCTCGCCCACTTTGTCGCGCCCCGTCAACAGGCCAAGGCGTATGCCGGCGGCGTCGCAGAGCGGCCCCAATCGCTCATAATGCTGGCGCGCAAGGATTTCCGTCGGCGCCATCATCGCCGCCTGCCGCCCGGCCTCGACCACATGGGCCATGGCCATCAGCGCCACGAGCGTCTTGCCGGAGCCGACGTCGCCCTGCACGAGGCGCAACATGCGCTCCTCGCTGGCGAGGTCTTGCACGATGTCGTGGATCGCGCCGCTTTGAGCGCCCGTCAGCGTGAAGGGCAGGGCGTCTGCAATCTTCTGCGCCAGCAGACCTTGCGAGATGGTCGCGCGGCCGCCGAGCTTTTTCATGCGGGCGCGCACCATCACCAATGCCAGCTGGTTGGCGAGCAATTCGTCAAAGGCAAGCCGCTGGCGGGCGGGCGCGCGCGGGTCAATGTCTTCAGGCTTTTGCGGATGATGGATGGCGCGCAAAGCCTCCAGAAAGCCCGGCCATTTGCGCGCCCGGGCATAGGCGGGATCGAGCCAGTCCGGCAGCGCCGGGGTTCGCTCCATGCCCGCATCAACGGCCTTCTGCACGTTGCGCTGATAGAGACCCTCGGTCAGCCCATAAACGGGCTCGACGGGGGGCAGCTTTTTCAACCCCTCTTCGTCAAGCACGCGATCAGGATGGACCATCTGCAAATGGCCCTCCCAAAGCTCCAGCCGCCCCGACACCCAGCGCTTGGCGCCCAAGGGGAGCATACGCTCGATCCAGTCATGATTCGCCTTGAAGAAGACCAGCAGCATGTCGCCGGTCTCGTCCTCAACCAGCACGCGATACGGCCCGCGCGCATTGCGCCCCGGCGGCGGGCGATGCTCGGTGACGACCACCTCCAGCGTCACAATGATATCGCGCTCCGCCTCGGCGATCTTGGGCCGCGAGCGCCTGTCGATGGTGGAATGGGGCAGGTGAAACAGCGCATCCCGCACGCGCGCTTCCTCCGGTCCCTGGGCGAGGAGCCTGTCGAAAAGCTTGCCGGTTTTTGGCCCTACGCCTGGCAGGGCTCGCAGCGGCGCAAACAGAGGGTTCAGCAAAGCAGGGCGCATAAATTGTGATAGCGGGCGGCGCAGATTCAGCCAAGTGCCATGCGCGCTGTGTCCGAAACGCAACAGCTTTGCCATAACTGTGGATAACGTAACGGAATAGCGGAGATTTTTAACTTTTCCATCAATTTCACCCTGAGCTGGACTATTCAATAACTTGTCCCCAATGCTAAAGGTTAAGAACAAGGCACAGCTAGTGCTTGCGCGGTCTTGACCATGGCGGATCAGGGGTAATTCGATGTTGGGAATGCCAGGTACAAAACTGACTATCGGGCGGGTGCAGCGGGCAGCTATTTGCATGGACCTCGTGTTCCAGCACATCACCCGCAATCCCGAGGGCGTGGCGCTTTGCTTCGTGGAGCATGGCCGCCTGCATCTTGTCTCTCCTCAAGGGGAAGTTCTTTTGGGTGGCTATGAACTGGCGGGCATCGCCAGCGTCATGCGCCGCTTCCATGAAAACACGGAAATGCTGAACGTGCGCGTGAGCGACATTGAATGGGCGGGCGATTGTTTCACCTTCAACTGGTCGTGCAAGGTCCGCAATTGGGGCGCCGGTCCCTTGGTCAAAGCCAATGGCTCCTGCCGCGGGATATTCCTCGGCCCGCTGATCCGCGAACTCGATCTGGTCTGCGATCCTGAGCTTTACAACAGGCTCGCTTTCAGCGGCGCGTGATGCGGCGTCATGAAGCGCGACGGGCTTGAAGAATTGCTTTATGTGCAAGCATCATCGAACCTAATCAGAACCGGGGCGCCGCCGTGACAGGAACCATTCTCTCGACCGCCAATCTCGATCCGCGTCGCCGCAAGATGCTGTTTCGCGCCTGGCATCGCGGCATGCGCGAAATGGACATCCTGATGGGCCAGTTCGCCGATGCGAAACTGCCCGAAATGGCCGACGCCGATCTCGACGCCTTCGAGGAATTGATGGAGGCTCCGGACCCGGAGATCTTCAAATGGCTGACGGACGCGCTGCCGGTTCCCGCTGAATACGACACGCCGCTGTTCCACAAGCTCAAGTCGCACCACGATCACGACAAGCCTTTGCACGTTTAGGCACGCGTGGCGTCGGTCGCTCTTTCTCTCTATATATCCGCCCATGCGCACGCCGTCGGAACCTCGTCGGCGGCGCTCTCGTTTGTTCGCGCTGCAAGAGCGCTCGGGGAATAGACCTTTGAACGCTCTGAAACGTGCGATTGCGGAACTCGGCAAAGGCGACTCCATTACGCTGGCCAGCGTGCCGGACGGGTTTGACGCCTTCGTGGCGGCTGATATTGCGCGCGCCCGCGCGGCCGCTGGCAAGCATGGCAAAGAGGGGCAGGGCGCAGCCGCGCTCGTGCATGTGGCGCGCGATGCGCAACGATCGCGCGCGTTTGCGGAGGCGTTGGCGTTCGCCGCGCCTCAGCTTGAGATATTGAATTTCCCAGCATGGGATTGCCAGCCTTACGACCGCGCCTCGCCGAACGGTCCCGTCGCCGCGCAGCGTATGACGACGCTGGCGCGCCTTGCCCGCACCGGCTCATCTGCAGAGCGCCCGCGCGTGTTATGCACCAGCGTTGACGCGCTGTTGCAGCGCACGCCGCCGCGCAGCTTCATCGAGACCGAGAGCTTTTCAGCCGCGCCCGGCAATTCGGTTGACATGAACGCGCTCGCAAAATGGCTGGAGGTCAACGGTTACTTGCGTTCCTCCACCGTGCGCGACACCGGCGAATATGCGGTGCGCGGCGGCATTCTCGATCTGTTTCCGCCGGGATTGCCCGAGCCGCTGCGGCTGGATTTCTTCGGCGACACGCTGGAATCCATTCGTGCGTTCGATCCGGAGACGCAGCGCACCACGCATCAATTGCGCGCGCTCGATCTGGTGCCGATGAGTGAAGTGCAGCTCACCACCGACACCATTCGCCGCTTCCGCCAGAGCTATGTTGCGACGTTCGGCGCGCAGACGCGCGGCGACACCATGTATGAAGCGGTGAGCGAGGGGCGCCGTCATCCGGGCATGGAGCATTGGCTGCCGCTGTTTTACGGCGGCGCCGATACGCTGTTTGATTTCATCGGCGATGCGCCGATTATACTTGACGCCATGGCCGATGACGCTGTGGGAGAGCGGCTTGGCGAAATTCGCGATTATTACGATGCGCGCAAAGGGCGCCAGGAGCTTGACGCCAGCTCGCCCGCCTACAAGCCGCTGCCGCCGGACGCGCTCTATCTGGCGCCCGACGAATGGCGCAGCCGCATTGACGCGCATCTGGTCGCCCGCGTCTCCGCCTTCGCGCCCATTGAGGGAGACGCCAGCGCGATTGATTGCGGCGGTCGTGCGGGCCGTAATTTTGCGCCCGAGCGCACCAATGAAAATCTGAACATCTTTGAAGCCGTCGTCGAGCATGTGCGCGATCTGCAAGGGCAGGGCAAGCGCGTCATCGTGGCGGGCTATTCTGATGGTTCGCGCGAGCGCCTGTCGAACGTGCTGGCTGAACACGGATTGAAGAAAGGCCTGCCGGTCAACGCTTTCTCGGTTGCGATGGCGATGCCGCGCAACGAAACCGGCTTTGCGGTGTTTGGCCTTGAGCAGGGCTTTGAGGCGGGCGATCTCGCGATCATCGGCGAGCAGGATATTTTCGGCGACCGCCTGATCCGCAACCGCCGCAAGCCCAAACGCGCAGCTGACATGCTGGGGGAGGCGAGCGCTTTGTCGGCCGGCGATCTTGTCGTGCATTCCGATCACGGCATCGGGCGCTTTGTCGGCTTGCAGGCGATCAGCGCCGCTGGCGTGCCGCATGATTGCCTTGAGATTCATTATGCGGGCGGCGACAAGCTGTTTCTGCCGGTTGAAAATATCGAGCTGCTGACCCGCTACGGCTCGGAAGACACCGAAGTTCAGCTAGACAAACTCGGCGGCGCCGGTTGGCAAAACCGCAAGGCGCGGATGAAGAAGCGCATCCGCGAAATGGCGGGCGAACTCATCCGCATCGCAGCCGCGCGGCAATTGCACGAAGCGCCGCGCCTGTTGCCGCCCGATGGCGCCTATGACGAATTTTGCGCGCGCTTCCCCTATGACGAGACCGAGGACCAGCAAGGCGCCATTGACGCAGCGCTTGACGATCTTGCCGCAGGCAAGCCGATGGATCGCCTCGTGTGCGGCGACGTTGGCTTTGGCAAGACGGAAGTGGCTCTGCGCGCGGCGTTTGTGTCGGCCATCAACGGCAAGCAAGTCGCCGTCGTGGTGCCGACAACGCTGCTTGCGCGCCAGCATTATCGCAATTTTACCGCACGCTTTGCAGGCCTGCCGATCCGCATCGCGCAATTGTCCCGCATGGTGACAGCCGCCGATCAGCGCGCCGCCAAGGCTGGTTTAGCTGACGGTACGATTGATATTGTCGTTGGCACGCATGCCGTTCTTGGCAAGAATGTCAGCTTTGCCGATCTCGGCCTCGTCATCATCGACGAAGAGCAGCACTTTGGCGTCGCACATAAAGAGCGCCTGAAAGATCTGCGCGCGGAAGTGCATGTGTTGACGCTTTCGGCCACGCCGATCCCGCGCACCTTGCAGCTTGCGCTGACGGGCGTGCGCGAATTGTCGATCATCGCAACCCCGCCGGTGGATCGCCTCGCCGTGCGCACGTCGATCATCCCGTTTGACGAACTGCTTGTGCGAGAGGCGCTTCTGCGCGAGCGCTATCGCGGCGGCCAGAGCTTCTATGTGTGTCCGCGCATTGAAGACCTTGAGGACGCGACCGCGTTCTTGCGCAAGGCGGTGCCTGAAGCAAAGTTCATCACCGCGCACGGGCAGATGTCGCCGACCGAACTTGAAGACCGCATGTCGGCCTTCTACGACGGCAAGTATGACGTGCTTGTTTCAACCGCCATCGTCGAATCGGGCCTCGACATTCCAACCGCCAACACGCTGATCGTGCATCGCGCCGATATGTTTGGCCTTGCGGCGCTGTATCAATTGCGCGGTCGCGTTGGCCGCTCGAAGACGCGCGCTTATGCGTTATTCACGCTGCCCGCCCCGCGCACCATGACGCCGCAGGCCGAGAAACGCCTGAAGGTGCTGCAATCTCTCGATACGCTGGGCGCAGGCTTCCAGCTCGCCAGCCACGATCTTGATATTCGCGGCTCCGGCAATCTGCTGGGCGACGAACAGTCGGGCCACATCAAGGAAGTCGGCTACGAACTCTATCAGCAAATGCTGCAGGACGCCGTGACGGCGCTCAAGGCCGGTTATGAAGAGCCCGCTGAAGAAGCGTGGTCGCCTTCGATCACCATTGGCGCGCCGGTCACGATCCCTGAAGATTACGTCGCCGACCTTGGCGTTCGCCTCAATCTCTATCGCCGGATGTCGACGATGGAGACCGACGACGAGATCGAAACCTTCGGCGCCGAGCTGATCGACCGCTTTGGAACCATGCCGGAAGAGGTCAAGCAATTGCTCAAGCTCGTGTCCATCAAAGCCTTGTGCCGCAAGGCTCACGTCGATAAGGTGGACGCCGGGCCAAAGGGCGTCATCATTGGCTTCCACGACAATTCCTTCGCCAATCCGGCGGGCCTTGTGCGCTATGTGACGGAGCAGGGACCGCGCGCAAAAGTGCGTCCCGACATGCGCATCGTGTTCATGCAGGATTTCGACGATGCCGACGAGCGGCTTGAAGGCGCGCGCCGCATTGTGCGCACGCTGTCGGAAATCGCCATCGCGGCTAAAAAGAAGGCGGCGTAGGGGCGCGCTAAAGCGGAATGTAGCGGCACGGCTGGCCAGCTTTCAACGCTGGCGCATGCGGCGGACGCACGATCAGGCCCTGCGCCTTGGCGAGGATTCCAAGCATCGAGGAATCCTGCCGCGTGAACGCGGTGGCGACGGGCAAGCCTTCTGCTAGGCCTGTGATGGTCGCACGCAGATAATCCTGCCGCAGATCGTTTTCGCTCAAGTCGGCGCCAAGAATTGCCGGGCGCGAAGGATCGGCGCCCGCACGCTTATCGCCTGTGAGCGCGCGCACCAGCGGCACGAGAAACATGATCGCGCAGACGATGGCCGCAACAGGATTTCCCGGCAGGCCAAGAATGCGCGTATCGCCAATGCGTCCGTGCATGAATGGCTTGCCGGGGCGCATAGCGATGCGCCAGAACCCAAGCTCCATGCCCTCGCGCCGAAGCGCTGTTTGCACGAGATCGTGATCGCCGACGGAGGCGCCGCCCAGCGTCACCAGCACGTCGGCCTTCTCATCGCGCGCACGGCGGATGCAGGCTTCCAGCGAGGCAAAATCATCACGCGCGATGCCAAGGTCAATCACGTCCGCGCCTGCCAGCCTTGCGTAAGCGCCAACTGCAAAATTGTTGGACGCGACAATCTGGTCGCGGCCCGGCTCCGCGCCCGGCGCCACAAGCTCGTCGCCGGTGGCCAGAATTGCAACGCGCGGACGACGCACGACGCTCACAAACGCGTGGTTCATGGCCGCTGCCAAAGCCAGTTCCGCGGGGCCAAGCAAGCGGCCAGCTTCCAGCAAAACATCGCCCGCCGAAAAGTCGAGCCCGGCGCGGCGGACGTAGCGGCCAAGCGGCTCGCTGACAAGCGCCTC
>CAMCMI010000077.1 GCA_945875875.1 Rhizobium sp. Q54
GAACAACGGCAGCACGCCGATACCCTCGGGCAGCATCCTGATGAGCTCTTCCAGCGACCCAGAACCCTTTGTCGGCTTCACTGTGCCTACCATCCCTCGCCAAGCGCCACCAAAGGCCATTCCGCATCCCTTTCCAGATATTCGTTCAAACTTGCTACGTCTTAATTCCGTGAATACTATGACCATAACCGGTTGGGAGGAAGAATGAAGATGTATTTGGCGGCAGCAACCATTGCGGCGCTGGCGGCGGCCAGCAGCGCGCAGGCGCAGGATGCGGTCCAGAAGTTTTACGCTGGACGCAACTTGGACGTGGTGATCGGCTATCCGCCCGGAGGCGGTTTTGATGCGTCCGCGCGACTGCTAATCCGTCATATGCCGAACCATCTGGCCGGCTCACCAACGATGATCCCCAAGAACATGCCGGGCGCAGGCAGTCTCATCGCGGCAAACTACATATACAATGTCGCGCCGAAGGATGGCAGCGAATTCGGCATCATCGGCGGATCGGTGCCGTTTGGTCCGCTTTGGAGCCGCGACGGCGTGTCGTTCGATGCGACGCGTTTCAACTGGATAGGCAGCATGGACCGCTGGAACGGGATCGTGCTTCTGGGGGCGGCGGGACCTGCAAAGTCGCTCGACGACCTACGCAAGATGGACGTCCCCGTTGGCGCTACGGGCGCTGGCGACGTGACCGCGATCTACCCACGCGTTCTCAATGCGCTCATCGGCACGCGTTTCAGGATTGTCAGCGGATATCGTGGCACTAGCGATCTCAATCTCGCCATTGAGCGTGGTGAGGTGGCGGGCCGTCTCGGCTGGTGCTGGGATTGCGTGAAGGCCGAAAAGCCAAACTGGTTGCAGGACAAGCAGATCAACGTGCCCTTGCAGTTGGGTTTGCAGAAGCATCCCGAACTCGACGTACCGATGGCGATAGATCTCGCGCGCGACGATGAATCGCGGCAGATCATGCGGCTTGTCTTCGGCAGCCAAGAGATGGCGCGCCCCTTTGTTGCGCCGCCCGGTGTGCCCCCCGATCGAATCGCGGCGCTGCGTAAGGCTTTCGAAGCAACGATTGTCGATAAGGGCTTCCTCGCCGAAGCGCAGAAAATAAACTTACCAGTCAACCTCGCATATTGGTACGAGCTCGAAAAGCTCATCAAGGAAGTTTACGCCACGCCCGAGGCGATCGTCGCGCGCGCCGCCAAGATCATCGCTGAAAAGTAGCGCGGAGATACCCATGTACGGTCGCCGCGCACGCATCGGATACACGTCGGTGGCGTTCGTCACCGAGATCTTCCCCTACGCGTTCTACAAGATGGTTCCCGACGGGGTGAGCCTCGCCCTTCTCACATTGCACCAGACGGAACTAACGCGTGGGGAGATGGATCGCCTTTACGACGAGACGATGAAAGCGGCGCGGGCGCTCGCCCAGTCCGGCGTTGACCTCGTTGTCCTTGGCGGACGGCCAGTCCTGCTGTCGCAAGGTGAGGACCTCGACGACATTACGGGGCGGCTGAGCCGTGAACTGGGCGTGGCCGTGACGAGCGACGCCTCCGCCCAGCTCGCCGCCTTCAAGGCGCTCGGCTCGCAGCGAGTGGGCACGGTTCATCCCTTCGATACGCATGAAGACGCGCGCCACGATGGAATGATCACGCAACTTGGCCTCGCGCCGACAGGCAGCACGGGCGGGGGTAGCAATCTCGTCGATCTGCCGAAGCTCGATTGCGCGCGGGCGCTGGAATGGGGGCGCGCCTTCATGCATGCGCACCCCGAAACGGACACAGTGCTGTTTCCCTGTCCGCACTGGGCGACGATCGAAGCGATTGAGCCGCTGGAGCGTGAATTTGGAATCAGCGTCGTGACGAACCTGCAGACGACCGTATGGCGCGCGCTGCGCATGTGCGGGATAGATGATCGCATCGAAGGCTACGGTCGGCTGCTTCGAGACTTCTAGACAGGGATAAAACAACATGACCTATCTTGGTCGACTGACAGGACGCGTCGCCCTCATTACGGGAGGCGGCGGCGAGATCGGCTCCGCTATCGCCCTGCGGCTGGCGCGCGAAGGAGCGCGGGTCATGGTCGGCGATCTTGATCACGACAAGGCCGAAGCCGCCGCAAACGCAATCCGGGCGCAAGGACTCGAAGCGGGCTCCGTTCAGATCGACGTACGCTTTGAAGACAGCGCGAAGGCAGCTGTCGAAAAGACCATCGAAACATTTGGCTCGCTAACCACGCTGGTCAACGTGGCTGCGGCTGTGACGCCCGACGGCAACGCGGAGACGCTCTCGCTTGAGTTGTGGGAAAACGCCATCCGCGTGAACCTGACGGGCGCGTTCATCATGTGCAAATACGCGACGCCGCAGATGCGCAAGGCAGGCGGCGGCGCCATCATCAACATCGCCTCACAACTAGGGCATCTGAGCGTTGTAGGCCGCTCCCCTTATTGCACGACGAAGGCTGCGCTCATCAAGTACACGGAAGTTCTTGCGATGGATTATGCGCGCGACAACATACGCGCTAACACGATCTCGCCCGGCTTCATCCTCACGGAGCGATCAAGCCGCCGCAGCGGCGGCAAGGAGAACGCATCCCGCATTCAAGGCCCAAAGCACCTGCTGAACCGGCCGGGCTCGGTGGAAGATATAGCTGCGGGGGCAGCGTATCTTGCGTCCGACGACGCCGCTTTCGTGACCGGAACCGACCTGCTGATCGATGGCGGCTACGTCACCTTCAAAGGCGTCATCGGACCGGACGGCAAGCCGACAATGTAGCGTCGATCTACTTCTGCTGGCCTTGCATATAGATCTCCGTGATCTTGTCCACGGCGCTCTTTGGTGAAGCGTAGATCTGCTGCACCAGGGCCGCCAAATCGTCGCCGGTTGAGGGGGAAGCGCAGTTGAGCCGCGCCTTGGCGCACTCGGCCTTATAATTCTCATCGGCGAACGTCGCAGCGACCGCTTTGCGCAGAATGCTGACCTTGCCGGTGTCGACGCCCGGCGGCGCAAGCATCGGCCGTCCCATGCCAAGACCGGCCTGGGCAATCTCCATGATCGCGCGCTTCTCGGGATCCTTCAGAAGATCGAGCGCATGGGGCGCCTCGATTTCCGGCACGCGCGGCGCGCCGTAATAGACCAGCGGGCGAATTTTCTTCTGCTCAATCCATTGCGGAAACTCCGAACTGAGACTTGACCAGAACGGCGAGGCGTTGCCATCATTTTCGCCGCGCTCCATGCCCAGAAAGCCCTCCGTCTGCGACTTGTAACCGGGAATAATTTTCACCTTGAGATCGAACAGGGAGGACAGGACGCGCGCGAAGAAGGCGGGGGTGGAGCCGGCGCCGGTTGCGGACAGAACGAGTTCCCGTGACTTTGCCTCTTCGAGATTCTTCACCGGCACGGTATGGAAAACAATCAGGAGCGCGTTCTCCTTGCTTGGCGAGCCGAGCCAGTTGAACTTCGCCGCGTCAAACTGCGCCTGCTTGTTGCTATAGAGGGGATCGAACGGGAGCGTGTTGTTGATCATGCCGATGGTGAGACCATCCTTTGGCGCAACGTTGTAGAGCCAGTTCGCAGCGCGCAATCCGCCCGCTCCGGGCATGTTTTGAACGATGACGAGCGGCTGCCCGGGGATGTGCCTTGGCAAATAGCGGCCGATCATCCGCGCGAACATATCGTAGCTATTGCCAGCGTCGGCGGAGACGACGAAGTTGATCTGCGCGCCCTTGTAGGGGCTCTCCTGCGCAAGCGCGCCCATGGAGGACAGGGCAAGCCCTGCAAGAGCCGTTGCGGCTATTTGGAAACGGCTCATGAGCATAGGGGAACCCCATTGTGAAATTGAACGCAGCCAAAAGCTATTCCTGCCCCGCAGGCCCGTCAAATCAGCAGGGCTCAAGCGTTAGAAAGACCGCGCTTGCTTGAGAATTGCTTTTGCGCGCGCGTCCCTCCATGATTTGCAGTAGCATCACCGTAAAGAGGGGCGCACAGCATGATCGATTCAAGGACGACGCTTGCATTTTCACTTGGGCTCGCCTGTCTCACCTCAGGCGCATCAGCGCAGTCTGCCAGCGAGTTCTACAAGGGCAAGACGATCAACATGATTATCAGCTCAAGCGCCGGCGGCGGCTATGACCTGCTCTCGCGCACAATCGCCCGGCACCTTCCAAAGCAGATCCCAGGCTTATCGACTGTGGCTCCCCGCAACATGCCCGGCGCGGGCGGCATCATCGCGACCAAGCATCTCTATTCCATCGCCTCCAAGGATGGCCTCAGCATCGGCGGCGTTCAAAACAACACGCCCTTCGAACCTTTGCTTGGCACGAAGGAGGCTGATTACGACGCGCAGAAGTTCAACTGGCTGGGGTCGCCGAGCTTTGAAACAGCCCTGGTGATCGCCTGGCATACAGCTCCCGTGAACACGATTGAGGATCTGCGCAAGACGGAGATCACGGTCGCATCCTCGGGCGCAAATTCGACGCCGAGCTTCTTCACGCGACTGGTCAACGATCTGCTTGGCACGAAAATGCGCGTTGTCGTTGGCTATCCGGGCCAGAACGAATCCTTCCTGGCGATGGAGAAGGGTGAAGTCGACGGCTATCCGAGCATCTTCTGGAGTTCGCTGACGACCACCAAGCCCGATTGGGTGCGTGACAAGAAGATCAAGCTGCTCGTGCAATATGGGCCTGTGCGAGAGCCGCAAGTTGGTCCCGTGCCCTCGGTCGCCGAATACCTCACGAAGGAAGACGACAAAATGCTGCTGCAGGCGGCCATCGCGCCGCTAGCGCTGGGAAGGCCGTACCTGATGCCGCCGGGCGCGCCCGCTGATCGGGTCGAACTGATGCAGAAAGCCTTTGCCGCGACATTCGCAGACAAGGAGTTTCTCGCCGAGGCCGACAAGCTCAATCTGGGCGTGAACGTGCCGCGTTCTGCCGCCGAAGTTAAGGCGATCGTCGACCGCGCCTACGCAACGCCGCAGCCTATCATTGATAGATTGCGCAAGATCGCCCAGCCCTGAACGCGAGACGCATCATGACCGCGTTCGATCCCAAACGCCCGTTCCCCTATCAGGCCATCGTGGACCGCCCGCCCGTGCGATGGCCGGGCGGCGCGCGCGTGGCTGTGTGGATCGTGCCCAACATTGAGCATTACAGGATCGACATGGGGCCGGGCACGCCCGATGTGCGCAACCATGCCCGGCGCGATTACGGCAATCGCGTTGGCGTGTGGCGATTGATGGAGACGATGGCCAAGCATGGCGTGCGCGGGTCCGTCGCGCTCAATGGCGAGGTCGTCGAGCATTATCCGCGTATCATGGAGGAATGCGCAAAACTGAATTGGGAGCTGATGGGCCACGGCATGACGAATTCGCAGGTGCTGCGCGGAATCACGCTGGAGGAAGAGATCGACATCATTGCAATGACCAGGGCGGCGATTGAATCGTGTGGGCAGACGATGCGCGGCTGGCTGGGACCGGGGCTGACCGAGACATGGCACACGCTTGGCCTGCTGCGCGAGCAAGGCGTGGAATACGTCGCGGACTGGTGCAACGACGACCTTCCCTACGTGATGGACAACGGGCTTTACGCGCTTCCCTATTCTCTTGAGCTGAACGACATGCCGTTGTTCAACAACCCCTCAATCAGCATTACGGATTTTGAACGGCGCATTCGCGACACGTTTGATACGCTGTACGCCGAGGGAGCAAAAAACGGGCGCGCCATGTGCATCGCCCTGCATCCCTACCTCATCGGCGCAGCCCATCGCATCAAATACCTGGACCGCGCGCTGAACTATATTGGCTCCCACGACGCCGTATGGTTTGCGACCGGATCGGAAATCGTGGACGCTTACAAAGGCTCTACGAAGGGCTTGTGACTGACGTTTGCGCAAGGCTCACTGAGGAGTCCGACATCCTAAAAAAGCCAACGGGTATTTCGCCAACGATGCAAAATAAGATCTGCGCTCGCAGTCGAGCAGCGTTCATGGTTTTCTGTGAGAATGATTGCTAGATGTTCGCATCCATACTAGCGGCTGCTACGCTCGCCTGCATAACCCGATGAGCAAGCGGGTGAAAGAGTTCGCCCGTTAGACCTGACTGATCCGCAGCGCCTCGAAAGACAGCGGCAACGTATATGGCTACCACAAATTACACGACGACCTTGTCGGTCAGGGCGAGACGTGCTGTCCAAACAAGATGGCGCGACTAACAAAGCTGCTGGAAATCAAGGCGCAAATAGGCTATAAACAACGTGAGGCGCTATATCTCGGTAAGTAATTTTTTGGTTGTCGACAATACACTGGATCGTCAGTTCGATTTGCAGACGTCAGATGTGTCCTGGGGTATCTACATTGCCTACATCACGACACTAGAGGGCTTTGGATATCTGGCGGCCCTGATCGACCTCTACTCGCGGCGGGTCATCGGCTGGTGGACTTGCCCCGGAAAAGTGGAGGGACTTTCTGATAGCGTTTGACGCAACAGGAGGACCCGATGGGCGAACGAGAGCGACGCATATTTACGGAAGATTTCAGGCGATCAATGTCTGCCATTCCACGCCGCCTACTCCAGCACCTTCAACGTCAGCTTCATCCGACCTAAGCCTCCCACGCGCTTTGCGTTCCTCGCGTTGGCACTGAACGTGGGGTGCGATAGTATCAACCGCGTGAGAAACTTTGGGACCGTCGTTTTGCATCGCAAATTTGCGAATGTGGCAAAGCCGCGCCGAGCGGCCTAGGCACCGCCAGGCGCGGCGACCGACCCCTTTGTCGTGACGCCGGAGGAGGCGGCAAGGTAAGGCCAGCCTATTGGCGCTCCGGCTCGATCCATGTTCTCATTATCCGGCGCATCCGGTCGCCAGCGATTTGCAACAAGACGTATGCCGGACACTGCATCCGAACGATCCGAGGCTAGGAAGATCAAAGGCGGCAGCATCGCGGATGCGGGCACCAACTTGTCACGGGCGATGGGAGCGTCGGGAGGAATCATGGGGGTATCTGCCGCGCCGCCCGGAATCAGTACATTGCAGGTGACGCCCGTAGCTTGCAGCTCCTGCGCCCACCCGGCCGAGGCGGCTTCAAGAGCAGCCTTTGCGGGACCATAGGGTGTGTTTCCCTCCCTCAGCATCGTGCCGAAGCTGGTTGTGACGTTGATGATGCGACCCCAGCCCTGAGCGGTCATGATCGGCGAGACACATTTCGCAAGCATGAAGGGGGCGCGCACATTCACGTCGAACATGCGCTGCCAGTCCTGGGCGTCAACGTCCCAGAAGCGAACCAGCTTGGTAAGAAAGTCTCTGCTGATCAGCGCCATGTTCAGGCCCGCGCAATTTACAAGTACGTCGACGCCGCCAAACTCTCTTACAGCGCTCTCGATGAGGTTCTCACATTCCTCGACTCGGGTAAGGTCAACCCTGTGAGGGACAGTGCGGCCGGCGCTGTCATTCAATTCAGCAAGTGTATCCTCAACGGCACCGGTATTGATGTCTGCCGCAATAACAAGCGCGCCGCCCTGAGCCAAGCCTAGGGTCATAGCTCGCCCTAGTCCCGATCCTGCGCCAGTAACAATGCACCTCTTGTTTTTCACATCTCCGATCATTGATACGCCCCCTTGAACTGCTCCACCGAAAAGTATGTCTTTTTGATATAAAAAAGGAAGACGAAATGCTAGGGAAGAGACCCGCCCCTAAGGAATTCGTCAGCGAGTTGCGCTAAGGGGACGCGCTAACCATGCAAGGCAAAAGCATTGCAGACGCAGCTTGAGCCATCGGGGCAAGGTCAGATTTCGTCCCGGCAAGTGCTGCTACATTTGCTGCTTATTCTGCGAAGGTTTCTCGGTGGCTTTCCGGTATTTGTAGCGCATGTAGCGGCTCTTGCTTATGCGAAATCGGACCTTCCCTCAATGGCTCGAACATCGTCTGTAATGCTTCTGCCTTGCGCCGCAATATCCACTGGTTCGAAACCCTGGCCGAGGCACAACGCCTAATTGAGGCTTGGAGGATTGATTATAATGAGAGCCGTCCTCACATGGCTCTTGGCAACAAAACGCCAGCAGAATATCTTTTGTAGGCAATCTCTTCGCCGTCGGCGCAGGGTAAAAAGGCCGCTGAAAACTAACGCTGGATATGGACCACCAATCCCCAGCGCTTCACCGAATCCTCAACTAACATAACGACTGGATCACCTCATGGGGGCTGGCCAGGAATCAGCGAGGCGACCTATTAGAATTGGCGCAAGAAGTATGGCGGGCTGATGCTTTCCTTGGTGAAGTGCCGGGTGCAGCTGGAAGGCGAGAACTAGCAGCTGAGGAAGACGTTAGCCGACCTGTCTATCATTCGCCGGCAAATCTAAGTCCTATCTTCAAGCGTCCGATGGTTAATCTGGTCAGGCACGTCTGGCGGTTGAGTATCTGCCGGGCCTTTTAGGCCGTTCCGGTTGATCGATCGATCTATCGCCGCCGTTCCAGGCGGACAGTGCAGACTTTGCTAACGTCAAGTTTTATGAAAGCAGTTCAAGAATTAGCTGTCCTAAAGTTCCCATTTTTATTTCAGATTACATCATAATAACAATAGAATAGGTGTTATAGTTTTTATTCTCCCCGGCGCACCATTTCCCGCTATCCAGATATTCCCGCTATCCAAGCGATCTTACGATGTGATCCTTGAGCCGCTGGGCGGGCAACGAGAGCTCTTTGGCGTGCAGAAGCGCAATCTCCGTATCCTTCAAGTCCGGGAGCCTGTCGTCATCGAGTACATGGAGGCCGCCCGGCACCATGTCCCTGGGAAGCACGGCCACGCCCAGACCCGCCCTGACGGCTGCGAGGGTTCCAGACAAGGCTCCGCATGTATACGAGATGCGCCAGGACATTTTCGCCTTGTCCAGCGCCATGGTCGCGCGCTTGCGGTATACGCATGGCGCAGGGGAGACGACGAGCGGAACTGGCCGACTATGGTTGAGGAAGTCCCGGCTTCCTGCAACCCATACAAGCGGCTCGCGCCAGACGCGGATTCCCTTGTTCTTTGCCGAAGGCTCCTGCTTCACCAGCAGCACGTCGAAATCAGCGGACCGGAAGCGCTCGAGGAGATTGAGCGTGAGATCGCAGCTCACCTCCAGCGCCACTGAGGGATAAGCCTGTGCGAATCGCGCCAGCACGTCAGGCAGGTGCCGGGTGGCGAAGTCTTCAGGCGCGCCCAGACGCACAAGTCCCGTCATCGTCGGCTCGCCAAATCGCGCCACCGCCTCATCGTTCAGGTCGAGCATCCTCCAAGCATAATCGAGAAAGACCCGGCCCTCGGTCGTGAGGCTGACCGATCTGGGCGAGCGTTCGAGCAATTTTGTCTGCATCGTCGCCTCAAGCCGTGCTATTTGCAAAGAGATCGTCGATTGCTGACGGCCAAGGCGCTCGGCGGCGTGCGTGAAGCTGCCAAGCCGCGCGATGGTCGCGAATGTGCGCACGAGATCTATGTCGAGGTTGGTGAGCGTTTTGGGCATGATTGGGGCCTATAGCATCAATTTTATAAATGTTAGAGCTTTACACTATCAATTTTACAGATTTCCGCCTGCGACTAGATTGCCGCCGGAAACGCCGCTGGCGAAGTCTTGTTCGTCTGACGGTCGACGTCGCAGCGATCTGCTGCGGCGCTTTTTTTTGCCTTGGGGGCATTATGTCGATTACCGATCTTGCGTTGCAAAATCTGCTCTCGCCAATGGTCTTGTTCTTCGTGGTCGGTTTCGTCGTCGCGCTCGCCAAGTCCGATCTTACCGTGCCGGACGCCGTCTCCAAGCTGCTTTCGCTGTATCTGCTGATGTCGATAGGCTTCCGCGGCGGGGCCGAGGTCGCCCATTACGGATTCACCGTTCAACTCGTCGCCACCATCAGCGCCGGTATCCTGCTTTCGTTCGCGATGCCGTTTCTGGCTTACTTCATCCTCAAGAAAACAAGTCGCCTCAGCGCGATTGACGCTGCCGCCGTCGCCGGACATTACGGCTCGATATCGGCTGTCACTTTCGCCGCCGTGACGGGCGCTCTCATCCAGCTCTCACTGCCATTTGAGGGCTATTTGGTGGCTGTCGCCGCTGCGATGGAGACGCCTGCGATCATGTCGGCCCTTTTTCTGGCGCGGCGGCATCGCAAGCAAACATCGAATTCTGCGGAAAAACCCGGCGGCGACAACCTCTGGCGTGAGGTTATGCTCAACGGCTCAGTCGTCACGCTGCTTGGTGCGTTCGTCGTCGGCATGGCGAGCGGGCAAAACGGCCTTGTGATGTTGAAGCCGTTCCTCGTTGATCTGTTTCCGGGTTTTCTCTGCCTGTTCCTGCTCGATATGGGGCTTGTCGCTGGCCGCGGGCTTCAGCATGGACGGAAAAATCTGACGATCAGCCTCGGCCTGTTCGCCATCTTCATGCCGCTGATCGGCGCGTCTCTCGGCGCCGCGTTCGCGATTGTTATCGGCCTGTCGGCAGGAGGAACGGCCGTCCTGATGACGCTGGCCGCGTCGGCGTCCTACATCGCGGTGCCTGCGGCGCTGCGCATGGCGCTGCCCGAAGCCAATGCGGCGATCTCGCTGACCATGTCGCTTGGCATCACGTTCCCGTTCAATCTGGTGCTGGGCATTCCGCTTTACATAGGGGTTGCGAACAGGCTGGCGGGGGCAAACTAGGCCGATTGGCTTGCCAATCAGACAAGCCCGGCGCTCAGGCGCCGGGCTCATGGCGACCCTTTGTCCCGCAGCTTTAGCTTAATGACCCTTGCGAGTCGTCATTTTGCCGATTTGCCGGTCGAACGCCGTGAGCGCCTTGTCGGTTGCCCTCGATACGGCGGCGTCGATCGTGTCGGCCTCGTCGCTGCCGGAAATGGGAGCCAAGCCCGCCGGGCGCAATTCGACTATTGCCCGCTTGTCGTTGGCGCCCGAGCGCGGGCCGTCGACGTCTCGCACGTGAACTTCGACCCTTGTCAAACGCTCCTCGACTCGGCTCAACTTCGTTCGCACCATGCCCTCAACGTGTTCCGCCATGCCGGTGTCGCCGTCGATCTGGTTGTCGCTGTTGAACATGAATTGCATCAAGGCTCTCCCTCGCTCGCGGATCGCACGACAGGAGGTAGGCGAGCGCAAGCTCACATTTTTAGGTATAGTTTGCGATCCGCAATTCAAGCCCCTTGCTCGCCGCCCCGCTCTTCCCCGATAGCGGCTGGGCGCGCCGGGTCAGCGCTCCAGGCGGACCATGAGCCGACATAAAGCGCGGCCTCAAGACCTGCTGCGCTGAGGGCGGCGATGGAATGGGCGGCGGCGTTGCCGCTGCCGCAATAGACGCCGATCTGCTGCGCGTCCTCTGCGCCCAGTGCGGCAAAGCAAGCGCGCAGCTCTTCGCCTGATTTGAAACGCCCGTCGTCGGCGAGCGCGTCCGTCGCCGGTGCGCTGAGGGCGCCGGGGATATGGCCGGTGGCGGGCTTGCCGGGTTCCTGCGGGGCGCCGACGTAAGCGCTCTTGCCCCGCGCATCGAGCAATATACCCTTGTGCGCGAGGGCTGCGGCCTCATCGGCTTCTATCGTGCGAAGGTGGCCGGGGCTCAGTGTGATCGTTCCCCCGCCCGGCGCGGGTGCAGGGTCTTGTGAGATCGCATGTCCCGCCTCCAGCCACGCCTGAAGACCGCCGTCGAGGATGCGCACGTTGTCAAAGCCAGCCCAGCGCAACGTCCACCATGCGCGCGAGGCTTGCGCGCCGCCTTTGTCGTCGTAGACCACCACAAGACTGTCAGGATTGATCCCAAAGCTTTGCGCCTTCGCCTGCAAGTCCGCAATTTCGGGCAGGGGGCGTTTGCCGGCGCGCTTTGAGGGCGCGCCGGAGAAGTCGGCGTCGAGAAACGTCGCTATCGCGTGCGGGATCAGCGGCCGCGCGCGTGCGGTCGCTTTCTCGTCCTGCACGTCGAGCAGCACAAGCGGCGTCTGCGCCTTCAGGCTCTCAGCAAGGTCTTGAACAGTGATGAGGGTTCTGGCGCGGACGTCGCTCAATGTGCTTCTCCTTACGCAGTCATCGTG
>CAMCMI010000078.1 GCA_945875875.1 Rhizobium sp. Q54
TGTACTGGTGCGAGGCCAGAAAGCGGCGCGCGTCACCTTTGATCTTGAAGCCGGCGCCGAACCCAATATCGAATTGCGCCTGATACTTGAGGGCGCAGGCAAACAAATCAGCGAGACGTGGCTCTACAGATGGACGCCGTGACCCAAACCCTCGAAAAACAATCCGTCGTGCAGCAGCCGGAGCCCGCTGAAGCGCGCTTCTCGACGCCGAGAGAATCGCGGCTGCACATGCCCGCGCAATCGCTGACCTCGTTCGACGAGGCCAGCGCGCACCGCCCGCAAAAGCGCGACGACAGCAAGGCGCTTTACGCCCGGCTGTTTGTCTTTGGCGGCGCGCTGGCGCTGACCGCTTTTGGCGCCTCCGAGATGTATGGCGTCATCAACGTTGGCCCGATCACAGTCCTCAAGTGGGCGCTGCTGGTTCTGTTCGTCATCAATTTCTCATGGATCGCGCTGGCCTTCACGAGCGCCATCGTCGGCTTCTGCTCGTTGCTGATGTCGCCGCGTCCCAAGGGCGAGATTGCGCCGCTTACCAACGACATCGCGGTCGTGATGCCGATCTATAACGAGGCGCCTTCGCGCGTGTTCGCCGCCGTTCAGGCGATGCGCGAAGAGGTGGAGGCGTCCGGACAAGGCGCACGTTTCTCGTGGTTCTTCCTGTCCGACAGCACAAATCCCGACGTCTGGATCGCCGAAGAGCGCACCTATATGGCGCTCAGGGAGCAGCTTGGGCCGGACGCGCGCGTCTATTATCGCCACCGCCCCAAAAACACGAGCCGCAAGGCCGGGAATATCGACGATTTCGTCACCCGCTGGGGCGGCGCCTATGAGTTCATGATCGTTCTCGACGCCGACAGCCTGATGACCGGCGAGTGTATTCTGCACCTGTCCGCCGCCATGGCCGCCGATCCGGACGCTGGCATCATCCAGACGCTGCCGCTCATCATCAACCGCAACACGTTCTTTGCGCGCCTCCAGCAATTCGCAGCCCGCATTTACGGCCTCGTGATCGCGGCGGGCCTCGCCGTCTGGTCCGGTCGCAAGGGTAATTACTGGGGCCACAACGCGATCATCCGCACCAAGGCTTTCGCCGATTGCTGCGGCCTGCCGACGCTGCGCGGACGCCCGCCGTTTGGCGGCCACATCCTCAGCCACGATTTCATTGAGGCTGCGCTGATGCTGCGCGGCGGCTATTCGGTCTACATGCTCTCAACGCTGCGCGGCAGCTATGAAGAGAGCCCACCGTCGCTGATCGACGTCGCCGTGCGCGACCGGCGCTGGTGTCAGGGCAATTTGCAACACATGCGCATCATCGGCGCGCGCGGTTTGCAGCTTTCAAGCCGCCAGCATCTGGCGACCGGGGCCATGAGCTATCTCTCCTCGCCGATCTGGATGGTGAGCCTGATCGTGGGCATGGTGCTGGTGGTGCAATCTGCCTACATCCGCCCGGAATTCTTCACGCACGAATTCGCCCGCTTCCCCGATTGGCCGCGCTTTGACTATGTGCGCGCGCTCAACCTGTTTGGAATCACGATGGCGGTGCTGCTGGCGCCCAAAGTCATGGGCCTCGCCTACGCGATCTTCCGCGCGCCGACGCGACGCGCCTGCGGCGGAGCGTTCGGGCTGATCGGCTCGGCCATTGTGGAAGTGATCTTCGCCGCGCTGATCGCCCCGATCATGATGGTGATCCAGACCGGCTCGGTGATGCAGATTATGTTTGGCCGCGACACTGGCTGGACGCCGCAGCGCCGCGACGACGGCTCGATCCCGCTGCGCGATATTGTGCGCCGCCATTGGTCGCATGTGGCGCTTGGCGTGCTGACGCTGATCTCGGGGCTGATGATCTCCACCTCGCTGGTGGCGTGGATGTCGCCAACGATTGCTGGCCTGCTGCTTGCGATTCTCCTGTCGTGGATCAGCGGCAAGCTGTCCATCGGCCTGTTTTTGCGTCGGATTGGCCTGCTGGTGACGCCCGAAGAGGGCCAGCGCCCAAGGGTCGCTTCCCGCGCCGAGGAGCTGGCCCAAGCGCTGGAGCCCGCCATGCCGATGGGCGATCCGTTGCTCGCCATCCATTCCGACGCCCGCCTGCGCGAAGTCCATGAAGCGATCCTGACCCCGCCGCCGAGACGTGAACGCGGCGTGATCGAGCCTGATCGCGCAATGGCGGAAGCCAAACTGCTGGAAGCCCGCACGGCAGAGGAAGCCATCTCATGGTTGAAGCCCGGCGAGCGCATGGTGCTGCTGCACGACCGCGCGCTGATCGACATGCTCTGCCGCCTGCCCCGTCAGGCTGAATACGAAGCGCAGGCGGCTTGAGGGAACGTCCTGTGGACCGCGGGCGGCCCCGCCCGCAGCGGACCAAAGGTCCGCCCTTCAGGCCGCAGTCTCTCCGGCAAGCATCCAATGGAAGCGCCGCAACCAATTTTCAAGCTTAAGACGATTTAACGAAATCCGCGCGATCCCAAAGCATTGGCGTTAACCCGCAGGCGGCAAGGTAAAGCCAGCTCACGCCCTGCCCCAAAGGCGCGAGCAGCCCCCGGGCCGCGACCGCCGCACACAAGACGGCGCGCGGCCCTTTTTCATTCGGGCTTTCGAGTCGCCATGTAATTGGTTGTGACGAACACTTCGTCGCGCTCGATATACTTTGGGACAGGGATCAACCCAAACGTCGGAGAGACCCTCCCCAGATCAAAACCGCATGCGCTCAACAAATCCCAGAAGTCCCGGAAAAAGGTCCGCGTATCGACGTTGGCCCCGCCCATCTCGAAGCTCAAGGCGCGGATCAGCCCGCTCCGCAGGGATTTTTCAGCCCCCTTCAGGACATCGAGATCATGGCCCTCAACGTCGATCTTCATGAAATCTACGCAGGTTAGACCCTGTTCGCTTACGAATTCATCAATCGTCACCACGCTGACAGCCTCTTCGCGATCAAGCCGCAAACCTTTGTGGGCGAGGTTTCTCTGCGTCAAAGAGGCAAGGCCGGAGCCCGGGGCGTCCGCATAAAGGACCGCGCGTCCAGCAACGGCGCCCACGGCGGCGGGCACGATAGTCAAACGGGCGTCGGCAATCGCGCCCAGCAACGAGAGGTTATGCGCTGAGGGCTCAAAGAGATAAGCTGCGCTAAACCTGCCGGGCGCCTGCTTCAGGAGCGCAGCGGTCCACAAACCCTTATTGGCGCCAACGTCGAGAACAAATAGCTCGTCGCCGTGCATCAAGCGCAGCGCAAGGCGCACTTCGTCATCTATAGAGAACGAGCCGGCCCCTTTGCCTTGAAGCAAAGCGAAACTCTTCTCCAGCCGGGCCGCTATCTTGTTCAAGCCTGTTCGCATAATTAGCGCCTTCAATTTCACGCTCCAGCTTATATAAATGTATCACTCGCTCAATAGATAACAGATTGCGATAAATATGCCGCCCGACGCGCAAACGCCTCCGCCCGTAATCGTCATCAATTTGGCGAGCGATTCCGACCGCTTGGGCCACATGGAGCGGCAGTTGACAGCACTGGGCCTCCCCTTCCGGCGATTTGAGGCGATACGGGGATTGGCCGTCCCGCCTGAACTGCGCGAACGCTTTGTTGATACGCAAGGACGCCCCCATTCGAACCTGAAGCCGGGCGAGATCGGCGTTTACGCCAGCCATCTTTCGATTATGCAAGGCTTGCTGGCGTCTGACGACGATTGCCTGATCGTGATGGAGGACGACCTTCACATCAGCGAGCGCTTGCCAGCGTTTCTGACGCGCATCGACGATTTGCCGTGCGATTGGGACATTGTGCGGTTATCAAATCCGTCGAAATCCGCCTATGTGGCGAAGGTCGATCTGGGCGAGGCTGGCGAGCTGGTGGCCTATCTGCGCGTGCCCAATAATATGGGTTGTTACCTCATCAACAAGCGCGGGGCCGCTAAAATACTGGCGGGATTGAAGGTAGCACTACACGCTATCGACGAAGACTTGCGACGCCCGTGGGATTTCAGCTTGATTACCTACGGCGTGTCGCCGCCGCCGGCAGATGCCAACGTCCTCGCCACATCCTCTATCGACGCTATCGGCGAACGCAATCTGGCGCGAGAAACAGGCATGCAAAAGCTGCTGCGGCGCAGGCGGATCGGCCCTGCGGGATTAAGGCGGAAAATGGCGTGGCAGATACAAACTCTGGGGATCGGCGCGTGGCTGGAATGCCTCACGCGGTCCGCGCTCTTTCGCGCAGCGCGCACCCTTGGCATAAAGCGCCCTCTTTTGCTGCGTGCGGACAGGACGCGTAACCATGACAGCTAAAACAATTCGCGTCCAAATGCTCGGCGGCCTCGGCAACCAGATGTTTCAGGCCGCCGCCGGTATAGCGCTTGCGCGTCGGCTCGGCGGCCGGCTGGAACTTGACACGTCACGCTTGCGCATTGACGGCGCCCGTCGGTTCAGCCTCGCAGCGTTGAACGTCGAAGCTGATATTTTCACCGACAAACACAGTCCGTTTGAGCGGACATTCAACAAAATTACCCACCAAGCGGGGAAGCTGTTTGGCTCCAGATCACCCCGCCGCCCCACCGGATGGCGCGGACCTGTTTTTACCCAAACAAATTATAATTATACGCCAGAATTCCAGCAGATTTCCGGAGATTGTTATCTGCGCGGCTATTTCCAGTCGCCGAAGTTTTTCGCAGGAGCAGAGGATGAGGTTCGTGCCGCGTATACTTTGGAGCGCGCGATCTCAAAATATGCGCGCGCGCAGGCGCAGGAGATCGGCGAGGGCAGCGTCGCGCTGCACGTGCGACGTGGCGATTACCTCGCGCATTCGGGCGCTAACGCTTTTCATGGCGTGATGCAGCCCGCCTATTACGAACGCGCGCTGGATCTGCTGGAGACTAAGTTCTCTATCCAGAAAATATTCGTCTTCTCAGACGATCCCGATCACGCGCGCGCAATGTTCGCTCATCATCCAAAAGCCCATTTCCTGCGTGGCGAATCCGAATACGACGACATGTATCTGATGAGCAAAGCGCGCGCACACATCATCGCCAACAGCACGTTCAGCTGGTGGAGCGCGTGGCTTGACCCCCGGCCCGACGCTCTGGTGATCGCGCCAGATGCATGGTTCTCCGAGCAGGCGACGGCGACCCATGACACGAGGGATATCTATCCGCCGGGATGGATACGCCTCCAGACCTAGTTTAATCAGACCGCCGAAAAACCCAACAGCCGCAGCCGTATTTCTGCTCTGAAACTAATGCCGGATCAGCGTCGAATATCAATTTCGAGCCGTGCTTGCCATCAGTAACAAGAGCAAAGCTCTCAACCTGCAGCTCCGGGAACGCCGCCGTTATTTCCTCATAAGCGTAGATGCGATGCGCGTTAAAAACGGTTCGCGGTTTTCCTACAGGGGTAGCAAACAACAATGTTCCGCCGGGAGCCAGAACACGGGATAATTCCTGCATCGCTTTCCTGTCGCCAAGCGGATCAAGTGCATCGCCATATCGGCCAAGCCCTATGTGCTCGACCACATGCATGCAGGAAATCGAGGCGAGCGATTTGTCCTCGAAAGGCAGGCGTTGCAAATCACACGCCCCCACGCCGACATTTGGCATTTCAAGAGCTGGCGGCCGGTAATCGTAGTGATCGATGTGGCAGATAGCGGACGCGATTGATACGAACCAGAGCGCGGAAGAGAAATCCACGTGCCTTTCTGGCGGGCGCCGCGCCAGCTCACGCGCCGTCCACCCGCAATGGTAGATATATTGGGCGTCAAAGCCGGTGCGTGGCGTCGCATCCTCAACCATTGCGCGAGCATCACGCAGCTTTGGAACCCGCGCGCCGCCCACAACCGCAGCGCGCCTGTAGGCTCCAAAATAGGCGAAAAATCGCGGCAGGCGATGAAACTTGCTAAGTGCCGGAAAGCGCATGATAGCTCCAAAGGACTGCTCGACAAGCTGAGCGATTACGCTGTTTTAGAGGCTGTTACAAGATCAACCCGGCTGGATGCGGTCAGAGATCTCTCACCTCGCGGTGTTTTGTTTCACGTCACAAAACCGGCGGATATTCTATCCAAAACCCGCACGTAATTGCCTCGGCATTTTCGATGCACTGCGCCGCAAGGACCGACGCATACCCTTGACGACGCTTGCGCGCTTGTTGGCGTGCACTACCTCCGGCTGCTCAAGCGCTTCAGGAAGCGCCAGACGCTCAACTTCCCGCGAAATCAGCGCGAAGAAACTATGCTCGTGCATCAGCTTTTCGCGTGCGGCGGCAATTGCTGGCAAGCGGCTCTGATAAGGGTCTTCGTCAAGTATCCGCTCAACTTGCGCCACGCAGGCGGGCACATCGTTCAGATCGAGATAAATCATCGAGCCTTCGGGAAAATCGTCCAGCGCGGCTTTCGTCCCGGCATACAGCGGCAACGACCAGCCAAGAAACGCGTCCGCCAGTTTCTCCGTCCAGAAGCATCCAAGATCATTGTTTTCAAGGACGAGATGATAGCGATGCGGCGCAATCGCTTCCCCCTTGTCAATCACGGGTTCAAAGCCCCTGCCCCGGATCACGAGCCTATCCTTGAGGCGATCTTTGAGCGCCATGACAAAAGCGAGACGCTCGCGATGGCGCGGCAATTTCGACTTGGTTGAACACACCACCGAGATTTTATGATCTTTGGGGCCAGGGCGCGCTTTAGCTAAATCCTCGAACGATTGCTCGACCGTTAACCCCCCGGCCTCAAACCTCAAGCCATAGAACCACGGCAGCCCTGTTTGCGTGATGCGCAGCGGAACATCCTGCGTCTCAAAGGCATAAGGCGAGAGGATCAGCCCGAATTGATCGAGAAATTCTTGCTTGTAGGTTTTTATGCCCGGCGGCTCGCCGATGACGAGAATCCTGCGGCTTCGCGGCGCGCAGGTGACGAAATCCCCCGCCAGATCGTCGTAAACAACAAGCGTCCCGGCATGGGCTTCATTCGGCGCGAATACGTTTCCGGCCCAAGCGCCGAGTCCTCCGGGCGATTGCCGAAGCCACGGCGCCAAAGTATGGGCGCTTGCAAGAGCGATAATGTGCTTGAATGACAAAACGGAAAACCAAAAACAGCAATGTGTCTTGCTTAACCCAAACTATAAAAAGAGTCGAGTTCACTGCCCGAGGAAACCCCGCGCCCGTGCGTAGCGTTGAGTGAGAACAGCATTTAACGTCACGGAGAGTTCAAAATGTCCGATGTGCTTATTAGCGAGGAAGATCGCATTACCGGCTCCGGCGGGCATGGCTCCTTGCCGTTTCAGCATCCGCGCCAGTCTGCTGCGATGGAACGCGCAAAGACCGCGCTTGCGCAGTTCGACGAGAACCTGCGTTTGCGGCCCCTGCCGTCAGTCGCGCTGGCGCTGGCATTGGGCTTTATAGCCGCGCGTCTGGCTTACCGCTAAACCCGCGCTTAGGTTCGCCGCCGGAAAATGCCGATCAGCGCGGACGCGACGAACAGAACGATGGCTACCCAGAACAGCATTTGCGCGCCGCTCATTGCCGTGCCTGCAACCACGCCGAAGCCCAGCGCAGCGGCAATGAGCGCGACCACGAGGAATGCAAGCGCCCAATAAAGAAGATTGCCCATTTGAACCTCCAGGCCCAAGCCATGACGCAAAAACACTGCGCGAGCGCAGCATTTTAACGATCCGGCAACGCGGACGCCGGGCTGCGGTTCCTCAAGGGTGCAAGCTCCCCGCTAAAGCGCCGGCCCCCTTGTCGTCAAAGCCTGGCGCCGCTGCGCGCTTTCTCGTCAAAGAATAACGCCTGGCTGGCAAGCGCGGACACGAGCGAGGGCTGAAACGGCTTGGTGATGAGGTACGTCGGCTCCGCGCGCTCGCCGGTGAGCAGACGCTCGGGAAACGCAGTGATGAAAATAACCGGTGCCTGAACGCTACGCAGCAATTCGTTGACAGCTTCGAGCCCCGAGCTGCCGTCAGCGAGTTGAATATCAGCGAGGATCAGCCCCAGGTTTTGTCCATGCGCGAGCTCAATCGCCTCGCGATGCGTACGCGCGACGCCAACGACATTGTGGCCCAATTGCTCCATGATCCCCTCAAGGTCCATGGCGATGAGCGGTTCGTCTTCAATGATGAGTACGTTGGTCGCAATCTGGTCAGCGATCTCGCGTCCCGCTTCCTCGATCAGGCTACGCACTTCCGCAACGTCCATGCCAAGAATTTGGGCCGCCTCTTTCTCATCAAAACGCTCCATCGCGAGCAGCAGGAAAGCGCAGCGTGAACGGGGCGTAAGCGCCTCGATGCGACGTTGCGGATCGGAACTGTCAGAAAGCGGACGAACATTGTTGTTCAACTCAACCGAGCGCCAGATAGCGTCAAACAATTTATAGATTGCGACGCGTGAGGGAATCTTGCGGTCGAACATGGAAGAATCTTCCAGCAGCGCTTCAAGTACGGACACGACATAGGCGTCCCCTGAAGCTTGCGACCCCGTCAAAGCGCGCGCATAACGCCTGAGATAGGGAAGGTGCGGAGCAAGCTGTTGGGCTATCGACATGCGGCTTCCTTGAAATTTAAGGGAACGGGACTGGTCTCTGAGGTTCTTCAGCATATATAAAACAGGAGAACGTTTTCAACTTTAACCCATGTGCGGCCATTCACCTATCGACAAAGCATTCATAAAGTTGGAAGCTGCAAGAAAGCAGCAAGCGAAAGCTGTACGGCGGAATCTAATAGATCGGCGTTTCATGACAAAACAAACAAATTACGATGCAGCGCCTATAAGGGGCTCTTCTCGATGAAAAGAAAACAAGCCAGCGCCGAATTGGAGAATCTCGACGAAGAGCTTCAGATCGACGAACATATACAGCGTCGTATTGGAACGAAATTGCGTTCCTATTACGACGAACTGCTCAATGAACCGATCCCGGAAAAGTTTGTTGAACTGCTCGTAAAGCTCGACGAAAAAGAGCGTCAGGAAGGCCAATCGTGAATGATCGCGCAGAATTCACAGCCGGTCTCATGAAAGCTCTTCCCTCGCTTCGCGCGTTCGCAATCTCGCTGAGCGGTCGCGCAGAACGAGCGGACGATCTTGTGCAGGATACGCTCATGCGCGCATGGGCGAACGCCGACAGTTTTCAGCCCGGCACAAATCTGAACGCATGGCTCTTCACGATCCTGCGCAACCTCTTTCACTCCGAATACCGCAAGCGACGCCGCGAGGTGCAGGACGAAGACGGGGCCTATGCTGCGCGGCTCTCCGTGCAGGCCTCGCAAGATGCGCATCTGGACGTCCAGGATTTTCGGCTTGCGCTTGAATCACTGCCGCCTGACCAACGCGAAGCGCTTCTGCTCGTCGGCGCATCGGGCTTCTCCTATGAGGAAGCCGCCGAGATTTGCCAATGCGCAGTCGGCACCATCAAAAGCCGCGTCAATCGCGCGCGCACAAAGCTTGCGGAAATTCTTTCTATCGACGGACCCGAAGATCTATCGGCTGACGCGCGAAGTCGCTCCGTAACGGCGCAAAGCGGAGCCTGATAGTCAATCAACGCACTTGCCCAAAGCATTGAAGCCCGCGCCGCAAGCGCGGGCTTTTGTTTTCGTGGCATTCATGTCCGGATCTCTTGCCAGTCTCTTGCCAGTCTCTTGCCCGGAACCAAAGCTTAAACGGGCGGTTGAATGCGAAGATGATCGACGCAATGAAGCGTCGCCTCATTCGCGCTTTAACAATGAGGGCAGCCATGAATTGGGATCGCGTTGAAGGTAATTGGAAGCAGCTCAAGGGCAATGTTCGGGAGCAATGGAGCAAGCTTACGGACGATGATTTTGAGGCTGTCGCTGGCCGCAAGGACCAGCTCTCCGGCAAGCTGCAAGAGCGTTATGGAATGGCCAAGGACGATGCTGATCGCGAGATCGAGGCATGGCTGGCCCGGCAAGACAAGAGCTGAGCCAACAAGACAAAAGCTAAATAATACGGCGATGTTGCAACAGGAGAGACCCATGCAATCACTCATCATCACAGCGCTCACGGGCTTTGCGCTTTCAACCGGCGCTGCATTTGCGCAGGCCCAGCAGCAGCAGACGCCCCCACGCCAGCCGCCAGCTGCGCAACAGCCCGGAGCCATGCAAAGTGGCGCTGCGCAGGCGATGAAGCCAGTGTCGTATTACAGTCATAGCGGCGACGAATTGCGCGTCTCCCGCATCATTGGGGTGAACGTGCGCAACAACCTGAATGAAACTGTGGGCGAGGTCGAAGACCTTATCATGGATCGACAGGGTGACGTGAAAGCCGCCATCATCAGCGTCGGCGGATTTCTTGGAATCGGCGAGCGTTGGGTAGCCGTCAATTACGATAGTTTGAACATGATGCCGGAAGGCAATAACTGGCGCGTGGTCCTGAACACGACGCGCGACCAGATGAAGACCGCGCCTGAGTTCAAGTATGAAGACTCATGGACGCAGCGTGACCGCACATCGACAACGGCGACCACCCCCCGCGGCCCGGTCGCGCCGCCGCCCGCCGGCACGCCCATGGGAGAAACGCCTCCCTCCCCGCGCTGATCTTCGCGTACAATCGACAGGAAAGGCGGGTCGCAAGCCCGCCTTTTTTCTTTTGGCGCTCCCAATGAAGCAGGCAGCAAGCAGTGGGGCGCTTCTTTGGACCGCGGGCTTCCAGCCCGCAACGGCGCCGATGCATCAGGCCCTGCTCACCACTCGCTACTCGCCCATTTGCTTTACCCGCCGTTTGGAGCCAAACATTAAAAAACAGGAGGAGATGATCTTGGCGAGCATGATGTCCCGCGCGGCGGTTGCGGTGGGTTCGGTGAAGACCGAATTGATGGACTTCCCCCTGCCCGAAATTCCAACTGACGCGGGCTTGCTGCGTATCGCCGTCACCGGCATCTGCGGCAGCGACTGGGGCATGTACAAAAACGACAAGCCCGGCCCGCGCATTCTGGGCCATGAAATGGTCGGCACGATTGAGAAAATCGGCGAAGCGGCCAAGTATCGCTGGGGCGTGAAGGAAGGCGATCTGGTTGCGCTGGAGGAATATCTGCCCTGCGGCCATTGCGAATATTGCCGTGGCGGAGAAATGCGCTCGTGTCTTGAGACCGACCAGCGACTGCCCGGCAAGATTCGCTTCGGCTCAACGCCGATCAGCGTCCAGCCCTCGCTCTGGGGCGGATACAGCCAGTTCGCCTATATGCACCCGCGCACCGTCGTGCATAAAGTGCCTGCGGGCGTGGAGCCGCATATCGCAGCCATGGCGCTGCCCATCGGCAACGGATTCCAGTGGATGTATTTTGACGGCGGCGCAGGCCCGGGCAAAAACATCGTGATTCAGGGCCCCGGCCAGCAGGGTCTGGGCGGCGTGATTGCGGCCAAGGTGGCGGGCGCCGACCTCATCATCGTGTCTGGCATGTCGCACGACTCAGCGCGCTTTGATCTGGCCAAAGCCCTTGGCGCCACGCATACGGTGGCCGTTGACGAGGAAGATTTGGGCGCCGCCGTATCGCGCATCACCGGCGGGCGCATGGCGGACATCGTGCTCGATTGCGCAGGCATCGGCCCCAAAAATATTAACCCGTCGCTGGCGCTCTTGCGCAAGCGCGGCGTGCTGCTCACGGTGTCACGCGGCGAGGGCACGGACCCGCTTGACGTCAACAAACTCATCAATAACCAGCTCACGCTGCGCGGCCTGCGCGGCCACAGCTTTGAAGCGGTTGAAATGGCGCTGCGCACCATGGCCGCCAAAAAGCTGCCCCTTGAGCTTATGTCCACGCACAGGTTCGGCCTGAGCGAAATCGACAAGGCGCTGAAGATCGTCGGCGGACAGCTGGAGGAGAGGTCGATCCATGTGTCGATTGATCCATGGATGTGAAGGGAGCGAATGGCGAGTAGGGAGTAGAGAACCCCTCATCCGACGCGCGTTGCGCGCTACCTTCTCCCGCAAGCGGAGAAGGAAGAGCACCGTAC
>CAMCMI010000079.1 GCA_945875875.1 Rhizobium sp. Q54
CTCGCTTCACCTGCGGCATGTTCAGCAATTGGTCGATGGCGTCTGCGTTGTCGAACGAATCATCGATGCGAAAGCGCACGTCGGGCGAAAACTTCGTGTTGATCCTCCGCGCCACTTCCCCGCGCAGGTATTTGGCGTGCGTGCTGAGCGCAGCTATCACCTTGTCGCGATCGCCGCCGCCCAGCGGCATGACGTAGATGGTGGCGAGCTTGAGATCGGGGCTCATGCGCACGCGCGGCACCGTCACCACGTGCTGGTCGAGCACCGGATCGTTGAGGGCTCCACGGGAGAGTAATTCCGACATAGCGTGGCGAACCAGCTCGGCGATGCGCAACATGCGATGGGAGGGATCGCCGCCCTTTTGATGATTTCTGGACATGATCGGCTCCGGCGCGCGCGGACATCGCCGCGCGCAGGCCATTGTTCAAAACAGGATAATCAATTCTTGATGTGACACGTCGCTCCGGGTGAAGCGCTCAAAGCGAGCGCTTCACTTCCTCCACGCGATAGCACTCGATGACGTCGCCAGCACGCATGTCCTGGTAAGCCTCGAACGCCATGCCGCATTCCTGGCCCGCCAGCACTTCCTTGACTTCGTCCTTGAAGCGCTTGAGCGTTGACAGCTTGCCTTCGTGAACGACGACGTTGTCGCGGATGAGGCGCACGCTGGCGCCGCGTTCGACCTTGCCGTCGGTGACCCGGCAACCGGCGACTTTGCCGACCTTGGTGATGTTGAACACCTCCATGATTGAGGCGTTGCCGAGCATGTCTTCGCGATAGCTGGGGGCCAACAGGCCCGACATCGCGCCCTTCACGTCATCCACAAGGTTGTAAATGATGTTGTAATAGCGGATCTCGATGCCGGTACGGTCCGACAATTCGCGCGCTTCTTTGTGCGCGCGAACGTTGAAGCCGATCACGGCTGCGTTGGAGGCTTCCGCCAGCGTGATGTCGCTTTCGGTGATGCCGCCGACGCCCGCGTGAATGACGCGCGCGATGACTTCATCGGTGCCCAGCTTCTCAAGCGCCGAGATGATCGCCTCGACCGAGCCCTGCACGTCGCCCTTGATGACGAGCGGGAATTCCTTGCGGCCCGCGCTCTTCAACTGGCTCATCATATCAGCGAGCGAGCGACCCGCGCCGGCGCCGCGCGCCGCCGCCTGATCGCGCTTCTGGCGTTCGCGATATTGGGTGACTTCACGGGCGCGCGCTTCCGACTCGACAACCGCCACGCGGTCGCCAGCTTCAGGCGCGCCGGAGAAGCCAAGCACTTCGACCGGGAATGAGGGGCCTGCCGTGGTGACGACTTTGCCCTGATCGTCGAGCAGGGCGCGCACGCGACCAGATTGCGAACCGGCGACGATGATGTCGCCTATTTTCATCGTGCCGCGCTGCACAAGCACGGTGGCGACCGGCCCGCGTCCCTTGTCGAGACGGGCTTCGATCACGGTGCCTTCGGCGGGCCGGTTGGGATTGGACGACAGGTCGAGCAGTTCGGCCTGAAGCGCAATGGCTTCCAGCAATTTGTCGAGATTGATCTGCTTGAGCGCGGACACTTCGACTTCGAGCGTGTCGCCGCCCATGGTTTCGACCTGCACTTCATATTGCAGCAACTCGGCGCGGACCCGCTCGGGCTTGGCGTCGGGCTTGTCGATCTTGTTGATCGCCACGATCATCGGCACTTTGGCGGCGCGCGCATGGGCGATGGCCTCAATCGTCTGCGGCATGACGCCGTCGTCGGCGGCCACCACAAGAACCACGATGTCCGTGACCTTGGCGCCGCGGGCGCGCATCGCGGTGAAGGCCGCGTGGCCTGGCGTGTCGATGAACGTGATTGGATTACCGCCCGGCGAGGTCACCTGATAGGCGCCAATGTGCTGGGTGATGCCGCCCGCTTCGCCGGAGACGACGTTAGCCTTGCGGATGGCGTCGAGCAGCGAGGTCTTGCCGTGGTCGACGTGGCCCATAATGGTCACGACGGCCGGACGCGGATGCATCTCGTCGCCCGCTTCGATCGTGTCGAACAGGCCCTCTTCCACGTCCGATTCGGCGACGCGCTTGACGGTGTGGCCGAGTTCTTCGGCGATCAGCTGCGCGGTGTCGGCGTCGATCACGTCGGTGATCTTGTGCATGGCGCCCTGACGCATCAACATCTTGATGACGTCGACGGCGCGCTCGGACATGCGGTTGGCGAGCTCCTGGATCGTGATCGTCTCAGGCAACACGACTTCGCGGGCGAGCTTTTCCTTGGGCTGGCTGGCGCCGCCCTTCAGACGCTGGACGCGGCGACGGAACGCGGCGACGGAGCGGGTGCGCTCCTCCTGTTCCGTAGTGGCGGCTGTCACCGTGAGGCGACCGCGATTCTTGGCGTCCACCGCGCCGCGCGCCGGACGGGCCGGCGGCATGATGACTTTGGTCGGCAGGCCGGGGCGACGGATGATGCGCTTGGCCTCTTCCTCCTCGGCCGGCGTTTGCGGACGGGCGCCGGCGGGACGGGCTGCAGCCGGAGCAGGCGCAGGGGCCGTGCGCGGAGCGGGCGCAGGCGCAGGGCCGGCATCGTCGCCGAGGCGGCGCTTGGCTTCGTCTTCGGACTTGCGGCGGGTGTCGGTTTCCTGCTGGCGGCGGGCCTCTTCCTCACGCTTGCGCGCTTCGGCGGCCTCGCGCTCAACCCGCTCTTCGGCTTCGCGAATTGCGCGGGCTTTGGCGTCGATTTCGGCCTGACGGCGCTGTTCTTCCTCGCGCGAACGGGCGCCGATGAGGGCGCGGGCGCGGGCCTCGCGCTCTTCTTCGGTGAGCGTGCGCAGGACGACTCCGGCTCCTGTCGTGGAGCGTGGCGCGCCGCTGGACGTAACGCCAGAGGCCTGCGGGCGCGATGCGCGACCCGACGGCGTTTGCGCGGGCGCGGCCGGAGCGACCGGCTTGGGATCGGGAGCTGGGGGCGGAGGCGCGTCGGTGCGCGCTGCGGGCGCCTCGCCAATGGCGCGACGCTTCACCTTCTCAACCACGACCGCTTTGGTGCGACCGTGGGAGAAGCTCTGCCGCACAATGCCAGCGTCAACCGGACGCTTGAGTGTGAGCGTCTTGGCGGGAGCTACGGTCAGCGTCTTTTCGCCTGAATCCTTCGTATCGTTCATCCGTCCAGTTTCCCGGGGCAAAGCCCCCGTTCTTTCAAAATATCGGAGCCGGAGATTACCGCCGGGTCCCTATTCCAGTCTGTCTTCTTGTCGTGCGGCAGCGCTTTCTTCCAAAACAATGGTCTTGCAAGCGCCGTCGAATTCTTCGTCACGAGCGCCGCCGGAAACGTCGCCGACAATACCGTCAGGAACGTCGCCTTCCGGGGTCGCCGCCGCCAGTCCTCCCGCCCTGTAGCGGGCGAGCCTGCGGCATCGCGCCAGAAACGCTTCGCTGGCCGCTCCTTTTCTGAGCGCAGCATGTATCACATTTGCCCGCCCCAATGCCAAATCCAATTGGCTTGAGTCGAACATTTCGATTCGCGGCGTCAAAGCCGCCTCTTCCGGCCAGCGCCGCATAAGGGCGTTGGCGATCTTTCTGGCCCCGTCGCGACTGCCGTCGCTGGCCTCGATGAGCGCGGCCGGCGCCTTTTCGGCGATTTCGGCCTCGACCTTGAACGCGCCCGCGAACGCCTGTCCGGCCTTGTTGGCCATCGCCAGGCTTTGCAGCGCGTCTTTCAACAGCAGCGCCTCGACCAGCTCCGGCAAATCCGCCGGCGCGTTCACGGGTGCCTTGAAGCCGCGCGTAAACGCCTTGCGGCGCAAAGCCTCGGCCAAAGCATCGCGGCTCGTCTGAACCCAGACGCCACGACCGGGCAGCTTGCGCCGCAGGTCTGGCGTCACGATTCCTTCAGGCGACAGCACGAAACGCAGCAGGTCGTCGGGGGCGAGCTTTGCACGGGTGACGACACAGGTTCGCACCGATCCCGTCTCTCCCTCGTCGTCCCCATCCTGCATCAGCTTGCGAGCTTGCGCCATTGCGCGGCTCGCCTTGCTCGCGCCCATTGCGTTCTCCGCCTCTGCGCCTCAGGCCTCTTCACCCTCGGCTTCGTTCTTTTCAGGCGCCGCCTCGATCCAGCCAGCGTGAACACGCGCGGCCATAATCATCGCCTCGGCATCGTCGCGGCTGATCTCCATGCCGTCGAGATAGCCCGCATGCTTCACGTTCTCACCGTCCTTGCGCTCGGTCCAGCCCACCAGATCGTCGGTGGCGCAGCCAGCCAGATCCTCGATGGTCTTGACGTCGTTCTCGCCGAACTTCACCAGCATCGCACTGGTGACGCCGTCGATCTGCTTCAATTCGTCGGATACGCCCAGCTCCAGACGGCGGGCGTCGAGTTCGCCTTCGAGGCGCGCCAGATGGTCGCGGGCGCGGTTTTGAATCTCTTCCGCCGTCTCGTCGTCAAAGCCTTCAATGGCCGCCAGCTCGGGCAATTCCACGAACGCCAGTTCCTCGACAGAGCGGAAACCTTCGGCCGCCAGCAATTGGCCCACCACTTCGTCCACGTCCAGTGCGGCCATGAAGGCGGTGGTGCGTTCAGCGAACTCTTTCTGGCGACGATCAGATTCTTCGGCCTCGGTCAGAATGTCGATGTCCCAGCCGGTGAGCTGGGAGGCGAGGCGAACGTTCTGGCCGCGACGACCGATCGCAAGCGATAACTGGTCATCGGGGACCACAACTTCAATACGCGAAGAATCTTCGTCGAGCACGACCTTCACGACTTCAGCGGGCTGAAGCGCGTTGACGATGAAGGTGGCGGCGTCCGCCGACCACGGAATGATGTCCACCTTCTCGCCCTGCAATTCGTTGACGACCGCCTGCACGCGCGAGCCGCGCATGCCCACGCACGCGCCCACGGGGTCAATCGAGCTGTCGCGCGAGGTCACGGCGATCTTGGCGCGCGAGCCCGGATCGCGGGACACCGATTTCACTTCGATAATGCCGTCATAGATTTCCGGCACTTCCTGCGTAAACAATTTCGCCATGAATTGCGGATGGGTGCGCGACATGAAAATCTGCGGGCCGCGCGGCTCGCGGCGCACGTCATAAACGTAGGCGCGCACGCGGTCGCCGGGGCGGAACATTTCGCGCGGGATCAGTTCGTCGCGGCGGATAATCGCCTCGCCGCGTCCCAGATCGATAATGACGTTGCCGTATTCAACGCGCTTGACCAGACCGTTGACGATCTCGCCGATGCGGTCCTTGTATTCCTGATATTGGCGGTCACGCTCGGCGTCGCGCACCTTTTGCACGATCACCTGCTTGGCCGCCTGCGCCGCGATGCGGCCAAACTCGAACGGGGGCAGGGTCTCGGCGATCCAGTCGCCGACCTGCGCCGCGGGGTTTTTCTTGTGCGCGTCGATCAGATTGATCTGCGTGGCGTCGCTCTCGACCAGATCGACCACCTGCAACAGGCGCGAGAAGCGAATCTCGCCCGTCTTCGGGTTAATCTCGGCGCGCACCTCCGTCTCCTGCCCGTAGCGGGAGCGGGCGGCTTTCTGCATGGAATCTTCCATGAACGAGAGCACGCTTTCGCGCGAGATTGATTTCTCGCGGGCGACGGCGTCGGCGATCTGCAACAGTTCCAGTCGGTTGGCGCTAACGGCCATGGTCTGGTCCTCCTTGGGACTTTACATAAATTATTTCGGGCGACGGGCGCCCGGTTGAACGGGAATAGCTTTGCGTTTGGCGGCGAAACGCCCTGGCCCGCGACGCGGAGCCTCGGGCGCTTCGGACTCTTCACCCTCGGGAGCCTCTGGTTCGCCCTCCAGCGCAGCCTTGCCGGCGCGCAAAGATTCGCGAATCAGCGCCTCGGTCAGCACGAGGCGGGCTTCGCCAAGATCGGCCAGCGGCAGCACGACGTCAGATTCCTCATTGGCGGGCGCGTCCATCCGGCGCAATTTCAGCACCGCCTTCTGGCCCTCGCCCTCAATTCCTTCAATCCAGCCGCGAAACCGTTTGCGGTTATAATGCAGGCTCAGCATTTCAATGCGGGCCTCGTGGCCGATGGCGCGCAAAAAATCGGTCGTGCGCACCAGAGGGCGATCAATGCCCGGCGACGACATTTCCAGCCGGTAGGCCACGCCCGGCATCGGATCTTCGAGATCGAGAATCGGGCCAATCCCGACGCTCGCCTTCTCGCAATCGTCGACCGTCATTATCCCATCGGGACGCTCGGCCATAATCTGGACGACGGGGCCCTGGTTGGTCGAAATTTTCACCCGCACCAGCCGAAAGCCAAAATCTCCCAGCACAGGGGCGATCAACCGCGCCACGCGGGCGGCGGGGCCGGTCTCGATCACAAAGCGCGGCTCGTCCAGCGTCCCGACGATTTCGGGAGTCTCGCCAGAAGCCTGCTCTTGTTCGTGTGTGCTTTCGTCGGCCAAGCCCGATTTTCCCCAGACGCCGTGAAACAAAAAAGAGCGGGTCCCGGTCTGGAACCCACCCTCCATAATGACCACGATCAAGCGGTCCATATGAGAAACTGATGAAGTCTTATACCGCAGATGCCGGGGCGCCGGCAAGGAGAGAATGAGGGGGCAGGAGAGGGGAAGGAAGAGGGCGCTCACCCCAAAGCCTCGTAAGCCCCCAGCAGGCGAGCGATGTCCTCCTCGCGCGACAAGCGGTGATCGCCGTCCTTGATCAGCGTGATCGCGACCGGGTCTTCCGCCAGATGCTCGACCAGATGCAGCGCATGCGCATAGGGCACGTCGGGATCTTGCATGCCTTGCAGAATGTGCACGGGACAATGGGCGCGAATCGGCGCCCCCATCAGCAGGTTCTGGCGCCCCTCCTCGATCAGCCGCGCGGTGATGGGGATGGGCTCGGGCGAATAGGCCGAAGGGCGCAGCCACACGCCCTTTTGCGCCAGATCGCGCCGGGCGGCGGGGGTGAGTTTGGGCCAGAGCAGCGCTTGCGTGAAATCAACTGCTGGCGCAATCAGCAACAGGCCCGCGAGCCTCTCCGCCTCGCCCGCCTGCGCGAGCGCGCGCGCCGCCAGCAGCGCGATCCAGCCGCCCATCGACGAGCCGACGAGAATTTGCGGGCCGCTGGTTCGCGCCCGAATCATCGCAAGACTCTCCTCCAGCCACGCGCCGATGGTCCCGTCCTCAAAACGCCCGCCTGATTCGCCATGGCCGGAATAATCGAACCGCAGGAACGCGCGCCCCTGCGCGGCGGCCTGCTCGTCCAGCCTCAAAGCTTTGGTGGATTGCATGTCGGAGCGGAAACCGCCGAGCCAGATCCCGCCGGGGCGATGGGCGCCTGAAGCGCTCGCAGGCCTCGCGCGATAAGCGATGGAGCGCGGCGGATCGCCGATTTGCATAAAGAGCGGGGGCGTTTCGTTCACGCGGGCGTTCCTGTAGGATGAGGGCATGAGCGTTGCGCTCTGTCCTTTTTGTACATGCGGCGGTGAAAGAATGCGACCGGGCCTGACCTCGCCACGCTCCGGCGCCCCGATGCTCGCCGGTCGCACGGTGCTTCAAATCATCCCTGAACTGAACGCCGGCGGCGCCGAGCGCACGGCCATCGACATCGCAGGCGCGCTGGCGGACGCGGGCGCCCGCGCGCTGGTGGCCAGCGAGGGCGGGCGGCTTGTGGGGCAATTGCAGGCGCGCGGCGGGAATTGGATTCCGTTTCCCGCAAGCACCAAAAACCCGCTGAAAATGGCGTTCAACGTGCAGCGCCTGAGGAAGATCATGCGCGATGAGGGCGTCGACCTGATCCACGCCCGCTCGCGCGCGCCCGCCTGGTCGGCTCTGGGGGCGGCGCGCAGCCTGAATATCCCGTTCGCAACCACCTATCATGGCGCCTATAGCGGCCTCAGCGCTCTGAAGACGCTCTATAATTCCGTCATGGCTCGCGGCGATTGCGTGATCGCGAACTCCCATTTCACCGCGGCACGAATCGCGGATCTGTTTCCCGCCAGCTGCGATCGCCTCGTCGTCATCCACCGTGGCTGCGACCTACAAGCGTTTGCGCCTGATTCGGTGGACGCAGGCCGGGTGCAAAAGCTTCGCGCCCAATGGGGCGTCGCGCCGCAGGAGCGCGTGGTGCTGCTGGCCGCCCGCCTGACCGCGTGGAAGGGCCAGCGGGTGCTAATCGATTCCGCCAGAATTCTCGCCGACCGGGGTTATGGCGACGTGCGCTTTATTCTGGCGGGCGACGCGCAGGGCCGCACCGGCTATGAGGCCGAGCTTGACGCGCAGATCGCGGGCGCCGGGCTCACAGGAATCGTGCGCCGGGTTGGCCATTGCGAGGACATGCCGGCGGCGTTCCTGGCCGCCAGCGCCGTCGTGGTAGCCTCAACTTTGCCCGAAGCTTTTGGCCGCTCGGCGGTGGAGGCGCAGGCGATGGGCGCGCCAGTGATCGTGACCGACATTGGCGCCGTGCCCGAAACCGTGCTCGCGCCCCCGCAGGCGCCCGGACATGCGCGCACTGGCTGGCGCATCCCGCCCGACGACTTTCTGGCGATGGCCAATTCCCTTGCCCATGCGCTGGATATGGCGCCTGCCCAGCGCGAGGCTCTGGCTTTGCGGGCGCGCCAGCATGTGGAGGCGCATTTTTCACTCCAGAAAATGTGCGCCTCGACGCTGGAGGTTTATGCCGCCTTGATCGAGGGCCGGGCGCCTGGGTCGACGATTAAGGCGCCTGATTCGCAATAAATGGCGATTCTTTGAAAGCGCGTGTTGACACGCCCGCCTGCAGCGACGATTTCTATTCCGGGTTCTGGTTCCCGCAGTGGTTTACTGCGGGTTAAGGCGTTCGCCGCAGGATCCGGCTCATTCACTTCAGGAGATTCGCCCATTCGCCGTCCCATGAAAGCGCCCGTCGCCCCCACGAAGGACGGGCCGCGCACCAATCGCGAGATCCGCGCCCGCGAGGTGCAATTGATCGATCAGGAAGGCCGCAACCAAGGCGTCGTGCAAACGGCAGACGCTTTGCAACAGGCCGAGGACGCCGGGCTGGACCTCGTCGAGATCGTGCCGACCGCCGAACCGCCGGTCTGCAAAATCCTGGATTACGGCAAATTCCGCTTTCTTGAGCAAAAGAAAGCGGCTGAAGCCCGTAAGAAGCAGAAGATCGTCGAAATCAAAGAGATCAAGCTGCGCCCGGGCATCGACGACCACGATTACGAGACGAAGATGAAGGCCGTGCGCCGCTTCTTCGACGAAGGCGACAAGGTGAAGGTGACCCTGCGCTTCCGTGGCCGCGAAATGGCCCATCAGGACATCGGCTACCGCCTGCTTGAGCGTGTACGCACCGAGACCGCGGCTATCGCCAAGGTCGAAGCCGCGCCCTCTATGGAAGGCCGTCAGATGATCATGGTTCTGGCGCCCAAGTGAGTTTTAGTGAGCTTTGCCTTTCAGGCACGAGATTTGGAGCGCTCCCACGGGGGCGCTCTTTTTGTTTGGAGCGTTTCCGCGCATAATGCTGGAAACAATGCGTAAACCGGGAGCCGACACGCCTCATGTCATCGACCCTTGAGGCGGAGAAACCCCGCGCCCCAACGCACCGCGAAGCCTTGTGGATCGTGGCCGCTGTCCTGCCGACGGTTTTTATCGCCGCCGTCGACCAGACCATCGTCGCCGGCGCCCTGCCCTCCATCGGGCGGGAATTTGCCGCGTCTGAAAATCTGTCCTGGGTGGTCTCCGCCTATCTGGTCACGCTGACGGCGGCCACCCCGCTGTTTGGCAAGATGAGCGACATCGCCGGCCGCCGGCTGATGCTGCGGGCTGGGCTGCTGATCTTCATCGCTGGCGGGATAGCCGCCGCGCTCGCGCCCAATCTGCCGATGCTGATTCTGGCTCGCGCCCTGCAAGGCATTGGCGGCGCCGGGCTGACCTCGCAGGCGCTGACCATTCTGGGGGACATTGCTCCGCCCAAGGAGCGGGCGCGCTATTACACCTATTTTTCAATCGTCTACACGACGGCGGGCGGCATCGGCCCGGCTCTGGGCGGGTTTCTGGCGCAGCATGCGCACTGGTCGCTGGTGTTCGTCGTCACGCTGCCGCTGGGGCTGGCCTCGCTGATCTGGTGCGACCGGCTGCTGAAGAACCTGCCGCGTCACCAGAAGCCGCACAAGCTCGACCTGCTTGGCGCGGCGCTGATCGTGGCGGCCAGCTCGACGTTTCTGTTTGTGATTACGGCAGGTGGCAAGAGCTATCCATGGGCGTCAGGTGAAATCGCTTTAGCTGCGAGCGCCTCGGTTTTGGGCTGGGTTCTGTTCTGCCTGCGCCAGACGCGGGCGCCCGAGCCGCTGATACCGCTGCATGTTCTAAAAAGCCGGATCGTAATGGCCGCGATTGGCGCCAGCGCCTGCGGCTGGGGCGCTATCATCGGGCTCAACATCTATCTCCCGCTCTATCTGCAATCAGTGCATTCCATGACGCCGGGACAGGCGGGCCTGCAATTGATGGCGCTGATGGTGACGGTGAATCTGGGAGCGCTGATGGGCTCCCTCGCTTCAGCCAGAATGGAGCGCTACAAACTCTATCCCATCATGGCCAGCCTGGTCTGCGTCATAGCCATGACGTGGCTGGCGTGGCGTGTAGACAGCATTTCGCAGATTGAGTTCCAGCTTGTGCTGATCGCAATCGGTCTTGGCTTTGGGCCGATGGCGCCTGTGGTGACGCTGGTGGTGCAAAACAGCGTCAAGATGAGCGATCTTGGCGCGGCGACATCGACGCTCAGCTTTGGACGCGGCCTGTTCTCCGCCGTGCTGGTGGCCGCCTTTGGGGCGGTGGCCCTGCAAGCTACGGGCTCAATTGGCGCCGCGCCGGTCGCCGACAAGGAAATGGCGATCGGCGCCTTCCGTCTCGTATTCTGGCTGGCGGCGGGCAGTTTTGCGCTCGGGCTCGCCTCGTTCATGCTGATTGAGGAACGCCCGCTTCAGTCCAGCAATGCGGCAAGATGAGTTAAGCGAACGGCCCTTGCCCGCGTGCCGCTTTGGCCCTATAAGCCGCTCTCTGAACCGCCCGGCCGAAGGGCTGCCGTGGCGGTTCTTTTCGCTCATTCCGACGCGAACGGGGTCGCTTCCTTGGGAAGCGAACTTGCCAGGACAACCGAAGGCCATGCGGCCGAGGAGATCAAAATGCCCAAGTTGAAGACGAAGTCCGGCGCCAAAAAGCGCTTCAAGATCACCGGCACCGGCAAGGTGGTCTATTCTCAGGCCGGCAAGCGCCATGGCATGATCAAGCGGACCAACAAGCAGATCCGGAACCTGCGTGGAACCAACGTCCTCTTCAAGACGGATGGCGACAACATCAAGAAGTACTTCCTGCCCAACGGCTGAAGTTCTCTTTTCCCGCAATTTTCCATGATCTGACTACAGGAGTTCCGCAATGGCTCGCGTCAAACGGGGCGTTACCGCCCACGCCAAGCACAAGAAGACACTCGATGCGGCAAAAGGCTTTCAGGGCCGCCGCAAAAATACGATCCGCGCCGCCAAGGCCGCCGTCGACAAGTCGATGCAATACGCCTACCGCGACCGCAAGAACAAGAAGCGCACCTTCCGCGCGCTCTGGATTCAGCGCATCAACGCCGCCGTGCGTGAATTCGGCCTGACCTACAGCCGCTTCATTTC
>CAMCMI010000080.1 GCA_945875875.1 Rhizobium sp. Q54
TCCTACACCTACAAGCTCGCCACGCTGGACCTGCGCTACCACGACACGACCCTCACCAAGACCGAGTGCGCAAACATGGCGGGCAACCGCAAGTGGTGCGGTCAGGCCTACATCGCCACGCTGTCGTTCGACATCACGGGCAAGGACATCAAGTAATCGGGGAGCGTCAGGCCGGGCTCAACGTCCCGGCCTGATCTCTGCGAGCTTGAAATTTGAAAACGCGTCGCCTCGCAGCGGCGCGTTTTTTTATGCGCAGACGCAAATGGAAAAGCCGCCCGGCCCTGCGGCCGAACGGCTTCCCCCTGTCCGCTCTGTCGAGCAGCCCCGGCCTGCGCCGGGGTATATGAAACTTCAGATCACAACCACTTTGGCGCCGGTGCGCACGCGGCTGTAGAGATCTTCCACATCCTCGTTCATCAGGCGGATGCAGCCTGAAGAGACGTTCTGGCCAATCGTCCAGCGCTCGTTGGTGCCATGAATGCGATAGAGCGAGGAGCCCAGATAGAGCGCACGGGCGCCCAGCGGATTTTCCGGCCCGCCCTTCATAAAGCGCGGCAGATCGGGGCGGCGCTTCAGCATTTCAGCTGGCGGCGTCCAGCTCGGCCATTCAGCCTTGCGGGTGACGTGTTTCACGCCCGCCCATTCAAAGCCGGGACGGCCAACGCCGATGCCATAGCGAATCGCGCGCCCGCCCGGCTGCACCAGATAAAGAAAACGCTGCGGCGTATTGATGACGATGGTGCCGGGCTTGTGCGGGCCGTGATAGGCGACCTCGGTGCGCGCGAAAGCCGGATCGATTTCGCGCGACAGGTCAACCGCGCTGGCCCCGACCGCATGGGCTGGCGCATAAGCCATCTGCTGGCGGGCTTGCGGTGGCCCTAAATGCGCTTGCGGCGCAGGCGCAAACGCAGGCTCGGGCTGATTGTAGCGGGCGCCGGAGCCGTAGTTTCCCGTCCACCGCGAAACCGGTGCAACGCGCTCCTGGCCGGGCTGGCCGACGACGGCAAGCCCGTGCAAGACATAGGGCTCGGCGCGCAGCGGGCTGGCTGCGAGGCTGGCGAAAATAGCGGTCGCGGGGAAGACGACGCGAGAGACAAACAAAGATGAAAACGACGGACGCAAAAACATACGCATAAACTCCAAACCTCGCCGCTCCGGGCTGAGCAGCGCTGCGGGGACAATTTGATAATAGCGTAAACGGCGGGCTTTTTAAGCAAAGCCCAAGTTAATGGTTAGCTATTGCTTAAGCGCGTCATGACCGACGGAGCGCGCTCTTTAACGCCTGAGCGAACATCGTGCGCAGGCCCGCAATATCGAAAGCGGCCACGCAGGCGCCGTAGATCGCAAGCCCAATCGCCACCTGAGCCGCCAGCGCGGCCACGCCCGGCTCCATGCTGCGCAAAGGCCACAGCACGAGGCCCATCAGAATGGTTGCGGCTGCGACTTTAGAAAAATCCGCCGCACTCATCAGCGCGCCGCGCCCTCGCCACAAGAGCAGAATGGCGAGCGCACAGGCGAAGGCCAGCGATTGCGCTATTCCCACATAGTTTGGCGCGGGCGCGCCCAGCGCAATCGCATTCACCGCAAAGGCGACGAGAGCGGCCACAAGCAGCGGCGCGGTTTTCGTCTCGATCTGGAACCGGGCCTGCGCGCCAAAGCTGGCCAGCGCAAGGCAGAAAAAGCCCGGCAGAAGCAGCATGAAGAAGTCAAGAAAAGGCCCATGAAAAGCAGCTGGCGCAAATACGCTTTGCAGGCCGGGCGCAACCAGCCACAGCCCCAATGCGGCAGGCGCCAGCACTGCAAACACAACGCCGAAATTGCGCGCGACTTGCACACGCGCATGGGTCGCGCCCTGTTTCTCGTTGGCGCGAACGGCGATCTGGAACAGCAACACGTCAAGCGCCGCGCCAAAGGCCGCCAGCACGCGCCAACCGATGTCGAACGCCAGCGAAAAATAGCCGCTCTGCGCATAGCCCCAGCGATGCGCGACCCAGAGCCGGTCCAGCAGCGGCACGGCCAGATAAAGCGCAGTCGCCAGCACGATAGGCGTACAATAGCGGGCGCAATCGCGGGCAATCACCTGCACATCCTCGCGCGCAAGTTCGCGCTGGAACGCAGGGGGATCGCGTAACGCGCGCCGCGTTGCGACCAATGAGATCGCCAGCGCGCCAGCAGCCGCAAACAACGTCGCCGCCGCCGATTGCGTGTAATAAGCCGCGCCAATGACGAGAGCCAGCGAGGCGAGATTCTTGACAAGAATCAGCCGCACATAAACGTCGTCGAGAAAGCGCGCCCGCGCCAGTGCGGCGTAAAAATCAAACAACCCATTCAAAACCGTCATGGCGAGCGCCGCCAGCGCCAAAGCCCGCAAATCATCCGGAGCCAGCAGCGCAATCGCCAGAGCGCCGACGCCAGCAATGACGCCCGCCGCCCATGCAAAGCCCGCGTTCAGCACAGCGCGCATTTGCGGGCGCTGCTCGCGCACGCTTTGCGAATAAAACCGCGTGGCCGAAAGCCGCAGCCAGTCGAACGCCAGAATCTGCACAAAGCCAGCCGCCGCCAGACCCAGCGCGAAACGGCCAAATTGCTCCGGCCCCAGAAAGGCGGCGGCCGCCAACCCCACAACGAGGCTGAACAGGGCATGAGAGAGAAAGGCGGCGAGAATTTTCATGCGCGAATCGCAGGCGTGAGCATGATTTGAGATAAACCTGTTCCGCCCGGTTTGGCAGCGCCGTAGTATGGCTCCTCCCTATGCCAATCCGCGCAATTGCCTCAAAACCTTCCCGGGCCTATGAAGGCGAACCCTGCGGGTGCGCCCGCCGATGAAGATAGAGCCATGGCCCGCGACGTCTCAGACACCACACCGATTTCCTCGCGCGGCGAGCTGGTCTCCTGGCTTGAGGAGGGCTGCAAGCCCGGCGGGCCGTTTTTGCTTGGCACCGAGCATGAGAAATTCGCCTTCTATCTCGATGATTTGAGCCCCGTTCCCTATGCCGGGCGCGATGGGCGCGGCGGCATTGCGGCGCTGCTTGAGGGCGTGCAGGCGCAGACCGGCTGGGAGCCGATCATGGACGAGGGGTCGCTGATCGGCCTCTTCGACGGCTCGGGCGGGGGCGCAATTTCGCTGGAGCCGGGCGGGCAATTTGAGCTTTCGGGCGCTCCGCTCGACAATGTGCACGAGACGCAGCGCGAATTGCGCAATCACCTCGATCTGGTGAACGCCATCGCCGAAAAACACGGCATCGGATTTCTGGGCCTTGGCATGAGCCCCTCATGGCGGTTTGACGAGACCCCGGGCATGCCCAAGAGCCGCTACCGCATCATGAAAAACTACATGCCGAAGGTCGGCTCGCGCGGCCTCGATATGATGTATCGCACCTGCACCGTGCAGGTGAACGTCGATTTCCGGTCCGAGGCCGACATGGTGCGCAAGCTGCGCGTTTCGCTGGCGCTGCAGCCCGTCGCCACCGCCCTGTTCGCCAATTCGCCGTTCACGGATGGCGCGCTCAACGGCCTGCAATCAGCGCGATCTGAAATCTGGCGCGACACCGACAACAATCGCGCCGGGATGATGGCGTTTGCGTTCGAGGAGGGCTTTGGCTTCGAGCGTTATGTCGATTGGGCCGTCAAAGTGCCGATGTATTTCGTCAAGCGCGGCCAGACCTATCACGACGTCGCCGGCTCCGATTTCCGCCATTTGCTCGAGGGAAAGCTCGACGCATTGCCCGGCGAGCGGGCCACAATGTCCGATTGGGCCAACCACCTCTCGACGATCTTTCCCGAAGTGCGCCTGAAGCGCTACATAGAAATGCGCGGCGCCGACGTTGGCTCGGCCGAACATATTCTTGCGTTGTCGGCATTCTTCGTCGGGCTGCTTTACGATGAGGACGCGCTGCTGGGCGCGTGGGATCTCGTGAAAAACTGGAGCGCGGAACAACGCCAGCAATTGCGAGACGACGTGCCGCGCCTTGGCTTTGACGCGCAAATTGCCGGGCGCAGCGTGCGCGACATTGCCCGCGACACGCTGGCTTTGTCCCGCAAGGGGCTCACGCGCCGGCGCCGCTCCGACGAGCGCGGATCGGATGAATCCATCCATTTGGAAGTGCTGGACGAGCGCGTAGCGCGCAATCGCACGGCGGCGCAAGAGCTGATCGCGCTTTATAACGGCGAGTGGAAAGGCTCCGTCGCCCCCGCCTTCAAGGCTTGCCGCTTGTAGGCGACAAGGCGCGAGCCTTGGCTAACAAGAGCTGAATCCAAAGCCGTACAATTTGAATCAATTGGTTTTGCAAACGTCGACCATGGCTCCTGAAACCTGGTCAAAAGCCTGCAAATACGCTCGATTCAGCGCTCCTTAACCAGCCCCGTTAGGGAAATTTCGTCCCGCCCCGCCCCATCGTCACTGTCAGAAAACGACGCGACAGGGGCCAGCGATGAACACGAACGCACAAACGATCCAGAACGAAATCAAGACGCCGCGGTCCTCGGCTGGCTTGCTGGATTGCCGCGCCGATGGCGGCCAGCGCGACGTGACGCTGACGCGCCATTGCGTCATTATTCGCCGCCGCATTGCGGGCATGGGCATGAAGATCGACGTGCCCACCCGCGCCTATCGCGGCGTGGTGTTGTCGCTGGAGCAATCTGCCCGCGGGCGCCTGCATTATCGCGTCACCCTGCGCCATGCCGACCCTGACCTCAGCGTGATTTTGACGGAAGCTTTTGACGAGAGCGAAATCCTGAAGGACTGGCGCGATTGGGCGAGCTTCCTCACGCAAAGCCCGCTGGTGGAGCGCGACAGCGGCGCACTTGTGGGCGTTGACGACGTTGAGGCGCAGGAGCCCGCACAGGCACCTGTCGCAGAGACGTTCACAGGATCATTCCAGCGCCGTCGCGGCGCACCCGTCGCAGCCCGCAGCCGGGGCCGCTTCGTGCGCCGCCGCCAAGTCGGCGGGACTATCGGGGATGCCGTTCACGCAGGCGAGCGCGAAATCGTCTGCTACGAGTGAAACAGGCTCAGCGCCAAACCATCGAGCGCCAAACCCGCAAACAGGATCAGCCCCGCATTGCGATTGGCGCGAAACAGCATCAGGGCGCTGGCGGGATCGTCTTTGGAAATGCGCGTGACTTGCCAGGCCAGATGGGCGCCAAAGCCCGCCAGCCCCAGCCACGACAGAGCGCCCGCGCCCACAGCATAAAGCGCCAGAGCGCCCGCCAGCACGGCGGCGACATAAAACGCGCCTACGCCTGCGCGCACATTGTCGCCAAACAGGCGCGCGGTTGAGCGCACGCCCGCAATTGCATCGTCGCGCGCATCTTGCAGCGCATAGATCGTGTCGTAGCCAATCGTCCAGAAAATCGCGCAGGCGTAAATGAGAAACGCGGGCGCCGACAGCGAACCCATGGCGGACGCCCAGCCCATCAACCCGCCCCATGCAAAAGCCAGCCCCAGAACCGCCTGCGGCCAGAACGTATAGCGCTTGGCGAACGGATAGGCCGCCACAACCAGCAGCGAGGCGAGGCCGGTTCCAATAGCGAATGCATTGAACGACAGCAGCACGGCGGCGCCGACCAGCGACAGCGCGATCAGGAAAATCTTGGCCGCATGGGGCGTTGCGCGGCCCGAGGGCAGCGGGCGATATTTCGTGCGCTCGACCTTTGCGTCGATCTCGCGGTCCACAAGGTCGTTCCATGTCGAGCCGGCGCCGCGCATGGCGATGGCGCCGATCAGGAACAGCGCCAAATGGCTCCAATAAGGCGCGCGCCCCTGCGCCACGCCCGCCAAAGCGTCCGACCACCAGCACGGCAGCAACAGCAATTGCCAGCCGATGGGCCGGTCAATGCGGGCCAATTGCACGAAGGGAAGCCATGCTGGCGGCAAAAGCCGCATCAGCGCATTGGGGGGAATTGCATCAGGCAGGGCGTGAAGATTGGTACGTGAGGATTCAGGACGCGAAGATTTTTCGACGATCACAGCGGCCCTCTGGGCAGAGACGGCGCGGGCGCACCGCCCATCACCTGACCGCCAGCTGCCTGCTGCTGCTGCATCTTTCTCATCTGCGCCGCCACTTTGCAGGCTTGGCCCGCAACTTCCTCAGTCTTCTGGCCGCCGCCCTTCACCTGCTCGATGATGCTTTCAGGAATCGAGCACCAGTTCTGGTTCTTTTCCATATAGGCCAGCATTTCGCGCTCGGCGGCGGCAAGATTGCGCAGGCGCGGGCAGGAGGCGATGGGATCGAGCTTGCCCTGCGCGGCCTTGCTCATCTTGTTGAGCGCGTCGATATGGCTCTGACGTTTCTGCTGCAATTGGCCGATGTCCTCGTTGCAGCTCTGCGCCGATGCGCCTGCGGCGCCCGCCAGAAACAGTCCCATCGACAGAAATGCGGCCTTGAAGATTGCGCTCATCTCGATCACCCGTGCTGCTCTTGACGCCCCGGCCAAAGCCGGCCCGCGCACTGCGGAGTGCCGCCTTCTTACCAAGGACACAGGCACAAGGGCAAGTTCGAGCCTGAGTATGGCCGAGTTAAGGCTAACCAGTTCCGGGACGCAGCCAAATATGCGACACCCCGTTCATGGCCCGATATGATTTCAACGCACAACGGCTTTTTGTGGACGCCGATCTGGCGGAAGGCGCCCGCGCGCCGGTCAGCAAGGAGCAATCCAATTACCTGCTGAACGTGCTGCGTCTGCGCGACGGAGATCCCCTGCTCGTCTTCAACGGACGGCACGGCGAATGGCGGGCGCGCCTCGCCTGCCTCAGCCGCAAGGAAGCGGCTCTGGCGATTGAAACCCTTGAGCGCCCGCAGGATCAACCCTGCGATCTGCACTACGTGTTTGCGCCGCTGAAACATGCCCGGCTCGATTATATGGTGCAGAAAGCCATTGAAATGGGCGCCGGAAAGCTGGTGCCCGCCCTCACCCATCGCACCCAGAATTCGCGCGTCAACGTGGAGCGCATGCGCGCCAACGCCATCGAGGCGGCCGAGCAATGCGGCATTCTCAACATTCCGGAAGTGGACGAGCCGCGCAAACTCGAAAAGCTGCTGGCCGACTGGCCAACGGGCCGCCTGCTCGTGTTCTGCGACGAGGACGCCCCGCCTGGCGATCCGATAGCCCGTCTGCGGGCGCTGGCCGCCGACAGGCCGATCCGTCCTCTGGCGGTGCTGATTGGCCCCGAGGGCGGGTTTGACGAGGGCGAGCGGGCCATGCTGGCCGCCCTGCCGTTTGTGATCCCTGTGTCGCTCGGCCCCCGCATTTTGCGCGCCGACACCGCCGCCGTCGCCGCATTGGCGCTCGTGCAGGCGGCGCTGGGCGATAGATAACCCCAATCTGGACAGCGCGCGTCCCCGCGCGCACTTGTCTTGGCTACAAAATCACGATCTCGCCATGATTGGGGCGCTCTGGTTGGGGGTAGTTGTTAATGATTCGTTTCGGGGTTCCATGATTGCTCGCGTCACCAGCCAGACCTTGAGCGCTGCTGTGATCGGCGCCGTTTGCTCCGCATTCGCCACGCCAGCTCTGGCGCAGGCCAACCCCTGCGCGATTTATGGGTCAGGTTATGTCGCGGTTTTAGGCGGCGAGGGCTGCGAGCGCATTGGCGAACGCGTGCGGGTGGAAAGCGATACCGCCACAAGCCGAACTGTCGTCCATGGGCTTCCCAACGGCGCGCTGGGCTATGCGCCCCATCAGCCCGCTGGCCCGGCGCCCGCCCACATGCGGTCCCCCACCGGCGGCCAATGGCCGGGCGAACGACAGAATAACCCGCGCATCCGTTGAACGGACGGCATATGGCTTGCTCTGGCGTCTGTCGCCCGGTACGACGGCGGACAGCTCAGAGGCGAGATATATTTCATGCAATCCGGGGACGACGATCTCCTGACCTTGATGGAGAGCGCAGTTTTTGAAGCTGGCGCGATTGCGCTCGCCTTTTTCAACGAAGGGGCCGCCACAAACGCGCGCATCGACTGGAAGGCCGGCGGCTCGCCGGTTTCGGAGGCCGATTACGCAGTGGACGTTTTCCTGCGCGAGCGTCTTGGCGCCCTGCAGCCGGACGCAGGCTGGCTCTCCGAGGAAACAACAGACGATTCCGACCGCATGAGCCGGGAGCGGCTGTTCATCGTCGATCCCATCGACGGCACGCGCGCCTTTATCAAGGGCGATCCGCGCTGGGCGATCTCGATTGCGCTGGTGATGCAAGGGCGCCCGCACCTTGCGGTGCTGCATTTGCCTGCGCTCGATGAAACGTTCACGGCCAGCGCCGGCGGCGGCGCCCGGCTGAACGGGACGCCCATCAGCGCTTCTGCCCGCAGCGGCCTTGAGGGGGCGGCGATTTCCGGGCCTCCGAAAATCCTTGAGGATATGGCGCGACGGGGCCTCGCCTTTGCACCCCAGCCGCGCGTGCCCTCGCTCGCCTACAGGCTGGCATTGGTGGCCTGCGGGCGCATTGAGGCTGGCATAGCCTCGACCAATGCGTGGGATTGGGATATAGCCGCCGCCGACCTGATCGTCGCCGAAGCTGGCGGGATTCTCACCGATCTGGCCGATTGCAAGCCCGCGTACAATGCGTCCCTTCCCCGGCACGGCGTCCTTGGCGCTGCGCCTGTCCATTTGCATGGGGCGCTCATCAAAGCGCTTCGCGAAACCCAAATCTAGCCAATCAGAGTGGATCGATGTCTGAACTCCAGTCCAAACAGCTCCTGCATCTTGTTTTCGGCGGCGAACTTGAAAACATCGGCGGCACGACCTTTCGCGATCCCGGAAAGCTCGACATCGTCGGGGTATTCCCCAATTACGCGACCGCCGAACAGGCGTGGCGCGCCAAGGCGCAGCAGACGGTGGACAGCGCCATGACGCGCTATTTCATCGTGCATCTGCACCGCTATCTCGACCCGACCTGATTTAGCGGCAGATGCTGAAAAAGCTCGGTCGCTCGCGGCCCGCCCAGGAAACGCTCGCCTTCATCGGCGCGCATTACCTGCGGCTTGTCGAGGCGACGTCGCGCTTTACTCTGGAACCTGTCGATTTTCGCGAGCGCGTGCTGGCGGATACGCCCGTTATCGGCGCGCTCTGGCATGGACAGCATCTGACCGCGCATTTTGCATGGCCCAAGGGCATGAAAGTCTCGGCGCTGATTTCGCGCAACGCCGATGCGCAGGCCAACGCGCGCGCGCTTGAGCGGCTTGGCGTCACGCCCATTCGCGGCTCGGGCGGATCAAAGCACGGCATGCGGCGGCGCGGCGGCGTGGCCGCTTTGCGCGAGATGGTGCGCGCTTTGGCGTCGGGATCCTCGCTGGTGCTGACCGCCGACGTGCCCAAGAAAGCCCGCATCTGCGGCATGGGCGTGATTGCGCTGGCCAAACATTCAGGTCGCCCGATCTATCCGCTGGCGGTGGCCAGCGCGCGGCGCATCGACTTTAACTCGTGGGACCGCGCAAGCCTTGCGCTGCCGTTCAGCAAAGGCGCTATTATAGTGGGCGAGCCGGTTCGCGTCAGCCCGGACGCCACCGACGCCCAGATGGAGGAAGCCCGCCTGTTGCTGCAAGAGCGCCTCGACGACGCCCATGCGCGCGCCTACGCCTCTTTCGGCGCGACCGATCCCGGCGCCGGTCTGCGGCCGCCGCAGGAGTCGCGCCCATGAATGCGCGCTCGCCCCTGCTCATCGCCTATCGCGCGCTCACCGCAATCGCCACGCCGCTCTTGCCCGCGTGGCTCATGTGGCGTCTGAGCCGGGGCAAGGAGGATCGCAATCGTCTGGGCGAGCGGCGCGGACTGGCGGGAATGAACCGTCCCAAGGGCCGCCTTGCATGGCTGCATGGCGCCAGCGTCGGCGAGGCGCTGGCCTTGCAGCCGTTGATCCAGCGCCTGCGCGCGCGCGGCTTCAACGTGCTGCTGACCACAGGCACGCTCACCTCGGCGCGCGTGATGGAGGACCGGCTCAGCGACGGCGTGATCCACCAATTTGCGCCGCTGGACAGCGCGCATTACGTGAACCGATTCCTCGATCACTGGCGCCCCGACATCGCGCTGTTCGCCGAATCCGAATTGTGGCCCAACATGCTTCTGGAGGCGCACGCGCGCGGCATTCCGCTGGTGCTCGTCAACGCCCGCGTGTCGGAGCGCTCCTACAATCGCTGGCGCAAATTTCCCGGCGCGATCCGCGCGCTGCTGGGCGCCATCGATTTGTGCCTGGCCCAAAGCCCCGCCGACGCCACGCGGCTGATGGACCTTGGCGCCGCCCGCGTGCAGGTGGCGGGCAATCTCAAATATGACGTGCCAGCCCTGCCCGCAGATCCGGCCAAACTTGCGCGCATGCGGGCGATTGTCGGCGCGCGCCCGGTGTGGCTGGCGGCCTCCACGCATGCGGGCGAGGAGGAAATCGCGCTCGCGGTCCATTGCGGCCTGCTGCGTCAATTCCCCAACCTTCTGACGATTGTGGCCCCGCGCCATCCCGAGCGCGGCGGGCAGATCGCGGCCATGGCGCGCCAATATGGCGTGCCTGTCAGCCAGCGTTCGGCAGGCGAAACGCCCGGCCCCGGCTCGCAATTCTACGTCGCAGACACCATCGGCGAACTTGGCCTGTTCTACCGCGTATGCGGCATCGTCTTCGTCGGCAAATCGCTTGCTGGCGAGGGCGGGCAGAACCCAATTGAGCCCGTAAAGCTCGGCGCCGCCATTCTGCACGGACCCAACGTGTCGAACTTCGCCGACGTCTACGCCGCGATCCAGTTGGAAAGCGGCGCGATTGAAGTGCGCGACGTCGAGGAAATGGCCAGCGCACTGGCCTCCCTGCTCAGCGACGCGCGGCGCCTGCGCCAGACTGCGCGCGCCGCCAGCGAAGTCGTGCACGGCATGGGCGGCGCCTGCGATTCGATCATGCAGGCGATAGAGCCCTATATTTTGCAAATGCAGATCGGGCGCAATTGATGCGCGCGCCAGACTTCTGGTGGGATCAGAAGCCGGATTTTCGCGCGACCGCGCTCGCCCCATTGGCCGCGCTTTATGGCGCCATCGCCGCCCGCCGCATGGCGCGCAGGGGCGTAGCGGTCGACGCGCCAGTCATCTGCATCGGCAATTTTGTCGCTGGCGGCGCTGGCAAGACTCCAACAGCGCTGGAGGCGGCCCGCGTTCTGCGCCAGCTTGGCGAGCGGCCATTCTTTCTGTCGCGTGGCTATGGCGCGCGCAGCGCCAACCGCACGCCGCTGCGGGTCGATTTTGAGCGCCATAATTCAACGCAGGTTGGCGACGAGCCGCTGTTGCTGGCGCTGCAAGCCCCCACCATTGTCTGCACCGACCGTATCGCCGGGGCGCAGGCCTGCGTGCGCGCGGGCGCCAGCGTCATCGTGATGGACGACGGCCTGCAAAACCCCGCGCTGCTGAAGGATCTCGCCATCGCCGTGATCGATGCGGGCGCCGGTGTCGGCAATGGCCTGTGCATCCCCGCCGG
>CAMCMI010000081.1 GCA_945875875.1 Rhizobium sp. Q54
CTAGCCACGTCTACAGCCTTCAAATGGGTGTACCTGAACAACATCCGGGCATCCTTGTGGCCGCTGATGAGGGCCACTTCAGGCACTGTCAGGCCCATCTCAAAGAACCTGCTGATGGCCTCATGGCGCATGTCATGGAACCTGATGTCCACAACGCCAGCCCGTTTCCTCACCCGCTCCCAAGCCAGCCTGAAGGCATTGGCTGAGATGGGGAACACAAGGCCGCAGGATGCCGCTCCAAGCCCCTGAGAAGGCCGCTGGCGGGCTTGATGCAGACCTTTTAACACAAGCATAGCCTTGGGGCTTAAGGGCACTGTACGGGTCTCCCCGTTCTTTGTCATTTGCAGGAGGGCGGTCTTGCTGAATAGGTCAACATCGCCCCACCGGAGAGACAAGACTTCCCCTCGGCGCATCCCGGTCGCCAAGGCGAACATGAAGACATCTCGGACCAGAGGATTGCGGCATTGCCGAAGGGCTTGGTCGAGGCGGCCTAGTTCTTCCTGACTGGGTCTGCGGGTCCTTCCTCTAGCCGAGGCAGGCTTCCGTACGCTCGCCACAGGATCGACGTTAGGCGTCCCCCACTCGTTGCGGGCGACCTTCAGGACGTGGCTTAGAAGCGTCAACTCCTTGCGGATGGTCGAGCCGCTGACCATGCGAAGGCGGTCGTCCCGGTATTGAGCGACTACCGAGGGCGTCAGTGCTTCGACTGAAAGCTCGCACATGTGTCGTCGAAGCTGCCTCAGCGCAAAGATGTCTGACGATGATCTTTTATTTGGGGTGACCTCCCGCTCATAGCGGTCCATCAGGCTCGACAACGTGACAGGAAGCTGGGCAATGATTTCGACCGAGGCTAACCCCAGATCGGCGAGGCGCTCCTGTTCACGGCTCCACCGGACAGCGTCATCTTTAGCCAGAAACGACTTAGACAGAGGCGAGCGCCCAAGCCGCCTGATTTGGACCTGCCACCTTGCTCCACGCTTGCGAATATTAGCCATTCCGGCACTCCCAGTGTGACGAGGGTGTGACAGATGGAAAGAGGCGCTAGGCTGGCCGATAGCTAAGTGATTGATCTTAATGGTGGGCGATACAGGGATTGAACCTGTGACCCCTCCCGTGTGAAGGGAGTGCTCTCCCGCTGAGCTAATCGCCCGAAAGCGCGTGCACCTTCGATGAGGGTATATCGGCTTTCTCATGCCGGGGTGTCAAGCGCTGCGCAAATCATCCGGGCGCTTATCCCCGAAGGCCTCTTTACCCACGAAGGCTTCTTTACCCACGAAGGCTTGCAACCGAATCCCACAAGGCGTCGAAATGCGAGATCACGCGGTCGGGGCCAAGGTCGCGCACGGGCACGTCGGTATAGCCAAAATCTACAGCCACCACCGGTACGCTGGCGTTGCGGGCGGTTTGAATGTCGGTGCGCGAATCGCCGACCATGATTGCGTTGGCGGGATCGCCGCCTGCGCGCGCAATGGTCATCAGCAAAGCGCGGGCGTCCGGCTTGGCGATGAAGACGCCGTTGTCGCGGAACGTGTCCTGTCCGCAAATGGCGGCGAAACGATCCGCCATGCCCAGCGCGGTGAGAAGCTTTATGGATGGGCGCTCCATCTTGTTGGTGCAGACGGCAAGGCGCCAGCCAGCGTCCGTAAAGCGCGAAAGCGCCTGCGGCACGCCCTCATAAAGCACGGTCTCCTGCGCGATGCGGTCCTCGTAGATGACGAGAAATTCCTCGAACAAGTCTTGAATGCGCGCCTCTGTCAGGCTGGCGGCGGCGGATTTGAAACCGCGATCCAGCATGACCTTGGCGCCGGCGCCCACAAGCTCGCGCGCGGACTCAAGCGGCAGCGGCGCATGGCCCTCGCGCGCCAGAATGACGTTGAGCGTGCCGATGAGATCGGCGGCGGTGTCGGCCAGCGTGCCGTCGAGATCGAGAACGAGGAGCGGCGGGTTCATGTCTGATGTCTCGCTGAATATGGTCTGCGCCGCCTTAGCATCAAACGAAGCGCGGCGCACGCGGGCTGATCGGTTATGCTCATGACGCATGATTCGGCGCAAACAGGCGCCAGGGAGTCTCGCCATGCCAAGTTTACAGACAAGATTTTCCTTCGCTCTGGCCCTCATTCTGCTCGGCGCCGGGCCCGCGTTCGCCTCTGGCTTTGAATTTCTCGCCGCGCCCGAGATTGAGCTGAACCGCGTTTACCGGCTCGACAAACTGACCGGTGAAATCGGCGCCTGCCAATATGGCGACAAGGAAGGCACCATCGGCGTGACGCTTTGCTATGCGTCGGGGGAGGGGGCTCGCGCGCAGGCGCCCTCCAGCTATGCGCTGGTCGCCTCCCGTCACGAGCGCGAGGGCGGGGTTTTCCGGGTGGATACGCGCACCGGCTTGATGTCGATCTGCTATGTTCTGAAGGCTGAAGTCGTGTGCACGCCTGCGGCCAAATAGTCCCGGCCAGCTCGCGGCGATTGCCTTGTGTGGTCGTTCGGGCTATCGGGCGAGCATGCTTATGCGTTCAACGGGGAAGTTCTGATGCCCGCCGAGGATCTGAAACGCGCCGCCGCTGCCGAGGCGGTCAAGCTGGTGCAAGACGGGATGCGCCTTGGGCTTGGCACCGGCTCAACCGCGAAGCATTTCGTGGATTTGCTGGCGGAGCGCGTGCGCGACGGGCTGAAGGTCGTGGGCGTTCCCACCTCCGAGGCGACGCGGGCGCAGGCGCAAAGCCTCGGCGTGCCGCTTACCACGCTCGACGAGACGCCGGAGCTTGACCTGACGGTGGACGGCGCCGACGAGTTCGACTCAGAGCTGCGTCTTGTGAAGGGTGGCGGCGGGGCGCTGCTGCGCGAGAAGATTGTGGCCGCTGCGTCCGCCCGCATGATCGTCATCACCGACGAGACGAAACGCGTAGAGCGGCTCGGGCGTTTTCCGCTACCGGTGGAGGTGACGCCGTTCGGGCTTGAGGCGACGCGCCGCGCCATTGCGCATGCGCTTGCTGTTTCAGGCTGCGCGGGGGACATTGTTTTGCGCCACAAGGCTGACGGACACGTTTTCGTCACCGACGGCGGGCACTTCATTTTTGACTGTAAACTCGGGCTTATTCCCGACCCTGAGAAATTGGCCGATCTCCTCGCGCGCATTCCCGGCGTCATGGAGCACGGGTTGTTTTTAGGCATGGCTGATGCGGTGATCGTCGCCGCGCAAGCAGGCGTCACAATCGTCGGCGATCCCGCCGGCCGCGCCAAACGAACTTGAGGAGATTCCATTGATGAAACGCTCGATTCTCGCCTCCGCGCTGGCCGCAATTCTTGCAACCGTCTCTCTGCATTCGGCTGCTTTTGCGCAAGCTCCTGCCCAAACCTCTGCGCCCGCAGCCATCAGCGCGAGCCATCTGGATGCGGCGCGTGAAGTCGTCGTGCTGTCGGGCATTTCTCGCACGTTCAACGCCTTTCTGCCGCAGCTCGCCGACCAGACCGTCATGACGATTGCACGCACCCGTCCCGAAGTGCGCAACGATCTCATCACGGTCGTGAAAAGCCTTCTGCCGGAGTTTGAAAAGCGCAGTCTCCTGATGCTGGACTCGACCGCGCGCGCCTTCGCCAGCGTGATGACCGAGAAGGCGCTGAAGGACACTGCTACCTTCTTCAAAAGCGACGCGGGCAAGCAATATGTTGAAATGCAGCCGAGGGTGATCGACCAGATGGTTGTTTCTCTCGATGCGTGGAATCGCGAAATGTCCGTCGATCTCATGAGTCGCGTGCGTGAAGAAATGCGCAAAAAGGGCCATACGATTTAGCGCCTTTTTCAATTTCATTGGGACAGAACATGGCTGAATTCGACGTCGATCTCTTCGTCATAGGCGCGGGCTCGGGCGGCGTGCGCACTGCGCGCATCGCGGCGGGCTATGGCGCCAAAGTCATGATCGCGGAAGAGTTTCGCATCGGCGGAACCTGCGTCATTCGCGGCTGCGTACCCAAGAAGCTCTACGTCTACGCAAGCCGCTTCAAGGATGAGTTTGAAGACGCGGCTGGCTTTGGCTGGGATTTGCCGGGCGAGCCGACCTTTGACTGGTCGAAGCTGGTGGACGCCAAGGAAAAAGAAATCACGCGGCTGTCCGGGCTTTATCGCAAAGGCCTCGACAGCGCAGGAGTCTCCGTCGTCGAATGCCGCGCCGAGGTGGAGGGGCCGAACGAGGTGCGCCTCGCTGACGGGCGTCTGGTCAGAGCAAAATACATTCTGGTTGCGGTTGGCGGGGCGCCCGTGCGCGTGCCTGCCGTGCCCGGCGTTGAGCATGCGATCACGTCCAACGAGATATTTGATCTGAACGCATTTCCCAAGAGCCTGTTCGTCGTTGGCGGCGGCTATATCGCGGTGGAATTCGCCAGCATATTCGCCCGTCTTGGCGCTCAGGTTACGATGGCGATCCGCGCCGATAATGTTTTGCGCGGCTTCGACGAGGACGTGCGCAACGCGTTGCGGGACGCGATGGTTCACGCTGGCGTGAAGTTCCACTTCGGCGCCTCGCCGACTTCGTTTGAAAAAAAGCCAGGCGGCTTGCGCGTGCAATTGAGCAATGGCGAAAGCCTTGTGGCGGAGCAAGCTTTGGTGGCGACGGGCCGCGATCCGCACACGCGCGGGCTGGGGCTTGAGAAAGCGGGCGTCGTGCTTGCGCGCAATGGCGCGGTCAAGGTCGACAAGATGTCGCGCACCAACATTCCGTCCGTCTTCGCCGTCGGCGACGTGACGGACCATGTGAACCTGACGCCGGTCGCTATCCGCGAGGGCCATACGCTGGCCGACAGATTGTTCGGCGGCAAAGACGTCGTATGCGATCACGAGCACATCGCTACCGGCGTTTTCACCACGCCTGAAATCGGCACGATCGGCCTGAGCGAAGAGGCTGCGCGGCAGGCTTACAAGATTGTGGACGTTTACAAAGCGGACTTCCGCCCTATGCGCGCCACGCTGTCTGGCCGGCAAGAGCGCGTGCTGATGAAGCTGATCGTGGACGGGGAGTCCGACCGTGTGCTGGGCGCCCATATCGTCGGCCATGAGGCTGGTGAAATGGCGCAGCTGATCGGAATTGCGGTGCGGATGCGCGCCACCAAGGCTGATTTTGATTCCACCATGGCGGTGCATCCCACCGCCGCAGAAGAACTCGTCACCATGCGCACGCGATTTGCGCGCTACGAGCGTTGAACACATGCGCAAGATCATTGCCGCCAAATTGCATAGCCTGAAGGTCACGGGCGCGGACCTGAATTATCACGGCTCGGTCACGCTCGATCCCGATCATTGCGAACAGGCGGGCATCATGCCGCTGGAATTCGTGGAGATCTGGAACAAGTCTTCGGGCGCGCGCATCTCGACCTATGTGATCCTGGGCGAGCGCGGCTCGCGCTGCTGCGTGCTGAACGGCGCTGCTGCGCGCACCTGCCAGCCGGGCGACGAGGTCATCATCGCCAGCTCGATCTATGCGCAGGAAAGCGAGCTGCCCGGCATGCGCCCGCGCGTGCTGACGTTCGACGCCGACAACAACGTGGCCTCCATGCTCACGTATGCTGTGGAGCGCAGCGCCGACGGACGCTGGTCGTTTTCCATTCTGGACGAGAAGGGCGCCGCGCTGCCGGTGCCGCTGCGCGCGGGATAGGTCCTTTTCCTTCTCCCGCCTGTGGGAGAAGGAAGAAGCTTCAAACTATCGCCAGCGCGGCCATGGTCGTGTATAAGCCCCGCGAGGGATTTGGGCGCGCCAGATGCGCCCGTTCGGAGTTGAGACATGTCTACGGATCGCTGGAGCGTCGATAGCTGGAGAAGCAAGCCCATCAAGCAGGCGCCGTTTTATGCGGACGAGTCGGCTTTGAACGAGGTTGAGCGCACGCTTGCAGGCTATCCGCCGTTGGTGTTTGCGGGCGAGGCGCGCAAGCTCAAGCGCGCGCTTGGCGACGTGGCGCTGGGCAAATCGTTCCTGTTGCAGGGCGGCGATTGCGCCGAGAGCTTTGCCGAGCATTCCGCCGACAACATCCGCGATTTCTTCCGCGTGTTTCTGCAAATGGCCGTGGTGCTGACGTTTGCGGGCTCCTCGCCGGTGGTGAAAGCAGGGCGCATCGCGGGGCAGTTCGCCAAGCCCCGTTCGGCCAACACCGAGAAGCGCGGCGACATCGAGCTGCCGGTCTATCGCGGCGACATCGTCAACGATCTTGAATTTTCGGAAGCGGCCCGCGCGCCCGATCCGCGTCGCCTGCTGGAGGCTTATCGCCAGTCTGCAGCGACGCTGAACCTGCTGCGCGCGTTCGCCACCGGCGGCTACGCCAACCTTGAGAACGCCCATCGCTGGATGCTGGGCTTTGTGAAGGATTCGCCGCAATCCCACCGCTATCAGGAATTGGCCGACCGCATCACCGAAACGCTGGCCTTCATGCGCGCCATCGGTCTCGACGCCGAGCGCCATCAGGAAATGCGCGCAACCGATTTCTACACCTCGCACGAGGCGCTGTTGCTGGGCTTCGAGCAGGCGTTGACGCGCGTCGATTCCACCACCGGAGATCATTACGCCACCTCCGGCCATATGATCTGGATCGGCGACCGCACGCGCCAGCTCGATCATGCGCACGTTGAATATTGCCGTGGCGTGAAAAACCCCATCGGCCTCAAGTGCGGCCCCTCGTTGCAGCCCGACGATTTGTTGCGCCTGATAGATGCGCTCAATCCCGACGACGAGGCCGGGCGCCTGACGCTGATCTGCCGCTTTGGCTCCGACAAAATCGTCGATCATCTGCCCTCGCTCATTCGCGCCGTGAAGCGCGCCGGGCGCACGGTCGTGTGGTCTTGCGATCCCATGCACGGCAACACAATATCCGCAGGCGGCTACAAGACGCGCCCCTTCGAGCGCGTGATGAGCGAAATCCGCACGTTCTTCGCCATTCATCAGGCGGAAGGCACGTATGCGGGCGGCGTCCATCTGGAGATGACCGGCAAGAACGTCACCGAATGCACGGGCGGCGCGCGCGCGATCACCGAGGGCGATCTCAGCGACCGCTATCACACCTATTGCGATCCGCGCCTCAACGCCGAGCAGGCGATTGAAGTGGCGTTCCTGGTGTCGGAATTGCTGAAGGTTGAGCGCGCAGGCATGCCCGCGCAAGTACACGCGGCAGAGTAATCATGGACGCTTTGATTGCGGCTTTTAATAATTCCTGCGCCGGGCTGTCTCACGCCCTGCGCACGGAACGCGCTGTGCGGCAGGAGGCTATCGTTCTTGCGCTTGCAGTCCCGCTGGCGTTTTTTGTGGCCGTCGGTCTGTGGCAATTCGTTGCGCTGGTTAGTGTCGTGCTTCTGGTGATGGCGGTCGAATTGCTCAACACCGCCATCGAGAAGCTCTGCGATCACGTCACGCCGGAGCGCCATCCGATGATCAAGATCGTGAAGGACATGGGCTCGGCGGCAGTGTTCTGCGCACTGCTGATCGCAGGCCTCGTTTGGCTTGCGGCGCTGGCGGAGCGGCTGGGGCTCGCCTGAGAGCCAGCTTTGGCTGCGCGTCGTCTCCACGCCATCTGGACCGGGAACCAACATGCCCACGACAATCGTCTTCGACATCGGCAACGTGCTGCTGGCGTGGGACATGCGCCATCTGTTCGCCAAGCTGGCGCCGGCTGACGAGCTGGATCATATCATCGCGAATGTCTGCCCGGTCTCATGGCACGCAACGCTGGACGGCGGCGCGACCTATGCTGACGCCATCGCGCAGCGCGTGGCGCTTTACCCGCAATACGCAGCGTTGATTGAAGCCTATGATCCGCGCTGGCAGGAGACGATCATCGGGCCGATCCACGGTTCCGTGGCGCTGCTGAAAGAGCTGCGCGCTGCCGGCCTGCCGACCTATGCGATCACGAATTTCCCCGCCGAGAAGTTTGACGAGACGTGTGCGCTGTATCCGTTCCTGCAGGGGTTTCAGGGCGTGGTCGTGTCCGGCCGCGAGCGTATGATGAAACCCGATCCGGCGATCTTCGAGCTGTTTCTGGAGCGCTATGAATTAGCCGCCCGCGATTGCGTGTTCATCGACGATTCGCCCGCCAATATCGCCACAGCCAAAGCGCTCGGTTTTACGGCGCTGCATTTCGTCGATCCGCAAACGCTGCGGGCTGATTTATTAGCGTTAGGGTTCCCGGTCTGAACGCATCTGGACCGCGCGCGGCCCCACGCGCTCTTTCTTGCCGGGCGCGGTCCAATTAACGCCGAAAAATTCCCCGCCATTGCCGCAAGGCCAGCGCCGGGCTAAATCGGACACATGAACCTGTCCCAAGCTCCCGCCAGCCGGCTCGCGCTGGCTCTCGCCCAGATTGATTGCACCGTCGGCGACATCGCCGGCAATGCGGCGCGCATTCGCAGCGCCCGCGAGACAGCGCGCACGCAGGGGGCTGACCTTGTCATGTTCTCCGAGCTGTTCCTGTCGGGCTATCCCCCCGAAGACCTCGTGCTCAAGCCCGCCTTTCAGGAGGCTTGCCGCACCGCGTTGGAGGAGCTGGCGCGTGAGACGGCGGACGGCGGACCGGCGCTGCTGGTGGGCGCGCCGTGGGTCGAAAACGGCCTCTGCTACAACGCCTACGCGCTGCTCGACGGCGGGCGCATCGATGCGGTGCGCTTCAAGGTCGACCTGCCCAATTACGGCGTGTTTGACGAAAAGCGGGTCTTCGCCGCCGGTCCGGCGCCAGGGCCGATTTCGTTTCGCGGCGTGCGCCTTGGCCTGCCGATCTGCGAGGATATCTGGAGCGCCGACATTATCGAGACGCTGGTCGAGACGGGCGCGCAGCTGCTGCTGACGCCCAACGGCTCGCCCTATTGGCGCGGCAAGCACGACGAGCGGATGGCGATTGCGGTTGCGCGCGTCGTCGAAAGCGGCCTGCCGCTGGTCTATCTCAACCAGATCGGCGGACAGGACGAGCTGGTGTTTGACGGCGGCTCCTTCGCACTCAACGCCGATTGTTCGCTCGCCTGCCAATTGCCTGCGTTTGCGGAAAGCATCAGCACCATTGTTTTTGAGCGCCGCAACGGCGACTGGGTTTGCGAGCCCGCGACCCGCGCGCTTGTGCCGGAAGGTGACGAGGCTGATTACGCCGCCTGCGTTCTGGGCCTGCGCGATTACGTTGATAAAAACCGCTTTCCCGGCGTGGTTCTTGGCCTGTCTGGCGGCGTCGATTCCGCGCTCGTTGCCGCGATGGCGGTGGACGCTTTGGGCGCTGCGCGCGTGCATTGCGTGATGCTGCCCTATCGGTTTACCTCTTCCGACTCGCTAAAAGATGCGCAGGCTTGCGCCGATGCGCTTGGCGTGCGCTACGATGTGTTGCCGATAGCTCCCGGCGTTGAGGGCATGGAAAGCGTTCTGGCGCCGCTGTTTGCGGGTCGCCCGCGCGATCTTGCGGAGGAGAATTTGCAAAGCCGCACGCGCGGCGCGCTGCTGATGTCGATCTCCAACAAGTTCGGCCCGATGCTGGTGACGACCGGCAACAAATCGGAAATGTCGGTCGGCTACGCCACGATTTACGGCGACATGAACGGCGGCTTCAATCCGATCAAGGATCTCTACAAGATGCAGGTGTTCCGCCTGTGCGAGCTGCGCAACAATTGGAAGCCCGATTTCGCTTTGGGGCCGGACGGCGAGGTGATCCCGCACAACATCATCGTCAAGCCGCCGTCGGCCGAGCTGCGGGAAAACCAGACGGATCAGGATTCTCTGCCGCCATATGAGGTGCTGGACGACGTGCTGGAATGTCTGGTCGAGCGCGAGATGCGCGTGTCCGACATCGTGTCGCGCGGGCATGATCTTGAGCTGGTGAAGAAGATTGAGCGGCTGCTCTACATCGCCGAATACAAGCGCCGCCAATCGGCGCCCGGCGTGAAGGTGACCCGCAAAAACTTCGGCCGCGACCGCCGCTACCCCATCGTCAACCGCTTCCGCGATCCCGGCGCCCCGCTGCGTGCGCCCGACGACAGCATCGCGCCCCGGAAGTCGCAGGGCGGGGCGGAGAGGTTTGAGGAATAGAGCGAGTAGCGAGTAGGGGAAGAAGGCGCCCTTCGGACGCGGGCTTCCAGCCTGCATTCTGTGCGGATGCAGCAGCGTTGGTTGCCGCTATGCGCTGAACATGCCAAGCGCGCCATGGCGGTGGGAAGGCACGGAGCGTGGACCGCGCGCGGCCTCGCGCGCATTCTTTGGGGCTGATGCAAAGCCACGGCTTACGCCGTTTTGCGGGCGGGGACGCCCGCGGTCCACAGAACGCCCTTCGGACCGCGGGCTTCCAGCCCGCATTCTTTGCCGATGCGGCAGCGTTGTTTGCCGCTATGCGCTCAATATCCCAACCACGTCATGGCGGCGGGAAGGCCGCCATCCACGGCAGGGCGCGAGCGCGTTGCCTGCTTGACGGGCCAGCCACGTCCAGGCACCATTCATGAATGGCGAACGCTGTTTTCACTACGAAGCTCTCGCCCTCCTACGACGATGTTCCGGAGGAGCGCTATCATTTCCCCAAGCGCTATATCACCGCTGCGCAATCAGCAGTTGGCGATTGGATTGTCTATTATGAACCACGCCGCACAGGCGGAATTGGTTCAAAAAACGATGGCCGGCAGTCTTATTTTGCCATAGCGCGCGTCAGCGAGGTGGTGCCGGACACGACTATCCCGGATCATTTCTACGCAATCATCGAATCTGGCTCGTACATCAATTTCGTTTCGCCTGTGCCGTTCCGGATCGGCGATGATTATCTTGAAAGCCGCGCGCAACGTGAGGACGGCGGAACAAGCAAGGGTTGGTTTGGCTGGTCTGTGCGGCCAGTCCCCAATTCTGAATTCGAACGTATCCTCGCCATGGGCATGGCGATGGACGTTCGCCCATACGAGCACCCTGTTATTGCGCCGCAGCCCGCTTATGGCTTTGCGGAGGAGGGCGCCAGCTATGAATACGAACGTCCAATGGTTGAACAAACCCTCACGCGGCCTTACCGGGACAAGGCGTTTCGTCGGATTGTGCGCGATGCCTATGACAATCGTTGTGCGATCTCTGGCCTGCGTCTGCTGAATGGTGGGGGGAGGCCCGAGGTGCAGGCCGCGCATATCAAAGCAGTAGAGGATCATGGGCCGGATTCAATCCGCAACGGGCTCGCGTTGTCGGGCACGTTCCATTGGTTGTTTGATCGCGGCCTAATTTCGATTGATAAGGATTTCCGCATTCTGCGCGCCAAGGGGCAGGTTCCAGAAGAGCTGCTGCCATTGTTTCCGCGTGACGAATTGTTACGACTTCCCGCAGACTCGCGGCTCTGGCCTCACGACGTATTCTTACGGCATCATAGAGAAACGCGTTTTAAGGGCTGAACAACTTATGCTGTGTGCGCTGTGCCTCCAGCGGGTCCCAGCCGTCGCTTGGATGATACGCGC
>CAMCMI010000082.1 GCA_945875875.1 Rhizobium sp. Q54
GTCTTCCGCGCCATGTCTAAATCCTCCGGGGCCGCCGCCCGATGTTGCGCGGCCAGAACGCCACAGATCAGTCCGGAAATCCAGCGCCTTCAAGCGCGGGCGGGCAGGGGCCGCCCTGCGCCCAGTCGATCAGCTCCACCGTGTGGAGGATGGGCGCGCCCGACCCTGCCGCAAGATGGGTGATGCAGCCGATATTTCCGGTGGCGATCACGTCCGGCATTGTGCGCGCGATGTTGGCGAGCTTGCGCGCCTTCAACTGGCCTGCGATCTCGGGCTGCATGATGTTGTAGACGCCCGCCGAGCCGCAGCAGATGTGGCCCTCCGGCACGTCGCGCACCTCAAAACCGGCTGCACGCAGCAGCTTTTTGGGCTCGTCGCGGATTTGCTGGCCGTGCTGCATCGAACACGCCGAATGATAGGCGACGACCAACTTTTCAGCACGCGCAATAATCGGCAAATCAAGACCGGCCAGATATTCGCTGACGTCTTTTGCCGCCGCCGAAACAAGGGCGGCCTTCTGCGCATAGGCTTCATCCTCGCGCAGCATAAAGCCGTAATCCTTGATCGTGGTGCCGCAGCCTGACGCGGTGACGAGAATGGCGTCGAGCCCGCCCTCATCCATCAGCCGGGTCCACGCATCGACGTTGCGGCGCGCGAACGCCAGCGCATCGGCCTCGCGCCCCATGTGATGGACAAGCGCGCCGCAGCATCCTTCGCCGGGCGCGGCTATCACGTCGATGCCAGCGCGCGCCAGCACGCGGCGCGTCGCCGCATTGATGGAGGGTCGCAGCACCGGCTGTGCGCAGCCATCCAGAATCGCCACGCGCTTGCGTGAAGAAGAACCTTGCAGCGCAGGGGGATTTAGCTCACGCACGGCAAATTTCACAGGGGCCAGAGCCAGCATCGCTGCAATACGCGGGCCGATTTGAGGTATGCGCGCGAGGGCGCCGCGCAAGGGCCGCGCAAACCAGGCGCCCATCAGCGCCAGCCGGAACCGGTTTTGATAGGGCAGCACATTGGCGAGCAATGCGCGCATAATGCGGTCGCTCCATGAGCGATCATAGGTCTGCTCAATGTGGGCGCGCGCATGGTCCACCAGATGCATGTAATTCACGCCCGAAGGGCACGTCGTCATGCAGGACAGGCACGACAGACAGCGGTCGATATGCGTGACCACTTCTTTGGTGGCGGGCTTGCCGTTTTCCAGCATGTCCTTGATGAGATAAATGCGCCCGCGCGGCGAATCCAGCTCGTCGCCCAGCAGCAGATAGGTCGGGCACGTCGCGGTGCAAAAACCGCAATGGACGCAAGTACGCAGGATCTTTTCTGATTCCCGCATATGCGGATCGGCAAGCTGAGCGTCAGAGAAGTTGGTTTGCATGCTCAGTCCACCTTCGTGCCGTCTATAAACAGGTTCTTTCTCACAAGGGAGGGAGCTGACTTCGTCTCTACCCTTATGGAATATCCTTTCCGAATGAGTGTGATTGCCTCTTCTTCGGAAGCCGTCATGATTTTATTTTCTGTTTTGTGTTTTTGATTGCCGAACAACGGCGAGCCAAGAACCAGAAGTCCGTCCTTGTTGCGAACCGCCGGCCTTTTAAGGTTTGTCTTTGGTTCAAGCCGGTAGATTCTCATTTTCTAGCCTCATCATTGGCATGCGTACATGCGACCGGGATTGAGAATTGCATCCGGGTCCATGCTCGCTTTCACCCTGCCGCTCAAATTCATCATGGCTTGCGGCTGCGGCTGAAAAACATGTAATTGCGCGCGCGCATCCTGGCTTGCACGCACCAGCATCGCGTGGCCTTTGGCCTGCGCTGCAGCGGTTTGAAGCGTTTCGACCTTCGCCGCGTCAAGCCCGCTTGTGAGCCATATGAGCCCGCCGCCCCAATCGTAATAATGGTCTTGTGCGATATTTTGCGCGGCCATGTCGGCGACAAAAGCGGCTGCGCGGCTGGGCGCAATCGAAATCCGCCATAGCGCAGGCGCTTTGGAATTGGCCAGCGGCGCTACGTCGCGCACGCCCGCCCACGCCTCATGCGCCTCGCTGTCCGATAGCCTGCGCGCAGGCCCAAAGGGCTTTGCGAGTCCGGTTAAAGCCTCCATCCGATAGGCTAGCGAGTCCGGCGCCTGCTCGATGCGCAATAGCGTGCGCTTTTGCGACGGGATATGCGCCGCAGCGCTTAACTCAAACGGCGAGCCCAGCGCCATCGACATGGCGGCGATGGCGCGCGCGTCATTCAGCCCCTCAATGATAAGCGTGCCGCTGCCGCGCGGCGCCGGCGACAGCTTGAACGTGACCTCGGTCAGCAAGCCAAGCGTTCCATGCGCGCCGCAGGAGAGCTTCACAAGATCAAGCCCGGTGACGTTTTTCATGACGCGCCCGCCGCTTTTAACCGCTTCCCCGCGCCCGTTTACGAAGCGCAACCCGATAAGCGAATCGCGCGCGGCGCCAGACCGCACGCGACGCGGGCCAGAGATATTACACGCCGCCAGCGCGCCAATCGTCGGCTCGCCTTGCGTTCCGTAAATCGCGCGATGATCCATCGGCTCGAAGGGGAGAATTTGCTGTTTGCCCGCCAGCAGAGTCTCAATCTCGCGCAGAGGCGTGCCCGCCCATGCGCTCACCACAAGTTCTGCGGGCTCGTAAAGCGTGATTCCGCGCAGGCTTTGCGTGGAAAGAACGCTATCGGCCCTCACCGGGCGACCAAGGCCTGAGCGCGTGCCGCCGCCGACAATCTCCAGCGTGCGTTTATCTGCGCGTGCGCTGGCAATCGCCTCGCAGGCCTGCGCTTCCGTCTCAGGCGCCAAAACCTGCATCATGCTGCGATCTCATTTGCGCCGAGCCGCCCGTCCAGCGGAAATACTTTGGCCGGGTTCAGCAACCATTGCGGATCGAACGCCGCGCGTACGCGCATTTGCTGCTCAAGATCGATTTCGTTGAACTGGCAGCGCATCAAATCGCGCTTCTCGATGCCCACGCCATGCTCGCCGGTGAGGCACCCGCCGACTTCCACGCAGAGGCGCAAGATATCCATGCCCGCAGCCTCCGCCTTGGCCTGATCTGCGGGATCGTTGACGTTGTAGAGAATGAGCGGGTGCATGTTGCCGTCGCCAGCATGGAACACGTTGGCCACGCGCAGGCCGTAGCTCGCCACGATTTCGCTGGTGCGCTTGAGCACGTAGGACAATTGGCCGGTGGGCACCGTGCCGTCCATGCAGATGTAATCAGCCACGCGCCCCGTGGCGCCGAACGCGGATTTGCGGCCTTTCCAGATCGACGCCGTCTCCATCGCCGAGCGCGATTCACGCACCACGCTGACGTTGTGGGCGCGGGCGATGTCGACGATGCGCGCCAGCTCCGCCTCCATCTCCGCGTCCGATCCCTCGACCTCGATAATCAGCATCGCCTCGACGTCGAGCGGATAGCCCGCCTTGGCGTAGGCTTCGCAGATTTGTATCGCGGGCCTGTCCATGAATTCCATCGCCACCGGCACGATGCCCGCGCCGATGATGGCGGCCACGCACGCGCCCGCCGCCTCGCTGGAGTCAAAGCCAAACAGCACTGGGCGCGCGCCTTCCGCCGCCCGCACAATGCGTAACGTGGCCTCCGTCACGATGCCCAATTGGCCTTCCGAGCCAATGACAAGCCCCAGCAGATCAAGCCCCGGCGCATCGAACGCCTCGCCGCCAAGCTCTATGATTTCCCCGGTGATGAGTACGATCTTGGCGCCAAGAACGTTATTGGTGGTGACGCCGTATTTCAGGCAATGGGCGCCGCCGGAATTCATCGCGATATTGCCCGCAATCGTGCAGGCGAGCTGCGAGGAGGGGTCAGGCGCATAAAAGAATCCGTCTGGCGAAACCGCCTCGGAGACAGACAGATTCGTAACCCCGGCCTGCACGCGGATGGTGCGGTCGGGCAGGTTGACGTCGAGGATTTTGTTCAGCTTCGAGACGCCGATAACGATCGAATCTTCCTGCGGAATCGCCCCGCCCGCCAGCGACGTTCCCGCCCCGCGCGGCACCACTTTCAGGCCCGTTCTGTGGCAATAGGCCAGCAGCGCGCTGACCTCTTCCGTCGTGCGCGGCAATACGACGGCCAGCGGCATGCGGCGATAGGCGGTGAAGGCGTCGGTCTCGAACGCGCGGCGCTCGTCCTCGGAAACGATGAGACAGCCGGGCGATGCGATGGCGGCCAGCTCGCTTAAGATGGCGTCGCGGCGATCCATGATGGCGCCATCAGGCGTTGGAAAAAGAATCTCGTTCATTTTTCGCTCCCGGACATCAGCTGATCATGCTTGGGCCCAACATACATGCCGCGCGGGCTTCGCGCAAAGTCTCGCTCATGAGCCTTTTGGACCTTCGTGCGCGCAGGTTTTGGTTCATGTGGACCTTTGGCTCATTGCCTGCCAGCCTGTGGCGGGGCAAAGTGGGGCAAGTTTTGATGCAAGCTATTTCACGCGAGGGAGGCTGCGGATGTCTGACCAAAACAAAGCCGGGACGGAGGTTCGCGTCGGCCTGCTCGTCACCTGTCTGGTCGATCTGTTTCGCCCCGGAATCGGCTTTGCGGCTGTGAAGTTGCTGGAGGATGCGGGCTGCGTGGTCAGCGTGCCCTCGCAAACGTGTTGCGGGCAACCTGCGTTCAATTCCGGCGACCGGGCAAACGCGCGCGCCATCGCCTTGCAGGTGATGGATGCGTTCGCCAACGTTGATTATGTCGTGGCGCCGTCGGGCTCATGCGGGGGCATGCTGGCGCGCCATTATCCTGAATTGTTCGAGGACGATCCAGCTTTAAGCGCGCGCTCTCGCGCGTTTGCGGCTAAAACCCATGAGCTGGTGAGCTTTCTCGTTGACGTGCTGGGCGTGCAATCTGTGCAGGCGGCGTTTCCGCATGCCGTCGCCTATCACGATTCATGCTCAGGACTTCGCGAGCTGAACGTGCGCGACCAGCCGCGCACATTGCTCGCAAGCGTAGCAGGCCTGCAATTGCGCGAGATGAAAGACAGCGACGTCTGCTGCGGCTTTGGCGGCGCGTTCGCTGTAAAATACAGCGACATTTCCGGCGCTATCGTATCGTCCAAGACGGCGTGCGTTGAAGCCAGCGGCGCGCATACGCTGCTGGCTGGAGATCTTGGGTGCCTGATGAACATGGCCGGCAAGCTTGCGCGCGATGGCTCCAAAATCGAAGTTCGCCATGTGGCCGAGGTGCTGGCGGGCATGACGGATGCGCCGCCGATCGCCGCCGCCGCGCCTGAAAAAGCGTGACGCTTTCGCGCCAGACAATTGTCGTCGTCTTTGCCGCCACGATGGGGCTGGCCGGTTTCCTGTTGTTTCAGGTGCAGCCGATGCTGGCGAAGTTCATTTTGCCATGGTTTGGCGGCAGCGCGACGACGTGGATCGTCTGCATGCTGTTTTTTCAGGGCGCGCTGCTGGCGGGCTATAGCCTCGCCTACGCCGTCACGTTGCCGTTTCCCGTTCGCGCGCAGGTGAAAACGCAAATCGCATTGTTGGCTATCGGGCTGGCTTTGTTGCCGATTACGCCGCTGGAAACATGGAAGCCGGACGCTGGCGACGATCCCAATTGGCGCATTATTACGATTTTGGCCGCCAGCGTCGGGCTGCCCTATGTGATCTTGGCGATGACGTCGCCGCTGCTGTCGGCCTGGCTGGCGCGCATTGATCCGGGCCTTCAGCCAGCGCGCTTTTTCGCGGCCTCAAATTTGGGGTCGTTCATCGGCCTGCTGTCCTATCCGTTCTTCTTTGAGCGCACGCTGTCCGGCGGCGCGCAGACGTTGTTGTGGTCATGGGCGTTCGCAGCTTATGCGGCGCTGTTTTTCGCGTGCGGGCTCATAACAATGGCGCGCGCCAAAGGCGAGGAGCCGGCCAATGCCGGCGCCTTGCTGCGCGCCGCGCGTGGCGCCGATCCTGTGTTCTCGTGGATCATCTATGCGGCGTTGGGTTCTATCTTGCTGCTGGCGGTCACGAACGCGATCACGCAATTTTCAGGCGTTGCGCCGTTCTTGTGGGTGGCGCCGCTGAGCCTGTATTTGCTGTCGTTCGTGATCGTCTTCGGGCGCGCAAAGCTCTATCGCCGCGCGCCTTTTGCAATCGCCTTCCTGCTGCTGTCGGGCGCGTCTTTTGTGCTGGCGCAGCCGGTCTCTTCGGCTGATCTGGCGTTGCAGCTGGGCCTGAATTTAGCGGTTCTGTTTACCGGCTGCATAATCTGCCATGGCGAGCTGGCGCGGCTGCAGCCCCCGCCTGTGCGATTGCCGAAATTCTATCTTGCGATGTCTTTTGGCGGCGCGCTTGGCGGGCTTTTTGTGGCGCTTGCGGCGCCGGTGGCGTTCGCTGATTATTTCGAGCATCCGCTGGTCTTGCTGGCCATTGGCGGGCTTTGCGTCTGGCTTTTGTGGCGGCAGTCGCATTGGCTGCGGTTTGCGGGTGCGATCTCTGGCGCTGTCTTCTTGTTTGGCGTTGGCGTCAATGTTTATGAGGAAACGCGCGTTGAGCAGACGCTTGTCGAGCGCATTCGTAATTTCTACGGCGTCTTGCGCGTGGTGCGCAACGAGCGAGGCGATCCAGCTTACGCCAGCCTCGTGATGCAGCAGGCGGGCGTCGATCAGGGTTTGCAATTTCAGCAGGCGGACCGCAAGCTTCAGCCGGTTTGCGGCTTTGATGCACAGAGCGCGCTTGGCCTTGCGCTCGATCATCATGCAAAGCGCCGCGCCGATCCGAACGCGCCTTTGCGCATCGGCGTGATCGGGCTTGGCGCGGGCATGGTGGCGAGCCTTGGGCGGCAGGGCGATATTATAACTTATTACGAACTCAACCCCGCTGCGCTCGATCTGGCCGATCGCCGCTTCACGTTTCTGCAAGACAGCAGGGCGCAAACACATGTGCGGCTTGGCGATGCGCGCCTTATGATGGAGCGCCAGCTGGATTCGGGCGAGCGCCAGAACTTCGACGTGCTGGTGATGAACGCGTTTCGCGGCGCCGCACCGCCCCTGCATCTGATGACAAGGGAAGCGTTCGAGGTCTATCTTGCCCATCTGGCGGACGACGGCGTGCTGGCGATTAATTTTGAGCTGGACACTTTTGAAATGGCGCCGCTTCATCGGGGCATGGCGCAGGCGTTCAAACTTGAATTAGGATGGTTCGAGACGAAGACGAGCGATCATTGCGCGCAGCCGATTTCCTGGGCGCTCTACTCGCGCGACAAGGTTTTCTTTGAAGCGCCGCAGGTCAAAAGCGCAATATCGCAATGGCGCGACGGAGGCGTCTCGCAATTGGTGTGGACTGATAAAAGCAGCAATCTCATGAGCATTCTCAATTGGGGCAGTCAGCCATGAAAGCTTTTTCAACATGACAGCTTATCCGACATCGCCACAGTTCAGGGAAAACGCCCGCGCCGCTCTGGCTGACGGGCAATTGCAGAAAGCGCTCGGCAACGTGCGCACAAATTTCATCGCCAAGCGCGCCGCCGTCGCTGATCGCCTGCCCGAGTTTGAAGCGCTGCGCGATCAGGCGCGCGATTTGCGCGATCATGTGCTCGCTCACCTTGACGTTTATCTCGAAGCCTACGAGCGCAAAGTCATCGAGTCCGGCGGCCATGTGCATTGGGCGCGCACAGCGGAGGAGGCGAGCCGCATCATCGTTGATCTGGCCAAATCGCGCGGCGCCCGCAGTGTCGCCAAGGGCAAATCGATGGTGTCCGAAGAGATCGGACTTAACGCTGCGCTGGAGCGGGCCGGGATCAAAGCGGTTGAGACTGACCTTGGCGAATACATTATTCAGCTTCGCGGCGAGGCGCCCTCGCATATCATCGCGCCCGCCGTGCATTTGAACCAGGAGGACGTGGAGGCCGAGTTCCGCCGCGTGCATACATGGTTGCCGAAGGACCGCGATCTGAGCGAGCCGGAAAGCCTTCTGGCTGAGGCGCGCGCGGAACTGCGCGCAAAATTTCTGGCCGCCGACATCGGCGTGACCGGCGCCAACTTTCTGGTGGCGGAAACCGGCACGTCGATCATCGTCACCAATGAGGGCAATGGCGATCTGTCGCAGATTTTGCCGCGCGTGCATGTCGTCGTGGCCTCGATTGAAAAGATCGTGCCCACGCTTGAGGACGCAGCCGGGCTTTTGCGCGTGCTGGCGCGCTCGGCCACGGGGCAGGAGATGTCGGTCTATACAACGCTCTCAACCGGCCCGCGCCGCGCCGATGATCTCGATGGGCCGCAGGAATATCATGTGGTGCTGGTCGATAACGGCCGGTCGAATATGCTGGGCTCGGAATTTGAAGAGATGCTGCGCTGCATACGTTGCGGCGCATGCATGAACCATTGTCCCGTCTATCACGCTGTTGGCGGTCATGCCTATGGCTGGGTCTATCCGGGACCGATGGGGGCGGTGCTGACGCCATCCTTGATTGGCGTGGACAAGGCGGGGCATTTGCCCAACGCCTCGACGTTTTGCGGACGCTGCGAGAGCGTGTGCCCGGTGCGCATACCGCTGCCAAAGCTGATGCGCCATTGGCGTGAGCGCGAGTTCGAGCGTCATCTGTCGCCCGCCGTCTCGCGCGCAGGCCTTGGCCTGTGGGCGTTTTTTGCGCGCCGCCCGGCGCTCTATCGTTTTGTCACAGGCTTGACAATACGCGCGCTCGCATGGGCCGCGCGCGGGAAGGGGCGTTTCAAATCGCTTCCCCTTGCAAGCGGCTGGACGGCGCAGCGCGATCTGCCTGCGCCGCAGGGTCAAACGTTTCAGGCGCAATGGAAGGCGCAGCAAGCCAAACAGAGGAAGCGGTCATGAGCGCGCGCGAAGACATTCTCTCCAACGTGCGCCGTTCGCTGGGCGTGTCGGGCATTGACGCGCCGCGCCGCGCCTCCGTTGAAGCGCGCCTTGCGGCCCATGCGCGCGGGATAGCGCCGCAACGCGGGCAGGGCGATGCAGCCGCGCGGCTCAAAATGTTCGTCGAGCAGGCGCAGGCGGTGGCGACGAGCATTGCGCATGCCGCCGACGTGAACGAGGCGCCGGCGCAGATCGCTGAATTTCTTCGCGCGCACAATCTGCCTGCGCATCTGCGCATGGGCGATGATGCGCGCCTGCGCAATTTGGCATGGGGCGCAGCATCCCTTGAGATTTCGTACGGGCCGTCAGCGGGCGACGATCTCAATTCGGTCAGCTTTGCGGAGGCTGGCGTTGCAGAGACAGGAACGCTGGCGCTTGTGTCTGGCGCGCATAATCCCACCACGCTGAACTTTCTGCCCGACAACCACATCGTGATCTTGCGCGCGTCTGACATCGAGGCCGATTACGAGGCGGTTTGGGCGCGCTTGCGTGAGCGCTATGGCGCCGGCATCATGCCGCGCACGGTCAATCTTGTGACAGGCCCCTCGCGCTCCGCCGACATCGAGCAGAAGCTGCTGCTGGGCGCGCATGGGCCGCGTCGCCTGCATGTGGTGATCGTGGGCGATTAAGCGTTACAAAACCATTTTGCGCACGTCGAGGATCACGATTTTAACGCCGGGGTCTTCGCGGTCGTCGATCATTTCGAAACCAAGGCGCTCGCACAGGTCCAGCATCGCGCGGTTTTCCGGCAGGACGTAGCCCTTGAGCTTTTCAAGTCCGACTCTGCGCGCGTAGTCGATTGCGTTTTTCATCAACGCCCACCCAAGGCCGCGACCTTTGAAATCGGAGCGGATCAGCACCGCATATTCGCCGCTCGTCTCGTCGGGATCATGCATCACGCGCACGCCGCCCGCCATCTCGCCGTCGCTCTCGTCAATAGCGCAGAGCGCGAAGGCGCGCGCATAATCAATTTGCGTCAGGCGCGCGATGAACACATGGTTGAAATCCTTGACCGGCGCAAAGAAGCGCAGACGCAAATCCTCCATTGTCACGCGGTGGAAAAAGCGGCGATACATATCCTCGTCTTCAGGGCGCACGGGTCGCGCGAAAATGCTGGCGCCGTCACGTAGAACCAGCTTCTGTTCGAGAAAACGCGGATAGGGGGCCACCGCAAAACGCGGATTGGCGCCCGCGCGCGCAGGCTCGGGACAGGGCACAATTTGCACCCGTGCGTCAAGCGCGATTACGCCGTTCTCGTCGGCGATCAGCGGATTGAGATCGAGCCCGATGATCTGCGGAATGTCCGCCGACATTTGCGCAAGGCGCACCAGCGTCAGCGCCACCGCGTCAATATCGGCCTGCGGCTTGTCGCGATAGGAGCGCAGCAGACGGGCGACGCGCGTGCGCTCAATCTGCGCGCGCGCAAGTCCCATGTCGAGCGGGGGCAAAGCCAGCGCCTTGTCGTTGATGACTTCGACCGCCGTGCCGCCGCGCCCAAACAACACTACGGGACCAAAGGTCGGGTCTTCTGCAAGGCCTGCGATCAGCTCGCGGCCATTGGGGCGGCGCACCATGGGATGCACGGTCACGCCTCCAATATGCGCGTCTGGTCGGGCTTTGCGGGCGCGCGCGATGATCGTGGTCGCGGCTTCGCGCACGGCCTCGCTCGTTGTTAAATCCAGCACCACGCCGCTGACGTCGGACTTGTGGGTGATGTCGCGCGAGAAGATTTTTACGACGCACGAACCATGCTCTGCGATCATGGGCGCCGCGATCTTGGCCGCCTCCTCTGGGCTGGCCGCCAATTGCGCATCGGCGCACGGAATCGCGTAGGCGCGCAAGAGCTTGGCGATCTCCACCGCATCAAGCCAGGGCTCGCCGCGCGCAAGGGCGTCTGCGACAATCGCCTGCGCACCAGCCACATCCGGCTCTCCGTCAGGCACGCCGGCAGGGGTCGCCATCAGCGCATCGCGGTTCTTGCGCCAGTTCACCAGATGCATGAAGCCTTGCATGCCGCCGCTGGCGTAATGGGGAATGCCGGCCTCGCCAAAGATTGCATTGGAGCGCTCATCGGCGCCCAGCCAGACCGCAAAGACGGGCTTGGCGCGCCACGCTGCGGTTCGATGCTCACGCACCACGTCCACCACCGCTTGCGCCACTTCGTCCCCGTGAGAAACCGCTGTGGGACAATGGATGACCATTGCAGCATCCACGTTTGGATCTTCGAGAATGGGCGCCAGCGCTGCGGCAAAGCGCGCTGGATCGGCATCCCCAACAATGTCGGCGGGATTGGCGTGCGACCATGCGGGCGGCATGGCGACGTTCAATTGCGCAATTGTTTCGGGCGTAAAATCGGCGAGCTTGCCGCCAAGCGCGCTGAGTTCGTCCACTGCCAGAACGCCAAGTCCGCCGCCATTGGTGAGAATGGCGAGCCGGTCGCCGGGAAAGGGCGCGATGCGGCCAAGCGTTTCGGCGGCGGCAAACAATTCGTCGATCGTGTCCACGCGCAGCACGCCCGCGCGCCGGAATGCTGCGCCATAGACATCGTCTGCGCC